>DCDI01000124.1:0-16058 GCA_002316345.1 Phyllobacteriaceae bacterium UBA1059 | reverse complement strand
CGACACGTTCCAGTGGCCCCTGGGCGCGGCGCTCGCGCTCATGCTGTCGGCGATCGGTGCGGTGATCGTGATGATTTTTGCCCGCGCCACGCGGATGAAGTGGAAGGTCGGATGATGGCGCGTCAGGCACTCAACATCTATTCGGTCATCATCTACATTTTCCTGCTTCTGCCGATCGCCGTCGTGGTCGGCGCATCTTTCAACTCAGGCGAGTTCCTGACCTTTCCGCCGCAGGGTTTCTCACTGCGCTGGTATGTGGCCTTCCTCAACAATGAAGTCTTCATGCGTGCGATCCGCACGTCGCTCTGGATCGCGGCAGTCGCCATGGTGGTGTCGGGCATCATAGGTACGATGGCCGCCGTTTACTACGTGAACTATGCGGCCCGCTCGAAGGAAACCATCCGGATCGCCATGCTGTCGCCGCTGCTTCTTCCAGAAGTGCTGACGGCGATCTCGCTGCTCTTCTTTGTGTATGCCATCGGCATCGGCACCACCACGATGTTCGGCCTCCTCGTCGGCCATGTGCTGATCACGCTGCCCTTCGTGTTCATGAACGTGACCTCCAGTCTCGAGGGCTACGATCCTGACTGGTCGATGGCAGCGCAGTCGCTGGGCGCCAGCCGCTGGACCCGCTTCCGCCGCATCACCTTGCCGCTGATCAAGCCCGGCGTCTTCAGCGGATGCTTGTTTGCTTTTGTGATCTCCTTCGACGTCTTCACCATTAGCTTCATGCTGAAGAGCATCGGCAGTTCCACGCTGCCGATCCAGCTGTTCGATTACCTGAAGACGAACTACACGCCGGAAGCGGCCGCCGTTTCGACCGTCTCGATCGTCGTCACCATCCTAGTTGTCATCATATCGGAAAAGGTCTTGGGCCTGCGCGTGCATCGTTTCTGACGGGCGTTTCCCCTATTCGTCACACGCGATCGAACACTAAGGCTTTCACAGGATGCACGCTATGAAACCGGTTTTCGAGCTTGTGGCCCAGTCCCTCCACGCTCACGGCGTGACGGAGCTTTTCGGCCTGATTGGTGATGCCAACCTCTACATGGTCGATGCCTGGGTGCGCGCAGGCTGGGGCCGCTATACGGCGTGTTCTCACGAAGCAACGGCGGTTCTCGCGGCACTCGGCTATGCCCAGGTGTCCGGGCAGACTGGCGTGGCGACAATCACCCATGGGCCGGCTCTTACCAATGCCATGACTGCCTTGGCGGAGGGCGCCAAGGGCGGTGTTCCGGTGGTCTTGCTTTGCGGCGACACGGCGCCGCATGATCGCGAACATTTGCAGAAGATCGATCAGCGCGAGTTGGTCAAGGCAACAGGTGCCGGCTTCGTGGACATGCGAACGCCGGATACTGCCTCGAGCGATCTGGCGCGTGCCTTTCGGCAAGCTCGCCTCGAGCGGCGGCCCGTTGTGTTCAACATGCGCGCAGATCTGCAATGGGAGAAGACGGCTGCAAGTCCGGTGAAGCTGCCCATTCCTGTTGTTCGCAGTGCCATCGTTGAAGGTGACGCGTTCGACGAGGCCCTTGGTGCGATTGCCTCGGCCAAGCGGCCTCTCATCCTTGCCGGCCGAGGCGCCATAGCGCCGGATGCGAAGGCTGCGCTCCTCCGGCTCGCGGCCCGCCTCGAAGCGCCCGTCGCGACGACACTGAAAGCATCCGGCCTGTTCTACGGCGCACCCTTCGACTTGGGCGTTCTCGGGACGCTTGCCCGCCCTGTCGCCCTCGAAACACTGCTGAGGTCCGACTGCGTCATCGCCTTTGGCGCAAGCCTCAGCCGGTTGACGACCGATAACGGCAAGCTGCTCAACGGTAAGCGCGTGATCCAGATTCTGGGCGATCCGCTGGATAACGACCGGCGCACCGATCCGGGCATGCTGTTGATTGCCGACCCCGCTTCGATGGCCGACAAGATTGTTGAAATGCTGGATTTGGCCGAGATTGCACCATCGGGCGCAACCGATGCCGATCTCGCCGAAGCCTTGTCGCGAGAGGCAGAGGCACAAGCACAACTGCCGCCAGCGCGCGAGACATCGGACGGCACCATCGACTATGAACCCGCCTTGCGACGGATCCATCAAGCCTTGCCTTGCGACCGGGTGCTCGTGACGGATCTTGGCCGCTTCGTGGTTTCCGCCTGGCGAAATGTTCCCGTGAGCGACCCGCGCCATCTCGTTTATACTGCCAATTTCGCCTCAATCGGCTGCGGCCTCGGCGAAGCGATCGGGGCAGCAAGAGCGGCACCTGACAAACTGACGGTTCTAGTTGCCGGCGACGGCGGCCTCACCATGGGCGGCTTGACCGAGCTGTCGACCGTGGTGCGCGAGAAGCTCGACCTTGCCATTATCCTCTGCAACGATGGCAGCTACGGCGCTGAACACATCCAGTTCACGAACAAGGGCATGTCGCCCGCTCTGTCCATGACAAGCCCGCCTGATTTTACCGGCATAGCGCGTGCCATGGGTATGACCGCTTGTAAGGTCACAAATCCAGCGGAGCTCGAGGTAGCGCTGAAAACGCTGACCAGCCGGAACGGACCATGCTTGATCGAGCTTAGCTTGGATCCCGACAAGGTGTCTATCTGACGACCCGCAGGCCTATCCGAAGCTGTCTCGCTTCAAGCGAATGACGCTCGGAACGTCGGCAACGGCAGAGAAGGCGCTGCACCTCAGCTAAGCCGTCTCTGCAATTGGAGCAGCAGCTAAAACAGAAAGTATCGCTGCGCCATCGGGAGCACGTCCGCCGGTTCGCAGGTCAGCAGCATGCCATCCGCCCGGACTTCATAGGTCTCCGGATCGACCTCCAGATGCGGCGTGGCATCATTGAGTTTCATCGCGGCCTTGCCGATCCCGCCGCGCGTATTCTCAACCGCGATCATGGCCTTATCGACGCCAAGCCGCTCGCGCAAACCGCTGTCGAGTGCCGCGCGGGACGTGAAGGTCACGGACGATGCCGACACCGCCTTGCCATATGCGCCAAACATCGGGCGGTAGTGCATCGGCTGCGGTGTTGGAATGGACGCGTTCGGATCCCCCATGGGCGCGGCGACGATGGTGCCGCCAAGCAGAACCAGTTCCGGCTTGACGCCGAAGAAGGCCGGCTTCCACAAAATGAGATCGGCGCGCTTGCCGACCTCGATGGAGCCGATGTAGCGCGAAACCCCGTGCGCGATCGCCGGGTTGATCGTGTACTTGGCGATATAGCGGCGGACGCGGAAATTGTCGTTGTCGCCACTCTCTTCCGGCAAGGCCCCGCGCTGGCGCTTCATCTTGTCGGCGGTCTGCCAGGTGCGGATGATGACCTCGCCGACGCGGCCCATCGCCTGGCTGTCCGACGAGATGATCGAGAAAGCGCCGAGGTCGTGCAGAATGTCTTCCGCGGCAATCGTTTCCTTGCGGATGCGGCTTTCCGCGAAGGCCACGTCTTCGGGAATCGAGGCGTCGAGATGATGGCACACCATCAGCATGTCGAGATGCTCGGCAACCGTGTTGCGGGTATAAGGCCGCGTCGGGTTGGTGGACGACGGGATGACATTGGCAAAGCCCGCGACCTTGATGATATCCGGCGCGTGACCGCCGCCCGCCCCTTCCGTATGGTAGGAATGGATGGTGCGGCCCTTGAAGGCTGCCAGCGTGTCTTCCACGAAGCCGCTTTCATTCAGCGTATCTGTGTGGATCATCACCTGAACGTCGAAGTCGTCGGCAACGTTCAGGCAATTGTCGATCGCGGCCGGCGTCGTGCCCCAGTCTTCATGCAGCTTCAGCGCGCAGGCTCCACCTTCCACCATCTCGATCAGCGCACCGGGCAGCGAGGCGTTGCCCTTCCCGGCCAAACCGATGTTCATGGGAAAGGCATCGAAAGCCTGGATCATCCGACCGAGATGCCACGGACCGGGCGTGCAGGTCGTGGCAAGCGTGCCATGCGCTGGTCCCGTGCCGCCGCCGAGCATGGAGGTCAGGCCCGACATCAGGGCCTCTTCGATCTGCTGCGGGCAGATGAAATGGATATGCGTGTCGAAACCGCCGGCCGTGAGGATCTTGCCTTCGCCCGCGATCACCTCAGTGCCGGGCCCGACGATGATCGTGACGCCAGGCTGCGTATCGGGATTGCCCGCCTTGCCGATGGCGGCGATCATGCCGTCGCGCAGACCGACATCGGCCTTGTAGATACCGGTGTGATCGACGATCAGAGCATTGGTGATGACGGTATCGACGGCCCCTTGCGCGCGCGTAGCTTGGCTCTGACCCATTCCGTCACGGATCACCTTGCCGCCGCCGAACTTCACCTCCTCGCCATAGACGGTGAAATCCTTCTCGACCTCGATGAAGAGCTCGGTGTCGGCAAGCCTGACCTTATCGCCGACGGTCGGGCCGTACATGTCGGCATAGGCCGCGCGGGAGATCTTTGCCGGCATCAGAGTTTTCCCATGATCTTCTGCTGGAAGCCGTAAACCCTGCGCGCGCCGCCAAGCGGAACGAGCCGTACTTCGCGGGTTTGTCCCGGTTCGAACCGCACGGCCGTTCCTGCCGCGATGTCGAGGCGCATGCCACGCGCCTTGTCGCGCTCAAAGCGCAGACCTTCGTTGACCTCGAAGAAGTGGTAGTGCGAGCCGACCTGAACCGGCCGATCGCCGGTATTGGCGACTTCCAGCGCGAGCTGCGGCGCGCCGGCGTTCAGCTCGATGTCGCCGCTTTGTGGGATCACTTCTCCGGGGATCATGGCGTCAGGCTCCGAGCGCCAGCCAAAGACCGGCCAGTGCCGTCAGACCACCGGCGCCGCGCGTCACCATCTGGCCAAATGGACCGCCAAACACCCGCCCCAGTCCAAGGCCGATCACCACGCCCGCCAGATGCAGAAAAGCGGTGGCCAGCGCAAAGCCGATCATGAAGGACGCAGCCCCTGCCTCGCCGAGTTCCCCGCCATGCGCATGGCCATGGAAGAAGGCGAAGAAGCCAACCATCGCCATGGCCGCCGGCGTGGGAACCTTGAGCGCGGCAGCCGCTGCCAGCCCGATGACGACGACGGAAGCGAGGATCACAGGTTCCACGAAGGGCAGCGGCGCGCCGAAGAGGGCTGCAGCAAAACCGAGCATNNAGAGCCGCCCAAAGTCCGACCGCGACCATGGCCAAGATATGATCGGCGCCAAACAGCGGATGCGAGAAGCCTGCTGCAAACGAGCCGTGCTCGCCAGGATCGAGATGCGCGAAAGCGGGCACGGTTGCCGCGAGAAAAACGAAAGCGCTGATTGCCAGGCGGTTGCGGATCATCATGGGTGTTCCCTCGGAAATTGCTAGTAATCAGCGGATCGGCTCGTGAACGGTCACCAGCTTGGTGCCGTCCGGGAATGTTGCCTCGACCTGGATGTCGTGGATCATTTCAGGCACGCCTTCCATGACCTGCTCGCGCGTAATCACATGCGCGCCGGCTTCCATGAGATCGGCGACCGAGCGCCCGTCGCGCGCACCTTCCACCACGAAATCGCTGATCAGCGCGATGGCTTCGGGATGGTTGAGCTTCACGCCGCGCTCCAGCCTGCGTCGCGCGACCATGGCCGCCATGGAAATCAGCAGCTTGTCTTTTTCGCGCGGCGTGAGATTCATCGTCCGGTCCTTCTCAGATGGTCCACAAGCGCGGCAGCGTACCGGCGCCTGAAAGCAGCGCAATTGCTGGAGCTAGAATGCGTCGCAGCGCAAGGCCTGATGGCGCGAGCGCGCGCAGAACCAGCCGATCCTCGATGACGCTTGCACCGGCTGCGACATGCGCCGGAAGCAAGGAGCGCAGCGCTTGCAATTTTTCTGCGGCATCGGGCGTTATCGCCAGAACGGTGGCAAAGGCGTTATTGCCGGCGAGAAGCGACAGGGCGCCGCGTTCGATGTCGGTTCCGTCCAGACGTGTCGCTTCCGCATGGATCAGCCGCCCGTTGCGGCGAATGCGCCAGTTATCGCTGAGGCAGGCACGGCGCGCCGTCTCGCCCATGGCCTCGCGGCCAAGGAGAACCGCTTCCACCGCCGTAAAGGTGGCGCCCTCCTCCAGATCGACCTCAAGCCTGCGCTCCAGCCGGCTCCTTTCGAACAGGATCGTTTCCTGCGGCAGCCAGTCGAGATGAGCATCGCGCTCAGCCTGAAGCTTCACCGAAATTGCGGCTGCATCGCCGGTTGACCGGTAAGCTCGTTCGCAGGCTTGCGTCGTCAGCACCACCTTGCAGCCGGCGGAAGCCTCGGCTTCCCAGGCAATCGCATCGCCGCCCGTAAGGCCGCCGGACGTGTTGATGAGCACGGCTTCCAGCGCCGATCCGTGCGCCCGCGGCAATCGAAGCTTGCAGCAGCCTTCCTGATAGAGCGTCGCCAGCCGGGTGCGGCCATCGCGCAACTGCGTACCCAGCCGGCCTGTGCCGGAGGAGCGTTGCATGGTGATAGGCGGCGCTGCGTTCGTGAGCTGAAATTGCATGATATCAGACGGTGAGATGCCGCTTTACCTCAGGCATGTCGAGATCGCTGGCTGGCCCCGAATGCAAGATCTCACCGCGATCCATGATGTAGATGGTGTCGGCGAGCTGCCGGCAGAAGTCGAGATATTGTTCGACCAGCAGGATCGTCATGCCCATCTGGTCGCGAAGGAATTGCAGAGCGCGTCCGATATCCTTGATGATCGAAGGCTGGATGCCTTCTGTGGGTTCGTCGAGGATCAGCATTTTTGGCCGCATGACCAATGCCCGGCCGATCGCGAGTTGCTGTTGTTGGCCACCGGAAAGATCGCCGCCGCGTCGTGCCAGCATCGCATTCAGCACCGGAAAAAGCTGGAAAACATCAGCAGGAATGCTCCTGTTTTTCCGGTTTAGCGGCGCAAAACCGGTAAAAAGGTTCTCCTTTACGGTCAAAAGCGGGAAGATTTCCCGCCCTTGCGGCACAAATCCGATGCCAGAACGGGCTCGATCATACGCGGCCGTAGAGCCGATCGACCTGCCCTCGAACTGCACGCTGCCCGAGGTGAGCCGATGATGACCGACGATCGCGCGCATCAGACTGGTCTTGCCGACGCCGTTGCGGCCAAGCACGCAGGTGATCTTGCCCGGCTCGGCCTGGATCGAAACCCCGCGTAGAGCTTGCGCCGCGCCATAATGCAGAACCGCGTTTTTGACTTCGAGCATGCTGCTTCTCACCGTCCGAGATAGACTTCGACCACGCGCGGGTCGGCGGAAACATGGTCGAGCGATCCTTCGGACAGCACCGAGCCTTCATGCAGGCAGGTGACCTTGACGCCGAGTTCCCTGACAAAATGCATGTCGTGTTCGACCACGATCACGGAATGATCGCGCGCTATGTCCTTGAGGAGCCTTGCAGTTTCTTCCGTTTCCGCATCGGTCATGCCGGCCACAGGCTCGTCGACCAGGAGCAGCTTTGGATCCTGCGCCAGCAGCATGCCGATCTCCAGCCATTGCTTCTGGCCATGGCTGAGGTCGGCGGCGAGATCGTCGCGGCGGTGGGTGAGACGGACCGTTTGGAGGATCTCGTCGATCCGCACACTTTCCCCTGACGATCGGCGCGCGAACAGAGCCGACAGTATCGAACGCTCTCCGGCGAGTGCCAGAACCAGATTGTCCTCGACCGTATGGCTCTCGAACACCGTCGGCTTCTGGAACTTGCGGCCAATGCCCATCGTGGCGATGTCGGCTTCATCATGCTTGGTGAGATCGATATCGCCGTTAAAGAAGACCTGTCCGGAATTCGGCCGGGTCTTGCCGGTGATGATGTCCATCATGGTGGTCTTGCCGGCGCCGTTGGGACCGATGATGGCCCGCATCTCACCCCGGTCGAGCACCAGCGACAGATTGTTGATCGCCTTGAAGCCGTCGAAGGCCACCGACACGCCGTCGAGGTAGAGGATTGTCCCGCTTTTGCTCATGCTCATTCCGCCGGCTGGACTTCGGCGCCGGGCAAGGGCGCGAGCTCTTGTTTGCGTATGCGACGGCGACGGCCCGTCCACTGGTCGTAGAGGCCGAGGATGCCCTTGGGCAGGAACAGCGTGACGAAGATGAACAGCCCGCCCAGCGCAAACAGCCAGAGTTCGGGCAATGCGCCGGTGAACCAGCTCTTGGCGCCATTCACCAGCAGCGCCCCGATGATCGGTCCGATGATCGTGCCGCGCCCGCCAACTGCCGTCCACACCACAACTTCGATGGAGTTGGCCGGTGCGAATTCGCCGGGATTGATGATGCCGACCTGCGGCACGTAAAGCGCACCGGCGATGCCGGCCATGACGGCAGACACCACGAAGGCGAAGAGCTTCACGTTTTCCGGCCGCCAGCCAAGGAAGCGCGTGCGTGGCTCGGCGTCGCGCACGGCGATCATCAGCTTTCCGTATTTTGAGCCGACGATGGCAGCTGTGACCAAAACGCCCAGAGCCAGTGCAAAGGCGCTCAGGGCAAACAATGTTGCGCGTGTCGTTTGAGCCTGGACCGGAAAACCCAGAATGTCCTTGAAGTCGGTCAGGCCATTATTGCCGCCGAAGCCCATGTCGTTGCGGAAAAAAGCCAGCAGCAGCGCATAGGTCATGGCCTGGGTGATGATGGAGAGGTAAACGCCGGTGACGCGGGAGCGGAAGGCGAACCAGCCGAACACGAAGGCGAGCAGACCGGGCACGGCCATGACCATCAGCGCGGCGAACCAGAACCGGTCGAAGCCGAGCCAGAACCAGGGCAACTCCTGATAATTCAGGAAGACCATGAAATCCGGCAGGATCGGATTGGCATAAACACCGCGCGAACCGATCTGGCGCATGAGATACATGCCCATCGCATAGCCGCCGAGCGCGAAGAACGCGCCGTGGCCGAGCGAAAGAATGCCGCAATAACCCCACACCAGGTCGAGTGCGAGAGCCAGCAGGGCATAGCAGAGATATTTGCCGAATAGCGCCACGAGGTAGGTCGGCACGTGGAAGGGGCTGTCCGCTGGCAGGGACAGGTTGAGGACGGGTACGAGGATGGCTACCACGACCAGAAGCAGCAGCGTGAGCTGGATGCGGGCGCTGAAACCGTTGCTTAGGAGGCGTTGTGTGATCATGCTTCCACTGCCCTGCCCTTGAGCGCAAACAGGCCGCGCGGTCGCTTCTGGATGAACAGGATGATCAGCACGAGGACGAGGATCTTGCCGAGCACGGCGCCGGCATAGGGTTCGAGGAACTTGTTGAGGACGCCGAGGCTCATCGCGCCGACCAGCGTACCCCACAAATTGCCGACGCCGCCGAACACCACCACCATGAAGCTGTCGATGATGTAGCTTTGGCCGAGATTGGGCGAAACATTGCCGATCTGGCTCAGCGCCACGCCCGCAATACCGNNAGAAGGTGAAGGCATCAACCCAAGGGGTGCGGATGCCCATGGAGGCGGCCATGCGCCGGTTCTGGGTGACCGCGCGCATATGCAGGCCCCAGCTCGTGCGGTTAAAGACGAACAGCAGGACGGCAAAGACGGCCAGCGCGAAAACCACGATCCAGAGCCGGTTCCAGGTGATGGCCAATTGTCCGATCTCGAACGAGCCCGACATCCATGAGGGATTGCCGACCTCGCGATTGTTCGGGCCGAAGATGGTGCGCACGGCCTGCTGCAGGATCAGCGACACACCCCATGTGGCGAGCAGCGTTTCCAGCGGACGGCCGTAAAGAAAGCGGATGATGCCTCGCTCCATCGCGAAGCCGACCACACCGGCAACGAGAAAGGCGGTGGGTGCGGCGATAAGGAGCGACCAGTCGAACAAGCCGGGCGCATTGGCCCGGATTGCTTCCTGCACGGCGAAGGTCGTGTAGGCGCCGAGCATCACCATTTCGCCATGCGCCATGTTGATGACGCCCATGACGCCGAAGGTGATGGCGAGGCCGATGGCGGCCAGCAGGAGAACCGATCCGAGCGACAGGCCGAACCAGACATTCTGAGCCATGTCCCAGGCGGCCAGCGTCGTGTTGATACGGTCGGCCGCGCCTTGTGCAGCGGATTTGAGATCGCCCTGCGCGTTGGCCGCGAACCCGTTGAGCAGCGAGAGCGCCGCGCGGTCGCCCATGCCGCCGAGAAGGGCGATGGCCTCCTCCTTCTGGGCATCAGGCAGATCGGATTGCAAAACGGCAGCGGCGCGGGCTTGCTGCAGGCGGATCTTGACTGCAGGCACGCTTTCGCCAGGGATCGCGGCATCCAGTGCTTCGATCGTTTGGGGATCAGGCGTTTGGAATAGCGTGTTGGCAGCGCGCATGCGCGCATTGCCGTCCGTGGCGCCGAGCGTCAGTGAGCCCAGCACACCGCGGATCGTGCGGCGCAGCCCATTGTTGACGCGGATTTTGGTGTAATCACGCGCAACGCCGGCATCCGCGACGACTTCGCCGGACAGCGGATCAAGCACGCGAAATCCGCCGCCTTCTTCAACAATGAAAATCTGACTGTCGGTCTTGCGGGCATGGAGAGCGCCATCCGCCAGGGCGTTGAGCGGACGCGCCACGGCCGGATCGCCAGTGGCGCCGAGTTCCTGCACGATCGCCTCGATCTGCGGGAAGCCCTTGGCGTCGGCAAATTTCGTGATGATTGCGCGGATCTGCGCTTCGTCGGCATGGGCCGGAGCGAGGAAGGCGATGACGAAAGCCAGAAGCAGCGAGAGAACTGCGAGACTGCGGCTTTGTCGGCAATGGTGGACACGTCTTTGCAAGGTCAGCTTCCAGGTCCGGGCGGCAGTAAGTCCGGACGGCGGAAACCGCCGCCCGGGTCGTCAGCTGGTTTTTAGTTGGTGGCCTTGCCGCCGCACTTGCCGGAAGCGGTGTTAAAGTTGCCGCAATTCATCGGGGCGCGCCAATCGGCGATCAGGTCCTTGGAGTCGGCCAGGTAGTCAGACCATTCGTCACCCACCACGAGGCCCGGCGTTTCCCAAACCGTTTCCATCTGGCCATCGGCCTGGATCTCGCCGATCAGCACGGGCTTGGTGATGTGGTGGTTCGGCATCATAGTGGAATAACCGCCCGACAGGTTCGGCACGGATACCCCGACCAGTGCGTCGATCACAGCGTCCGGATCGGTGGTGCCGGCCTTCTCGACAGCCTTCACCCACATGTTGAAGCCGATGTAGTGGGCTTCCATAGGGTCGTTGGTGACGCGCTTGTCGTTCTTGATATAGGCCTTCCACTTGGCGATGAAGTCGGCATTCTCAGGCGTATCGACCGACTGGAAGTAGTTCCAGGCCGTCAGGTGACCGACCAGCGGTGCGGTGTCGAGACCAGCGAGTTCTTCTTCACCCACCGAGAACGCGACAACCGGGATGTCTTCGGCCTTGATGCCCTGATTGGCGAGTTCCTTGTAGAAGGGCACGTTGGCGTCGCCGTTGATGGTGGAAACCACGGCGGTCTTCTTGCCGGTCGAGCCGAAGTTCTTGATGTCGGTCACGATCGTCTGCCAGTCGGAGTGACCGAACGGCGTGTAGTTGACCATAATGTCTTCCTTGGCCACGCCCTTGGCTTCCAGATAGGCGACCAGGATCTTGTTCGTGGTCTGCGGATAAACATAGTCGGTGCCGGCCAGAACCCAGCGCTCGACGCCTTCGTCGTTCATCAGGTAGTCGACAGCCGGGATTGCCTGCTGGTTCGGTGCAGCACCCGTGTAGAAGACGTTGCGCTGCGATTCCTCGCCCTCATACTGCACGGGGTAGAACAGGATGTTGTTCAACTCCTCAAACACCGGCAGCACCGATTTGCGCGATACCGAGGTCCAGCAGCCGAACACGGCGGCGACCTTGTTGGCCGATATCAGCTCGCGGGCCTTTTCAGCGAAAAGCGGCCAGTCGGACGCGGGATCGACCACCACGGCTTCGAGCTTCTTGCCGAGCACGCCGCCCTTCTTGTTCTGCTCGTCGATCAGGAACAGCATCGTGTCCTTGAGCGTGGTCTCCGAGATCGCCATCGTGCCCGACAGCGAATGAAGAACGCCGACCTTTGTGGTTTCTTCCTGCGCAAAAGAAGCGCCGGCAGTGAAGCTGATCGAGCCAGCCAGCGCTGCGGCCAGCACCGCGCGACGCGTAAGTTTCAGGTTCATTTTTATGTTCCCCTTCGAAAGATGCGGCCGCATCCGTGGCCCCACCAGCAGACTGCCCGCATCTTTTCGCAGTGCACATACGTCGATTGACGTAGTGGCTTCAGGGACGTAGCAAGCTACCAACAGCCTAAACTTTTGGCATATTGCAGAAATGGCTTGATTGTAGTCATCTGCGCGCGAAGCGCTTCACGCGCGGATGACTGGGATATCGATGGCGCGGCAGCGGATCTTGCCAGTTCGGCGCGAGTACAACCGCTGGGTGGCCGACGAAACACTGGAGGATTACGCGCTTCGCTTCACCGCCAAGAGCGCGCGTCGGTTTTCAAGCCGACGGATTTCGCAGACGGCGATCGGTGCGATCTCCTTTCTGGCGCTGGAAGCGATCGAAGGCGCGATCACGCTCTCCTATGGCTCGGTCAACGCGGTTGCGGCCATTCTCATCGCCAGCCTCTGCATCCTGGCCGTAGGCATCCCGATCGCGCGTTATGCGATGCGTCACGGGCTCGACATCGACCTGCTGACGCGCGGCGCGGGCTTCGGCTATGTCGGTTCGACAGTGACGTCGCTTATCTATGCCAGCTTTACGTTCATCCTGTTCGCGATCGAAGCCTCGATCATGTCGAGCGCACTGGAACTGGCGCTCGGCGTACCGCTGTGGCTGGGCTATATCGTCAGCGCAGTGGCGGTGATCCCGCTGGTGACGCATGGCGTGCGGTTGATCAGTCGGTTTCAGATCCTGACGCAGCCGGTCTGGATCGTGCTGAACATCCTGCCCTTTCTGTTCATCTTCCTGCTGGATTGGGACAAGCTGGCGCTGTGGTGGAGCTTTCCCGGCGCGCATGAGCCAGTAAACGGCGTTGCATTGCTCGATGTCGCCAAGTTCGGTGCGGCTTCCGCCGTCATTCTCGCCCTCATGACCCAGATCGGCGAACAGGTAGACTTCCTGCGCTTCGTGCCGGCGCATGACACGACGAGCCGCCGCTACCGGCTGAGCGTCTTTCTGGCGGGACCGGGATGGGTCGTGCTCGGCGCGCCGAAGCTGATTGCGGGCTCGTTTCTGGCGGTGCTGGCGCTCTCGATGGGCGTACCGGCCGAGCACGCCGCTGAACCCGCGCAGATGTATGCGGCGGCCTTTGGCTACATGATGCCGAACGAGACTGCGGCACTCATGCTGATGGTGGCGTTCGTCGTTGTTTCCCAGCTCAAGATCAACGTCATGAACGCTTATGCGGGGTCGCTGGCGTGGTCGAACTTCTTTGCCCGCCTGACGCACAGCCATCCCGGCCGCGTGGTGTGGCTGGTGTTCAACGTAGCGATCGCGCTGCTTTTGATGCAGCTTGGCATCTACCGCCTGCTGGAACAAACGCTGACGGTCTTTTCCCTCGTGGCGATGGCCTGGCTCAGCACCGTTTCGGCCGATCTGTTCGTCAACAAGCCGCTTGGTCTTGCGCCCGATGGCATCGAGTTCAAGCGCGCGCATCTCTACGACGTCAATCCGGTTGGCGTCGGGGCCATGATCCTGTCGGGCGGCACAGCGCTGGCGGCGCATTTCGGTGCGTTCGGCGCCATGGCCGCAGCGCTGGCGCCTTACATCGCGCTGGTTGTCGCCTTTGTGGCCGCACCGGCGATCGCCTGGGCAACGGGCGGTCGCTATTATCTCGCGCGGCGGCCACGCCGTAGCTGGGCGAGCCGAAGCGAAATCAACTGCTCGATCTGCGAGCATCCGTTCGAGCCCGAGGACATGGCTTGGTGTCCAGCCTATGCCGCGCCGATCTGTTCGCTTTGCTGCTCGCTCGATGCACGCTGCCACGATCTGTGCAAGCCAAAGGCCCATCTGCGCGCGCAGGCACAGGTGGTGGCGGATGCGACGCTCCCATCCTGGGCGGTGGAAAGCCTGCAAACCCGGCTCGGCCGCTTCGGCATCGCGATGGCTCTGTCGCTCGGCATGCTCGCGGCGATCCTCGGCATGGTCTATGCCTTCGCAACACGCGCAGCACCGGACACGGCGGAGGTGGTGGGCGCAACCATTGTCGTGGTGTTCTTCATCCTGTCGGTGGTGGCCGGCGTCGTGTCCTGGTTCCTCGTGCTCGCCCATGACACCCGCAAGGTCGCGGAAGAAGAAAGCGCGCGGCAGAACACGCTGTTTCTGCGCGAGATCGCCGCGCATCGGAAGACGGATGCGGCCCTTCAGGACGCCAAGGAAAAAGCCGAAGCCGCTAACCGCGCCAAGAGCCGCTATGTCGTGGGCCTCAGCCATGAGTTGCGCACGCCGCTCAACGCCGTGATGGGCTATGCGCAGATCCTTGAACGCGAAAGCGAAGCGCCACCGGCCTGGCAGTCAGGGGTCAAGGTGATCCGCCGCTCGGCGGAGCATCTGTCCGGCCTCATCGACGGTTTGCTGGACATTTCCAAGATCGAGGCGGGTCGGCTGCAGGTCTATTCCAACGAGATCAACCTCTCCGAGTTTCTCGACCAGATCGTCGGTATGTTCCGCATGCAGGCGGAAGCAAAGGGCCTCACCTTCCACGAAAAGCGTGATTCCGCCTTGCCGCTTTATGTTCGCACCGATGAAAAGCGGCTGCGGCAGATCCTGGTCAATCTTCTGTCCAATGCCATCAAGTTCACGCGCAGCGGACATGTGGAGCTTGCGATCACCTATCGCTCGGAAGTCGCGAGCTTCCAGGTCAGCGATAGCGGGCCGGGCATCGATCCCGATGATCTCCAGCGCATCTTCGAGCCCTTTACGCGCGGTCGCGCCGAACGCGATAGGCTTTCGCCCGGTCTGGGCCTCGGCCTGACGATCACCAAGCTTTTGACCGAGACGCTCGGGGGCGAGATCACTGTCCGAAGCAGACTCGGCGAAGGATCGACTTTCCAGGCGCGCTTGTTGCTGGCGCGAGTCAACCGCCCTGCCAGCCTTGCCGTGCAGGATGCGACGATCACCGGCTATGCAGGCGCCCGACGCACGATCATGGTGGTCGACGACAATGCCGATCACCGCGACATGGTCCGGCAGATGCTGGTGCCGCTGGGCTTCACAATTCTGACTGCAACCGATGGTCCGGACTGTCTGACGCTGCTCGAAGGCTTGGTCCCCGACCTCTTCCTTGTCGATATCCTGATGCCGGACATGACGGGATGGGAGTTGGTCGAGCGCCTGCGTGCACGCGGCATCGGCGCGCCTGTGATCATGCTTTCGGCCAATATCGGCGATGGCGTTGCGCGCAGTGGCGAGCATTCCGGCCATGACGATGCACTCGCCAAGCCGTTCAGCCTCACGCAGTTGCTCGACAGGATCGGTCTCCAGCTTGGTCTCGACTGGATCAAGAAGGCCGACGAAGGCGTGAAACCTCAGCCTAACCTGGAACTCGGAACCCTGTTAGCCATGCCCAATGCCGACGAGATCGAGGAATTGCTGCGGCTGGGACGAATTGGCTTCATGCGCGGCATCGATCGCAAACTTGCCGATCTAAGTGTCACCCCAGGCTATCGACCTCTTATCGAGAAGTTGCGGGCGCATGTCGAAGTCTATGACTTTGCAGGTTATTTGAAGCTGCTCGAAAGCATGAAGGAAGAGGTCGGCGTTGCAACCTGAAGGTGACATCGTTCTGGTTGTCGACGATTCTCCCGATGCGCTGGGCTTCATCACCCATGCGCTGGAACAGGCCGGGGTCGACGTGCACGTAGCCACCAGCGGCGAGGCAGCACTCAAGATCGCGNNTCGCGGCCGAGATCGTTCCTGATGTCATCCTGATGGATGCGGTGATGCCCGGCCTGAACGGGTTCGAGACCTGCCGGCGATTGAAGGCCCTGCCCGGCCTTGGCCATGCACCCGTGATCTTCATGACGGCTCTGACCGACACCGAGCACGTCGTGCACGCACTGGAGTCCGGCGGCGTGGATTATCTCACGAAGCCGATCAACCTCGAGGAATTGCGGGCGCGCATGCGCGTGCATCTGGCAATCGCGCGCCAAACCCGCAGCGCGCGCGTGGCCCT
>DCDI01000060.1 GCA_002316345.1 Phyllobacteriaceae bacterium UBA1059 | reverse complement strand
GCCCGACGAGAGTCAACACGCTTTTTGCGGCTATTTGAACTTTTTGCGACAGATCGATGGTCACGCTGCGGAAGCCGTTGGGGAGCCCCATTCGCGTCCGGAAGCGCCTTCCAGGATGCTCTCAGACGCCCTGTCCACCCTTATGCACGAGCTGCTCAGCAGGCAGCGGGCGCCCGTAGAGGTAGCCCTGGATCAGGTCACAGCGCTCCTGGCGCAAGGCATCGAGCTGCTCCTGCGTCTCAACCCCTTCTGCGGTGGTGATCATGCCCAGCGAATGGCCAAGCGTGGTTATCGCCCTTACGATCGCCGCCGCCTGTTTGCTCGATGGCATCTCGGTGACGAAGGAGCGGTCGATCTTGAGCTTGTCGAATGGAAAGGAGCGGAGATAGCTCAGCGACGAATAGCCGACGCCGAAATCGTCCAGCGCAATCTTCACGCCCAGGCTCTGGAACTGCTTCAGGACGGAGAAGTTGGCCAGCGTCTCGTCGAGCAGCACGGACTCGGTGATTTCCAGCTCGAGACGAGCCGGCGTCAGGCCGGTTTCCTCGAGACAAGTCCGCACAAGCGTCACGAGACCTTCGCGCTTGAACTGCGCCGGTGACAGATTGACCGCCACCTGCAGGTCCTGCGGCCAGGTCGCCGCTTCACGACAGGCGGTAAGCAGCACCCATTCGCCAAGGAGGTGGATCAGTCCGGTTTCTTCCGCGATGGGAATGAACTCGGCCGGCGAAATCATGCCGCGATCGGGATGGCGCCAGCGTAACAGCGCCTCATAGCCTATCAGCTGACGCGGAACGGCCGCATAGACCGGTTGATAATGGAGTTCGAACTGTTCTCGTGCCAACGCCTCGCGCAGGTCCTTGCCCAGCGCGTGGCGATCGCGGGTGACCTGGTCGAGATCGGGATCGAAGAAGCACAGCGTCCCGCGACCCGTGCGCTTGGCTTCATAGAGCGCGATGTCGGCGCAGCGCAGGAGTTCTTCCGCGGTAGACGCATGGCGCAACGCGATTGCGATGCCGATACTCGTCCCCAGCATGACCGAACTGCCGTCTATGTCGAACGGCTCGGCGAGTGCTCGATGCAGGGTTTCGGCCAGATCCCGTGCCTTGGCGTCCGGGTCGTCTCCCATCAGCAGGATGGCGAACTCATCTCCGCCGAAACGGGCAAGAAACGCTTCTTCCGGGATCGCAGCGCGAAGCCTGCGCGCGCAAGCAGCAAGAACGGCATCGCCAATGCGCGGGCCCATCGTATCGTTGACGCTCTTGAAGTCGTCGAGGTCGAGATAAAGAACGGCAAAGTCGCCGCTTTCGGGCGCCATCCGCAAGGCTGACGCCAGACGCTCATTGAAAGCCGTCCGGTTGGCCAGCGACGTCAACGGGTCGTGATGCGCCATATAAGCGATCCGAGCCGCGGTCGCGCGCTCCTCGGTGATGTCTTCGCCGAGCGCAAGGATGCGATTGGCTTGGCCGTCTCTACTGCGGATCGCCAGCTTCTTCGTTTTCAGAACCCGTTCGCCCGTCGGCGTCGCGTGGCGATATTCCTCTTCCAGGATACGCCCTTCCTGCAAACCGAGGATGCGCGCATCTTCGGCGAGGATGTATTGCGCCCGCCAGGCTGGAAACAGCTCCTCTGGCGTTTTGCCGAGAATGGCGCTGCGTGGCACGCCGAGAAACGTCTCGGCAGCGGAGTTGGCCAGGATATAACGGGAGGCCTCGTCCTTGGCCAAGACGACCGACGGCAGGTTCTCGATCACCGCATCGAGAAAGCGCCGGCTGTCTTCCACCTCGCGCTTGCTGGCTTCCGCTATTTCCAGCGCTGCTTCCAAGGATGCACGGGCCTTCTTACGGTCTGTGATGTCGCGGATCATGAAGCCCACATAGGGGCGGCCATGATCGTTCCAGGGTGCCGCAGTGAACTCGATCGCACGGCTTGATCCATCCGGGAGAATGACGAAGCCCTCGAACGGCGCATCGCGGCTGCCTTCAAGGGCGGCCTGCAACTTGTCGCCTTGGATGGCCGGAAAGATCTGCTCGAAGGAACGCCCGACGATCGTCTCGCGCGCTCGGCCGAGAATACGCTCGGCACTTCTGTTCCAGAACATGACTTCGCGCTGCGTGCCGATTACCACGACCGCATCGGGTGTCGTGCGCGCCAGTTCGATCGCGCCGCGCTTGACGCTTTCCAGCACACGCGTTTCTAACTGCTGCATGACCAGGCTGGCCATTTGCTGCAGCAAGTCGAGTTCCTGCTCGCTCGGCCTTGGTCGCGGCTTGGTATCGATGATGCACAGGCTTCCCAAGGCAGAGCCATTGGGCGCAACGATGGGCGCGCCGGCGTAGAAGCGGATGAACGGCGCCCCGGTCACCAGAGGATTGTCGCGGAAGCGCGGATCTTCCAACGCATCGCCCACCACCATCACGTCCGGCTGACGGATAGCATGGTCGCAAAAGGAAACCCTGCGGTCGGTGCCGCATATATCCAGCCCGACCCTGGCTTTGAACCATTGGGTATCGTCGTCCACGAGCGTGACGAGCGAAATCGGCGTCTGAAAAACAGAAGCCGCCATCTGCACGATCTTGTCGAAAAAGCCTTCCGGCGGCGTGTGCAGGATGTCGTAGCGTCGAAGGGTTTCTTGGCGAAGAGCTTCGTCGCTTGAAGACAATTCCATCGGCATCCGGCGGGTCCAGGCTTGCTGCTGTACCGGATATAGTTCTCTTGAAATGAGATTCGAGTTAATTTCAGTACTATAAACCGCGCCAACTCAAATAATGGCGCAGCCATGCTCGGGTTGCTGGCAAGTTCGCTTCATGAACTGGGCGCCAATTATAACATACGTTAATTTTGCCACTTGAACTGGAGCAATGACATGCACGCGCATGAAGCAATGCATGTGCGTGCAGATCAGACCGTCTGCGATTCCACCACGCCGGTCAGCGTTGCCTGCAGACCTTCCGGTCTGTAGTCCACCGAGGTTGTCCCCTGGAAATAACCGGGCACAACGCGCTCGATCAGGCGTGAGCCGAAGCCGCGCCGCGTTGGTGTAACAACAACCGGACCGCCGCTTTCGCTCCAGGTAAGCTCGAAGTGGCGCTCCTCGCGTCGTTTCCAGGCAATCCCTACGGTGCCGGAGTCGGTGCTCAGCGCGCCATATTTGGCGGCATTCGTGGCAAGCTCATGCAGCATCAAGGCCAAGCCCATGCTTTGCGTGGCGTTGAGCTCGATTGGATCGCCATCCACCTGGAAGCGTCCGGGATGATCCACATGCGGAACGAGCGACGCTTCGATGATGGAGCGGATGTCCGCGCTCTGCCAATTGCTTTGCGTCAGCATGTCTTGCGAGCGGCCGAGCGCCAGGATGCGCGCGGAAACCGTGTCGGAGGCGGTTTTCAGGTCCGGTGCATGGCGCAGGCTCTGCCCGACCACGGCCTGTACCATGGCGAGCGTGTTCTTCATCCGGTGCGACAGCTCGTTCTGCAGCACCTGCTGCCGCTCTTCGCGGTCCTTCAGCTGGGCCACCATCTCGCGCTGCTGGTCATACAGTTCGCGGGTCACGGCTCGCTCGGCTCGCAAACCTTCTGTCGCGCCGTGCATCAACTGAATGAGCAGGATGTCGACCGACACGATGCAGGCGTAAAACAGCAAGGCGATGAAGCTTTGATGATTCACGTGAAAACTATTGAACGGCGGAATGAACCAGTACCAGGCCGAAAGCCCGCACAACACGGCGCAGGCGATCCCCGGCCACAAGCCCGCAAAGAATGCCGTCAGGATCACAGCCGGAAAAAAGGTCAGATACGGAAAACCGGCCGGCAGCATGTCGTCGAACAAGAAGCGTGCGGCAAGCGAGATGGCGAAGGCCACGAAACACAGGGTCCAGGCCTGGGCAGGAGAAGAACGCAGCCTTTCCGCCACGCCGAAAACAGACATCGATCCCGGAACCCTCGAATTGCGCCACTGCTAAGAAGCAGTATTCGGCAAACTCTATTCAGCAATACCTGAAATAAGCGGCCGGATCGCGTTTAAGTCCGTTCCCGCATAGCTGCGCTTTAGGGGTTCTACAAGCTTTATTGGCTGATCGAAAAAGCCCGGCGCATCGTCGGCGCTGTTTGGCCGCGCAGCGCTCGTTTATCGCAGCTCGTCGATGACGAGCTTGGACAGATCCTTGAGGATGTCCCGCTCGGATGCCGTCACGTTGTCACGCGGCTTGTAATCGGAAACGCAAACGGCCCCGACGGTCTCTCCCGTTTCGGGATCAACCAAAGGCGCACCGGCATAAAAGCGCAGCCCTTCATCACCCTGGGCAAGCGGGTTTTCCTTGAAGCGCGTGTCGGAAAGCGCGTCGTAAACCACCATGGGCTCGCTGCCCGCAATCGTGTGCGAGCAATAAGCAATGTCGCGCGGCACCGTGCTGATGCCAAGGCCATGACGCCCGATCAGCGTCAGCTCGTCTTTTCCAACAAGCGACACGAAGCCGATCGGCGCATCCAGAAGCTCGGCCGCACTTCGTGCAATCAGATCGAGGCTGCTCGACCCTTTTTCCTGTGCGGAGCCAAGAAAGGTCTCGACGACTTCGAGGCGGGCGGGTTCGTTTTTCAGTTTCGGCGGCTCGGAAGCCGTCGGCATGGAGAATGCCGACAAAACGCGATTGCGGCCGGTTCGCTTGGCCTCGTAAAGACGGCGATCCGCTTGCGCGATCAGCGCCAAGGCGGGCTCATCCGACCCCGGTTCCTGCGTCGCGCAACCGATCGAAATCGTCACCCGCTTGCCCGCGGACTCATTCTCCAGATGCGGGATGTCGAGGCTCTCGACCGCCATCCGAATGCGTTCGCCGACCCTGTAGGCGGCTGCATCGTCACTCCCGGGCAAAAGCACCACAATTTCTTCGCCGCCATAGCGCGCGCAAAGATCGCTCGGCCGGATACAGGCTTCGATCGCCTTGGCGACACGGCGCAGACATTCGTCGCCGGCCTGATGGCCATAGGTGTCGTTGAACAGCTTGAAGCGGTCCACATCGATCAGGAGAAGCGACAGTGATTTGGATTGTTCAACGGCCTTGGCATGCTCGGCCTCGAACGCCTCGTCGAAGCGGCGGCGGTTTGCAAGCCCCGTCAAACCATCCGTGTTCGCCCGCTTTGCCAGCTCGGCATGTGCGGCCGCCAGCTTCAACTCAGCTGACTTGCGGGTGGAAATATCACGCAAAACAACAATGAAGCCTTCGTCATCCGCAACGAAACTGTAGCGGCCTTCCACCCAGACATAAGCGCCTGATTTGTGCTGCAGGCGGTAGATCGCTTCCGCCGGCTTTCCCGTCCGGCGTGCTTCGGCAACCATCTTCTCGACGGTCGGCCAATCATCGGGATGGATGATTCCGCGAGTACGATGCCCCACCATTTCCGAAGGATCGAGGCCGAGCATCGCGTGGGATGCCGGCGACACATAGCGCCGCACGAGGTCGCCATCGAGCCGTATGATCAGATCGGTGGCATTCTCTGCCAGCAGCCGATATTGCGCCTCGCTTTGCCGGGTTACCGCTTCGGCTTGCGCACGTTTGACGAATTCACGCCGCACCACAAAGGCAAGCATCATCGTCATGGCGCAAAGAAGCGTAAGCACGCCGCCGATCCAGAAGGCCTGCGTGCGCCATGCCTGGAAAATATCTTCATGCGACAGGGCGATATTGACGATCAGCGGAAGATTGCCGACCCGAACGAAATTATAAACCCGCGTGACGCCGTCCACCGCCGCAACGCCGGAGAAGCTGCCGGATGAGGACGCGATGAAGCGGCGCACATTGGGCGTTGCGGATAGATCGCGCCCGATCTGGTCTTCCAGATAGGGGCTTCGCATCAGCAGCGTGCCGGTTTGCGAAAACAGGTTGATGGAGTCGTGCGACTTCAACTCGGCCTGTTCAAACAGATCGCGGAAATATTGCAGCCGCAACGTACCGACCACCACGCCGGCAAAGGTGCCGTCGGGTGCATTGATCCGGCGGCTGAGGCCAAGCACTTCGTCATTGCCCGTCAGACGCCTTTGAAACGGCGTGCTGATGAAGAGGCCGACCGACTTGTCGTTCGCATGCGCCTGGAAATAAGAGCGGTCCGAGAAATTGTCGACGCGGGGCGGCACGCCGCCGGCATCGCGGATGACGTTGCCGTCCTTGTCCAGAACCAGAAGGCTGGTGAAATAGGGCTTGATCAGCGTGGCGCCGAACACGAAGGACTGCTGAAGCCGCGTATCAAGCGTTCCAAATTCGGGATCTTCGAGCTTGGTGACGACGCTCAGCAGAACACGATCATAAGAGCCGATATTGCTTTCGATGTCCTGCGAAAGAACTGTCAGCAGATTGCGCGCGCCGGTGTTTGCGATCGTCCAGCTGTCGCGGCGCAGTTCCGTGAGCATCAAGGCCGACGCACCGCAGAACCCCAGAAGCAGAGTTGCTATGAAGAGCCAGTAGCGGAGATGTCTGGTCAAAAACATAGGCAGGCAAAGTGCTCAACACGTGGTTTGCGCCAGGGAGCATGGCGGCAAGCAAGGCGCACGTTCCCGTCTTGCGCCATCACTGGCAGGGAGTCCCTAACAGGGAATTTCTGGCATACAGCGAGGCTCCATCGCTGCTGCCATATGGATAATGGTGCGTCACACTTATGCGTGAGAACGAGGCTACCTCGCTGAAGGGCCGCATCCCAATGCGCCTCAGCGCTTGCGCACAAACTCCGTGCGCAGCACGAGGCCCTTGATCGCATCATGACGGCAATCGATCTCCTCGGGATTGTCGGTCAGCCGGATCGACTTGATCAGCGTGCCCTGTTTGAGCGTTTGCCCGGCACCTTTGACCTTGAGGTCCTTCACCAGAACAACCGAGTCGCCATCGGCCAGAACATTGCCTGAAGCATCGCGCACCTCTGCCGCACTCGCCTCAGCCGCCGCCATCTCGGAAGCCGGCCGCCACTCGCCCGTTACCTCGTCATAGACATAGGCATCATCTTGATCCGACATATTGGTTCCTACTCGTGCAACTTCTAATATGGGGTGGACCTACAGCAAAGCAGGCTTGGGTTCAAACCGATGATCCGCTGGCAGCAGCGCTCGGCCGACCTTATCTTCTACAGGCTGCGTCCGTATGGGATGCGAACTTCCAAGAAGGTTGTCATGAGCACTGCACCGAAGATCAAGGTTCGCCCGACGGGCGCCACGGCCACGATGGGCCGCACCGGCTTTCCGCATGTGGTTTCGGCAACCGGCGGTGCCATCGACATCAAGACCGGCGCTTCCGAAGCGGGCTTCAACCCACTCGATCTGCTTTATGCGTCGCTCTCCGCCTGCCTCGCTATCAGCGCCCGCATGGCGGCAAGCAAGCTTGGGGTCCTGGACAAGCTGACCGACGTCATGGTCGAGGTCAAAGGCGAGAAGGCTCCCGACGAGCCATCACGCGTCGCCCGATTCGACATCGATTTTCAAATTGTGGGCGACTTCGACGATACCACTCGCCAGCAGATCGCTGAACTTGCGGAAGGCAGCATCTGCACGGTCAGCAACACAATCCAAAGCCAGCCCGCCTTCAACCTGACGGTGCGCAGCTGAAATCAGAGCGCCAGCGCGTTGGTGCGGTTGATCAGACCCTCCCGGTCGAGCCGCTCCACCACCTGCCCGGCGCTCATCACCGCAGCCCGGTCGCACATATGCGCGATCACGCCGGGATCGTGGCTCACCAGCACGAAAGTCATGCCGCGAGCACGCTTGAGGTCGTTGAGCAGGTTGAGAATGCCCGCCTGCACCAGCACGTCGAGTGCCGATGTCGGCTCGTCGAGCAAAAGCAGATCGGGTCTCGCCGTCAGTGCCCGCGCAATGGCGACACGTTGGCGCTGTCCGCCGGAAAGCTGATGCGGGT
>DCDI01000011.1:8041-9462 GCA_002316345.1 Phyllobacteriaceae bacterium UBA1059 | reverse complement strand
AAAGGCCGAGCCAGGCTGAGGGCGAGCGGGGGCGAGCGAGATCGCGCAAGGCAAGGCGGCCATAGATCGCGGCGGCGATCATCAGCAAGGAGGCAAGAGCAAGTAAGCCGTAGCTTGGAGACGCGATTACCGGCGGGGGCCAGGCCGGGGCGATCAGGGCCAGGAACACGCAGCCGAACAGGAGGGAGGCGAAGAAGGTGGCGTCGGCGCCCAGCGTAAAGACCATGGCCCACCAGGACGGCGGCCGGTCTGCTTCCCAATGCACCGACGCTGATTGACCATGGCCGATCGGCAGCGGGCCGAGATCCGACTGCGCGCCGGTTGTGCGCGTCCAGCACAAGAGCAAAGTCACTGTGATCGCAAGGGGTAGCAGGGCCAGCCAATAGGCCTTGAACAACAGGCACAGAACCATCGCGCCGGTCGCCAGCCNNCGGTCCACAGGGGCAGGATCGTGGGCTTGGGCAGAACAATGACTTGGTCCGGCTCGCCTTCAATCATGCCGACGCCCAGCGTTTCCATCCAGCCATAGCGCGCAAAGCCGAGGTAACCGCGTCCGGCGGCGAGCTTCACGGCGTGCTCTTCCGGGTCGAGCCAGTCTGCACGGCTTTGCACGCGCGGAAGAGAGGCAAAGGCATAGGCTGGCGGCGGGGTGGGTGTCGCCCATTCCAGGCTGCGCGCACCCCAGGGATTACGCCGGAAGGCTTTGCCGAAGCGCACTTGCAGGACGATGTCGACCACGAAGAGCGCAAAGCCGATCGCCATCAGGAAGCTGCCGACCGACGAAAGGAGGTTCAGCCATTCCCACTTGGCTTCAGGCGGATAGGACGCGATGCGACGGGGCATGCCGAGCAGGCCCGTCAGATGCATCAGGAAGAAGGTCATGTTGAAGCCGCCGAAGATCAGCCAGAAGGCCGGCACCGACAATTTGTGATCGGACATCCGCCCGGTGATGTGCGGCAGCCAGTAATAGGCGGCGGCAAGCATGGGGAACACGAAGCCGCCGACCAGCACGTAATGCAGATGGGCCACCACGAAATGCGTGTCATGCGCTTGCAGGTTGAAGGGCACCATGGCGAGCATCACGCCGGTCAGGCCGCCAATTACGAAGATCACGAAGCNNCACGAAGAAGCCGGCGAGATAGAGCATCGGCACATCAAAGCGCGGGCGTCCCGATGCCAGAGTGGCGATCCAGGCGAAGATCTGCAGGCCGGTCGGGATTGCCACCAGGCCGCTGGCTGCGGAAAAGAAGGCGAGCGCCAGATGCGGAATGCCGATGGCGAACATGTGGTGGACCCAAAGGCCGAAGGACAGGAAGCCGACGGCGATGATGGCCGCAATGATCGCGCGGTAGCCGACCAGCGGATGCCGCGCAAAGGTCGGGATCATCATCGAGATGGCGCCGGCCGCCGGCAGGAAGATG
>DCDI01000011.1:0-8005 GCA_002316345.1 Phyllobacteriaceae bacterium UBA1059 | reverse complement strand
AGCTCGAGCAGGATCGAGCCCAGGATCAGCGGCGGGAAGCCGAACAGCATCATCAGCGCGGTGACCAGCAGATACCAGGCCATGATCGGCAGCCGGTCGATCGACATGCCCGGCGCGCGCATCTTCAGGATCGAAACGGTGATCTCGATCGCGGCCGACAGTGCGGAAATCTCCACGAAGGTGATGCCGAGCAGCCAGATATCGGCATTGATGCCCGGCGAATAGGTGGATGAGCTGAGCGGCGTGTACATGAACCAGCCACTGTCCGGCGCGACGCCGAGAAGCAGCGCCGCGATCAGGATCGAGCCGCCGAAGACATAGCACCAGAAGCCGTAAGCGGTGAGGCGCGGAAAGGCCATGTCACGCGCACCGAGCATCTTGGGCAGGAGATAGATCGCAAAGCCCTCGAACATGGGGATCGCAAACAAGAACATCATCACCGTGCCATGCATGGTGAAAAGCTGGTTGTAGATATCAGGCCCGACAAAAGCGCTGCGCGGGGTGGCGAGCTGCGCGCGGATCAGCATGGCCAGCACGCCGCCGATCGCGAAGAACACGAAAGCCGCGATGATGAAGCGCCTGCCGAGAACCGTATGGTTGACGGCCGACAGGCGGCCCCATCCGGGCTTGGTGTCCCAGATGGCTTGCAGGTCGTGGTGCAGCTTGATCGGCGAACCGGGGCTTGGCTGGTCCATGATTAATGCCCTGCCCCGGATGCACTCAGCTGTTCGACGATTTCTGTGAAGCGCTGCGGTTCGTGGGCTTCCACCGAAAAGCGCATCACAGCATGCCCCTCGCCGCAGAATTCGGCGCAGATGCCGCCATAGTGACCGGGCTTTTCAGCCATCAGCCGGATTGTGTTCGTGTGACCGGGAATGGCGTCGATCTTGCCGCCGAGACGCGGGATCCAGAAGCTGTGGATGACATCGCCGCTGGTGACCGTGAAGTCCACCGGCCGACCGGCGGGGATGTGCAGCTCGTTGAGCGAGAGCGCCCTTTCGCTGCCGGGATAGCGAAACTCCCACTGCCATTGGCGCGCCGTGGCTTCGATGCGCAGCGGCGCTTGTTCGGCATGAACGAACAACCTTTCGCCCAAGGCGAAGGAGGTCGCAACCAGAGCGGCGATTACGGCGGTCGGCATGACGAGCCCGCCGCCCACGATCAGCCAGCGCGCGGAAAGCCAGTGGCGGCCGCGCTGGGTGAAGGAGAGGCACAGGATCGCGGCGACCAGAACAAAGATCACGGCAGAGCCGGCCACCATGATCCACCAGAGATTGGCGACGTTGCGGGCGTTCGGGCCGGCCGCATCCAGTGCAGACAGGTCGCCTGTGCAGGCACCGAGCATCAGGGCCATGCTGAGGATCGGGGCTGGACGAAGCAGCCGGGATGCATATGTCGTGTAGGACGCTTTTGCGCGGGGCTTTCTCGAGCCGAGGTCCGTTTTCAAAGGAGACACTGCATGTCCGATGCCAGCGGCAAGGGTCCCGTGATCGAGGAAGTCCTTGACGAGGACGTGCAATCCACCGTGGCCGTTGCCGGTCATCCCCTGCATGCGATGGGCGTTCATTTCCCCATCGCCCTGGCGATTGCGACACTCGGTGTCGATGTTTTCTACTGGTTCACCGGCGATCCGTTCTGGGTGCGGGTCGGCTTGTGGTCGAGCGGTTTTGCCTTCGCAACCGCTGCCTTGGCCGGTTTGATCGGCACGGCCGAGCTCGTTCTGGTCAGGGGTATCCGCATCCGGGTTGCCAGCTGGACGCATGCGATTGCGGCCATGATGCTGATCGCTATTCTCGGTTTGAACTGGGGTTTTCGGATGCAAAACCCGGAAAATATCCTGCCTCACGGCCTGCTTTTGTCCGTTCTGGCGAGCCTTTTTACCGGTTTGGCGGGCTGGCACGGGGGAAAACTGGTGTTTGATCACGGCATCGGCCTCATCATCTCAGATAAGGAATGAGGTCGCCGAGCAGGCGCGATAGTCCGCCGGGTTCGCGTAGCACATCGGGGAGAAGATCCGGCACGATCGGCTTGGCGAGAACCACGAACAGAACCAGCGTGACGGTCAGCACGGTCGTGGCCGTGGTCGCGACGAAGCGCCAGGGTGGATAGATATAGCCTTTGTCGAACAGGCGGATGATGACCATGCCGGTCAGAGCGTGGATCAGCACCATCACGCCGACAAAAGCCAATTTGACTGAGAACCAGGCTTCAAAGGTTTCGCGCAGGAAGATCAGCACGGTGCCGCTGCCGATCGCGATGAATGCGGCGGGCGAGAGGATCACGACGTAAAGGTAGCGCACCAGCGCCTGCAACTCGTGCAGCGCCGCCTGGTTGGGAACAAGCGCGCGGCGCATGTAAAGGCCGGGCAAACAGATCAGCCCGGCGCTCCAGATCGCGATGGCCGTGATGTGGAGGAATTTCAGCCAGACCATGAAGCCTGGCTCTCTCCTGAAGGTTTCAGCAGCGTCAGCAACCTGACAAGCGCAACGATCAGATAGGGTGCCGCAGCGGGCACCCACATGATGAGGCCGGCCAGCTGCTGGTCTTCGAGGGGCGACAGGCCGAAGGGCTGCGTGGTCAGAGCGTGCGTTTGATAGAGCGCCGTCGTCTGGAAGGTCAGCAAAGCGCCGAGCATGCCCATCTGCACGACGGTTGCGAGCAGCGCCAGAATCGCGGCGGCGGGCTGCGGACGGTGGAACACCTGCTGCCACATCCAAAACGCCGTGCCGACAATTGTCACCTGCATCAGCCAATACAACGCAGCGGAGACGACGGCGTGATCATAAACGGCCGGCGCGTGCCAGAACCAGAAGGTGGCGGCGTGGAGGAGCACGACGAGGGACAGCGATGTGCGGGCGGAAGACAGTGGCCGCACCGGCAGTGCCCAGGCGAACAAAGGCGCGAGGACGGCCGCCAGGACGACGTGGTGGACGGCACGAACGGAAAACAGCGCGGCCGTCAGCCTGCACAAGGGCGATATGAATAGGATGGCGATGCCGAGCGTGCCGAGCAGGAAGGCTACGCGGCGGCGGGCCTCGATACGTGGCACGGCAAGCAGGAGCAGCGCGCACAGGCCAATCGCAACGGGATCGAAATTCCATTGCGTTGCCCAAGTTTCCGGAACGGGCGCCGGCCCGCAATAGGTCGTTTCCATCGTTGTTCACTTCACCGCCGCCGCTCAACTACGACATAACGGATCAAGCGAGCCCGGCAACCGCAATCAAAGGAGTTTGATCGCGGTTCGCTATCTTGCTGGCTTGCCGGCCGTTTCCGCTCTGCGCCGGCGTTCGGCATGAACCTCCACCTGGCGGAAGATCAGGTCGAGATCCTCACGGCTGACGTCGAAGGTTTCGCCGAGATCCTCCAGCGCGCGGTCGATATCCTCGGGATGCGGGATGATCGTGGCGGGCGGCGGCTGATGGCCAGCGACCGGAACGGAGCGGTGCGGGTAGGAATGACCGGACACGCGATGGAAGATCAGGCCGGCCAGAACCAGAACCAGCGAGTTGGCGGCAACCGGTACGATCGGAAGCCCGTAGCCGGTGGCCGCAACCAGAGGACCGCCCAGCACGGCCGTCAAGGCAGCCGCACCGCCCGGCGGGTGCAAACAGCGCGTCAGGGACATGATGAAGATCGCGCCGCCCACGCCTACGCCCGCAGCCAGCGGCAAGGACGGAATGAGATGCGCCGCGAGCAGGCCGACGAAAGCGGAAATGACATTGCCGCCGATCACCGACCAAGGCTGCGCCAGCGGGCTGGCCGGCACGGCAAAGACCAGCACGGCCGAGGCACCCATCGGGGCTACGAGCAGCGGAAGGCTCGCCACCGGCAGCGGGATCATGAAGCATACGGCGCCAGTGATGGCGATGCCGAGCATCGCGCCCAGGGATGCGAGCGATCGGTCGCGAAAGCTGGCACCCGCGAGAAGCAGGCGGGGAAGAGGCATGGGCACTGTCCAAGAAGGCGAAGGGACACAAGAGGTGCCAATCGCAACGCCCTGGTCATAACAGAGGCTGATCGTCCATCAAGGAACACCATGCTCCCACAGCGGCGCTCAACGCCGACGGTATGCTACCCTCCCTGCGCTCGACAGCAAAAATCAGCGGCGTTGCCCGAAAGTTGCGGAACGGCGCAAAGGAGCAGTCGTAACCGAGGGCGCGACGGGCATTGGTCGCCTGTCTTGAACAACCGCACGCTGCGATAAACGCGCCGCGGGACTGTCTTTGCGGGCACGTGCGGGGGTAGTCCTGACCAGACCGGGCAGCAGGAACAGGTCGATCGTCCACCAGACCGGCACAATCAGGAAGATCAGTGCCAGCGGCATGTCGAGATTGGCGCCGACGAGGCTGAGAAGAGCATATCCTAGCGCGCTTCCATAGCGGCGAAGATAAAGGTGATGCGCGCCGGCCCACCATAGAAAGAACCAAAGAAGATAGGCGACGAGCAGCGACTTGCGCTTCGCGTCACTGGACTCCGGCCAATCATCAAGCAGAGATTTCGTATTGGGCACGGCCTGGTTCTCCGATCACGCCCTTTCTCGCAGCAACATCTTACCGCCCCTTCCCGAAGACGCTTCTGATCGTCTCGCCCGCCGCAACCGTTCAGTAAGGTCGATGCCCGCGTTGCCATCATGGGGCGATGGCAGGAACCTTCAGGCAACCGGATCAAATCAGCGGCTGGACAGTTATGCGGCCGGCTCAGATCATCGTCCGTTCAAGGATTACGCGAATGAAATCCCATTCTTTGTTGTGGCTGTCGGTTGCTTTCCCGATGGCGTTTTCCGCAGGTTTTGGCCCTGCCTCCGCGCAAGAGCAGCCGAAGCTGGAACAGGTCGCGGCGTTCGATCATCAGGTAACCGGCGTGACCGTGAGCGAAGACAACCGCATCTTCGTCAACTTCCCGCGCTGGAGCGACGATGCGCCAGTGTCGGTGGCCGAGGTAAAGCCGGACGGCACGATCGCCGCTTACCCGAACGAAGAATGGAATGCGTGGCGCAATGCCAGACGTTATGAGCTTGGCGCCGGCGATCACTTCGTTTGCGTGCAGAGTGTTGTGGCCGACAAGCGCGGCAGCCTGTTCGTGCTCGATGCGGCGGCGCCTGCGCAAAGCCATGTGGTGGCCGGCGGGCCGAAGCTGGTGCGCATCGACCTGAAGACCAATGCGGTCACCAAGACCTACAAGTTCGATGAAAAGGTCGCCCCGCAGGGCAGCTACCTCAATGACGTGCGCTTCAGCCCCGACGGCAAGTTCGCCTATATCACCGACTCCGGCGTCAAGGGCGCGATCGTCGTGCTTAACCTCGATACGGCCAAGGCCTGGCGGACACTGGATGGGCACAAGAGCACTCAGGTCGAGCCGGAGGTTGTTGTCAGCATCGACAACAAGCCGCTGCGGCAGCCCGACGGGCGCGGCGTCGAGTTTTCGGCCGATGGCATTGCTTTGTCGAAGGACGGCAAGTGGCTCTACTGGCAGGCGATCAAGGGCAAGACGCTGTACCGCGTCGACACCGCCGCCTTGCAGGATGATGGCATGTCGGCCGACGACCTCGCTCAGAAGGTGCAGAAGGTCGGTGAGAACGGCGTTGCTGACGGTCTGCTGATTGCTTCTGACGGTGCGATGATCGTGACGGCACCGGAGCAGAACGCGCTGCTGCGCCGCGAAGGCGAGGCCGACCCGAAGATGTGGGTTCAGGACGAGCAACTGATCTGGCCGGATACGCTGTCGGAAGCACCGGATGGCACGATCTACGTGACATCGTCGCGCATCCAGGACATGGCCTGGTTCAAGCCCGGCAATCCCGCAAGCCTGCCGACCAAGCTGTTCCGCGTTCCGGCCGCCAAGAAGTAGACGGCTAAGCTTTTAGTTGGGGCGGCATCCTGTCTAACTTCGATGGCTCTCGTTCAAGCAACGGGAGCCATTTTTTGTTGGTTGACTGGCTTGTGCCAAGTCTTGGATCGTACCCGGAGTCTTGCATTAGCCACTTCTTTGCAAGGAATGGGAACATGACTCGCTTTGGCGGGTTCTCTTCGCCGAGGAGGCAGCACACCGACTGCCAATCCGAAGATCGAGAGGAAGACCATGGCCAACGACGAGACTCTATCCGGCGACAAGCCGGACGTCCGCGCAGACCTTGCGCAAACGACCTCGCAAATCCGCGACAGCGTGAACAAGGAAGTGAGCGAAGCCCGCTCGACCCTGCACGATGCGCGTGACGCTGCTTACGACAAAGCGAGCAGCCTTGCCGACGAGGCCAAAACCATTGCAGCCGACAAGACCCAGGCCGCGCAGCAGTCGATTGCCGGCAGCCTGCAGAGCTTCGGCGAAGCGCTTCGCGCAGCCGGCGAGCAGCTGCANNCGCTGCAGGACAAGGATCAGGGCCAAGCCGCCAAGCTGATCAATGGCGCGGCCGGCAGCATCGACAGCATCGCAAGCTCGCTGAAGGACAAGCCGATCGGGGACGTGATCGGTGAAGTGCGCAAGTTCGGCCAGGCAAACCCGACGGCCTTGATCGCCGGTTCGGTTCTTGCAGGCCTGGCGCTTGGTCGCTTTCTGAAGAGCTCGGCTCCGCGCACTTCGGGCGAAACCGGCGGTTCGGATTACAGAGGCGGCGGCAACTATAGCGGTACTGGTTCTTCCGGCCGACCTTCCAGCCAAACGCGCTATCCGACGCCTGCCGACCGTGCAGGTGCGGTTTCCAGCGCCGATCGCTTGTCGGGCGATGAGACGTTTACCGGCTTCCCGGAAGGCGGTCAGACCTCGACATCGCCATCCACCGGCGCTGGCGCAGGCTCAACCTCCAGCTCGGCATTCGGGTCTTCCGGCTCGGACTCGCCGTTTGAGGTCGACGTTAAGGACACGACGTCGTCCAGCTATTCCTCGACCTCGGGATTCGGAGGTGACCGATGAGCGATCCCGTTGATTTCCGCGACAATCGCGGTGTCGGCACGCTGATCAGCGATTTGATCCAGCAGGTGTCTTCGCTGATGCAGACCGAAATTCGTCTTCTGCGCGCCGAAATGGGCGACAAGCTGAAGACGATGCTCGGGGGCGCGGTGGAAGTGCTGGCGGGCGGCCTTCTTTTGATGGCTGCACTGCTGATCCTGTTGCAGGCGCTTGTGGTTGCGCTCGCCCATTGGGTTGGAGCCGGCTGGGCTTCGCTGATCGTCGGCCTCGTAGTCGCCGTTATCGGCGTGATCCTCGTCAAGCGCGGCACGTCCAACATCGAACCGAGCAATCTTACCCCTGATCAAACGACCAACCAGCTGGCTCGTGATGCCGCTGTGGTGAAGGAGCAGTTCAAATGAGCGAGTCCACAAGCAGCCTCGAACGCGAAGCCGAAGAGACCCGCGCGCGCATCGCCGATACCGCCGAAACGCTTCGAGCCAAGATGACGCCGGGCCAGATGGTGGACGAATTCACCTCCATCTTCCGCGGCGGCGACACCCAAACCGCCTTGGTGAACCTCAAGAACCAGGTTCGCGACAACCCACTGCCACTGGCGCTGGTTGGTGCAGGTCTGGCCTGGCTTGCCATCGGCAAGGGCACGTCGGTTTCCACCTCGTCGTTCCGCTACTATGATCGCGACGAACTTCGTGATTATCCGGCGCGCTCCTATCCGGCTGCCGGTTATGAGAGCGACGATCGCGATTTTGGCGACACCTATGGCGATCAGGATTATTCCCGTTCGACCTACGGTGCTTCGGGTTCAACCTATCGCGGTAGCGGTTCGTCCGATTACGAGCCGGGCACGTCGGGTAGCGGCAACGGTCCGGGTGTGATCGAGCGCGCAACCGGTGCTGCTTCGGACGCTTGGGATTCTGCAACGGGTGCGGTCAGCGACGCAGCGGGCGCGATCGGCGACAAGCTGTCGGGAGTTGGGTCGTCCGCTCAGCAGGCTGGCTCGCGTGCTGCTCGTGGTGCCGCCGATTACGGTTCGCGCGCTGCTCGCGGTGCGGCGGATTACGGTTCGCGCACGGCTCGTGGGACGGCTCCCCCCGCCCCCGGG
>DCDI01000165.1 GCA_002316345.1 Phyllobacteriaceae bacterium UBA1059 | reverse complement strand
TCCGTTCACCCTGTCAGGAGGATAGCGGGGGAACGGATGGAGAACACTTGCAAATTGAACAAAAATGGAACAAAAAAGGTACATACTTAGATCAAGGAGCTAAGCCATGACCGAGATGTTCCAGGACGTGTTCTCCCTTGTTTCCATCAGTGCCTTTCTCGTGGGCGCTGCCTTCTGGATCGGCGCCATCTGAGGCGACGTTCGCGAAGACTTCGATGAAGGCCGACTTCAGGGCTTCATCCAGATCAGCCATCGTGACCGGCAGCCCGAGATCCACAAGGCTGGTCACGCCATAGCCGCTGATCCCGCAGGGCACGATGCCGGAGAAGTGGCCGAGTTCCGGTTCGACATTGATGGCAACGCCGTGAAAGCTCACCCAGCGGCGTAGCCGTATCCCGATCGCCGCGATCTTGTCTTCGGCAGGCGAGCCATCCGCCAGCGGCGGCCGATCCGGACGCACCACCCAAACACCGACGCGATCGTCTCGGCGTTCTCCGCGAATGTTGAACCGGTCGAGCGTCCCAATGATCCAGGCCTCCAGCGCAGCAACAAAGGCACGCACATCCTCGCGACGGCGCTTGAGGTCGAGCATCACGTAAGCGACGCGCTGACCCGGCCCATGATAGGTATATTCGCCCCCCCGTCCGGCTTGGAATACGGGAAAGCGGTCGGGTTGGAGAAGGTCCGTCGACACCGCGCTTGTACCGGCGGTGTAAAGGGGCGGGTGCTCCACAAGCCAGATCATCTCGCCAGCGCGTCCCTCCCGAATCGCAGCCGCGCGCTCTTCCATGACCGCCAGAGCATCAGGGTAGGAGGTCAGGCCGGGCTCGACGCGCCATTCCACTGCGGGTGAACCCAGCTGCGGCAGGAAGGCGGTGTCAAGTTGATCACGCGTGGACATTGAGGCAGGCTTCCGGGAGCTTGGTTTGACGACGGACAGCGGCAACGATCCATGCGCTGATCGCCCCGCTTCATATAGACCTTCGCTAGGCAACCTGCATCCTTGTGAAAAAGTGTTCGAACGCGATTATTCCGCGGTTTCGGACTTGTGCCCCCCAAACCCATTTGCTAGATGCCCGGAGCCGGTCAACGACCGGATCTACCACGTGCGGTCGTGGCGGAATTGGTAGACGCGCAGCGTTGAGGTCGCTGTGCCGCAAGGCGTGGAAGTTCGAGTCTTCTCGACCGCACCATTCGCTCCAAGAGCGATCCCAAACATTAAAGGCTGTATCCAAATACAGGGGTTTGGGGATTCGCTGAGGTGGGGCAGGTCGCCATCCCCCGTTAATTTCATCTTTACGCGATCTTTAAGCATCCGGCTGTTTCTTCCGCGCATGACGAAGAAACCTCTGTATGCCTGTTTGCTGATGACGGCCATTGCGGGATGCGCCAGTGCGCCGGGCAACATCAACAATGCCTGCGCTGTGTTCAACCATCGCGACGGTTTCTTCGATGATTGGCATGCTGCGGCCAAGCGTACGGAGCGCGCTTACGGCATTCCAGTATCGATCCTGATGGCGACCCTGCGTCGCGAGTCGGGTTTCCAAAGCGACGCGCGGCCACCGCGCACAAAGCTGCTTGGCTTGATCCCATGGTCGCGCCCATCCAGCGCCTATGGCTATTCGCAAGCCCTGGACGGGACGTGGCGGCAGTATCGTCTGGAAACCGGCCGATCCCTAGCGCGCCGGAACAGCTTTGCCGATGCCGTGGATTTCGTCGGCTGGTACCATGCCCGCACCGTCGCTACGAAGGGCGTTGCGCCAAACGACGCGTATAATCTTTATCTTGCTTATTACCTCGGCTGGTCGGGCTTCGATAATGGCGCCACGCGCGACAACAAGGCCGTTCAGCGCTATGCACGCGAGATGGCGTCGATGGCCAAGCGCTATGAAGTGCAACTTGCGTCATGCCGTGGCCTTTAGCCCGCTGAGGCGGTTCTTTATCGCCTGAGCCGCATTTCGTTTTGCCTCCTTCACGATAAGGAGTTATGGCTCGCGAAGCGGGCGTCCAGCCGGCTTCCCCTATCATCAAACGGCTTTTGGAGGCGCTCTTGGACGACTTGCACGGCGTCGACAAAGATCAACGCAACGCCTCTCCCGAGGCGGACATTTATAACGAAGGTGGTGCGATCCGCGCCAGCTTCCTGCAGACGATCAGCGATGCGCTCGATCGGCGCGATGCTGCCGCTCTGAAGAGGGAGATCGAGGATCTTCACCAATCGGAAATGGGCGACCTGATCGAGGCTCTGCAGCCTGATCAGCGCAGCGATCTGGTGACGTTGCTCGGTGCCGATTTCGACTTTACGGCGCTGACCGAGGTCGACGACAATATTCGCGCCGAGATCGTCGACGCGATGCCGAACGAGCAGATCGCCCAAGCGGTCCAGGAACTCGATTCGGACGATGCCGTCTACATTCTGGAAGATCTGGACGAAGAGGATCAGGAAGCGATCCTTGCCCAGCTTCCGTTCACGGAACGCGTCCGTCTGCGGCGCTCGCTCGATTATCCGGAAGAAACCGCCGGACGCCGTATGCAAACGGAGTTCGTGGCCGTGCCGGCGTTCTGGAGCGTCGGCCAGACCATCGATTACATGCGTGAAGACGGCAATCTGCCGGAGCGCTTCAGCCAGATTTTCGTGATCGATCCGACCTTCAAACTGCTCGGCGCTGTGGATCTCGATCAGGTGCTGCGTTCCAAGCGCGGCGTACGGATCGAAGAGGTCATGCATGAAACCCGCCATGCCATTCCGGCCACGATGGACCAGGAAGAGGCCGCCCGCGAATTCGAGCAGTACGATCTCCTGTCGGCGGCCGTCGTGGACGAGAACGAACGCCTCGTTGGCGTGCTGACCATCGATGACGTCGTCGACGTGATCCAGCAGGAGGCCGAGGAAGACCTTCTGCGCATGGGTGGCGTCGGCGATGAAGAACTATCCGATTCGGTGCGTGACACGTCGCGCTCGCGCGTTCCATGGCTCTTGGTGAACCTCGTGACCGCGTTCCTGGCGGCATCGGTCATCAACCTGTTCGAAGGTACGATCGAGCAGATCGTGGCGCTTGCGGTGCTGATGCCGATCGTCGCCGGCATGGGCGGCAATGCCGCTTCGCAGACGATGACGGTGACCGTGCGCGCGCTCGCGACGCGTGACCTCGATATCTACAATGCCGGCCGCATCATCCGACGTGAGATGGGCGTCGGCCTGATCAACGGCGTCTTGTTTGCGGTGCTGATCGGCTGCGTTGCCGGCTTCTGGTTCGGGGATATCAACATTGGCGGCGTGATTGCCGCAGCCATGGTCATCAACATGTTTGCGGCAGCCCTTGGCGGGATCCTGATTCCCCTTTTGCTGGACAAGGTGGGTGCCGATCCTGCCGTGTCTTCATCCGTGTTCGTTACGGCAGTGACGGATATCGTCGGCTTCTTCGCGTTCCTTGGTCTGGCAACCTGGTGGTTTGGTCTGGCTTGAACGATCCGCTGGGGCATCGCCTACCGCATTTGACTCTTACGTAAATGCGGTGACAAGGTCGGCTCAAGAAAAGCGGTGAGCCAGCGCTACGTGCGAGAATACTATACGATCACGGAATTGACGCGGGAGTTCGACATCTCCACGCGCACGCTGCGCTTTTATGAAGATGAAGGGCTCATCCACCCCGTGCGACGTGGGCGGACCCGGCTGTTTCGTCCGACCGACCGCCACCTCTTGAAACAGATCCTGCGCGGAAAGCGGCTTGGCTTTTCCATCAACGAAATCCGCGAGATCGTTCAGATGTACAAGGAGCCGCCCGGCGAGGGCGGGCAGCTCAAGCTGATGATCCAGCGCATCGACGAAAAGCGTGATGATCTCCGCCAGAAGCGGCGTGATCTCGAGGAAACCCTGGAAGAACTCGACCACGCCGAAGAAGCCTGCGTCGAGCGCCTTGCCGAACTTGGCGTCAACACCTGAGCGTCAGTGCCGCCGAGCCTGGACAAGGTAGGCGTCGATGACGGTTTCTCCGAGCCATTTCGCCGCCTCCAGACGATGCAGGCCTTCCACCAACACATAACGGTTCTGGTCATGCCTGACCTGGATCGGTGTCTGCATGCCGTTTTGAAGAATGTCCTCGGCCAACAGGCGAACCGTGTCGGGATGCAGCGTCTTGCGCCTGGCGGTTGGGACGTAAACCTGCTCGATCACGATCTTCTGCACCCGAAGCATTGCCTCTTCCTTGCCCGAAAACTCAGTCCTCCTCGACGAAGACTTCGTCCCGCTTCTTGCGCACGGAGGGCAGGAACACCACGACGAGAACCGCAAGCGCTAGCAGAAGCAGGATGGCACTGATCGGGCGTGTCACGAAGACGGATGGGTCGCCGCGCGAGATGATCATGGCGCGCCGCAGGTTCTCTTCCAGCAAAGGTCCAAGCACGAAGCCCAGAAGCAGTGGCGCCGGCTCGCAACGCAGCTTGGCCAGCACATAGCCGATCAGACCGAAGAAGGCGACGGCGTAAAGGTCGTAGGCATTGCCGTTGACGCTGTAAACGCCGATCGAGCAGAACGCCATGATGATCGGAAACAGCACGTAGTAGGGCACAGTCAGCAGCTTCACCCAGAGCCCGATCAGCGGCAGGTTCAGGATCACCAGCATCAAATTGCCGATCCACATGGACGCGATGATGCCCCAAAACAATGCGGGTTGCTCGGTCGCGACGTTCGGTCCGGGCACAATGCCCTGGATGATCATCGCGCCGATCATCAGCGCCATAACCGGGTTAGCCGGAATGCCGAGGGTCAGCATCGGAATGAACGACGTCTGCGCGCCGGCATTGTTTGCCGATTCTGGCCCGGCCACGCCCGCTACCGCGCCACGTCCAAACTCTTCCGGGGTCTTCGAAACACGCTTTTCGACCGTATAAGACGCGAAGGCGGCAAGGATCGCTCCACCGCCAGGCAAGATGCCGAGCGCGGACCCAATTGCAGTGCCCCGCAGCATGGGTGCGATCATGGCCTTCAGGTCTTCGCGCGACGGGAACAAGCCGCCGACTTTAGCCATCAGGAGTTCACGGGTTTTTTCGGTTTCCAGATTGCGCAGGATCTCGGCAATGCCGAACACGCCCACTGCGACCGCCACGAAGTTCAACCCGTCGGAATATTCCCGAATGCCGAAGGTGAAGCGAGGTGTGCCGCTATAGATGTCGGTGCCGACCAGACCGAGCAGAAGCCCCAGAACCACCATGCCGAGCGCTTTCACGATGGAGCCATGAGCAAGCGCGATCGACGAAACGAGGCCCACAACCATCAGCGAGAAATATTCCGCTGCACCGAATTGCAGCGCGATCGATGTCAAAGGCGGTGCGAAAAGGGCGACGAGGAAGGTCGAGACCGTTCCAGCAAAGAACGAACCAAGCGCTGCGATTGCTAATGCAGAGCCGGCTTTTCCGCGCCGCGCCATCTGGTAGCCATCGAGTGCTGTGACGGCGGATGAGCTTTCGCCAGGCATGTTGATCAGGATCGCGGTGGTCGAACCGCCATACTGCGCACCGTAATAAATGCCGGCCAGCATGATCAGCGATGAAACCGGTTCGAGCTGGAAGGTGATCGGCAACAGCATGGCGATCGTGGCGGTTGCGCCGATGCCGGGCAGAACGCCGACCAGGGTGCCGAGAAGCACGCCGATCAAGCAGAACAGCAGGTTCCAGGGTGAAGCGGCGGTGGCAAAGCCGAGCGCGAGATTGCTGAACAGTTCCATCAGGTCAGTATCCCAGCCAAGGTCCGAACAAGCGGAACGGCAAACCCAGCGCCTTGATGAACACCAAGGTCGAGAACAGCGTGACTGCTGCGGCAAGCACAACAGCCATCAGCGGACGCATGCGGGTTGAAGCGAAGGCGGCGATCAGTGCGGCCAGGAAAAGGGCAGGGACGAAGCCCAGGCCGCGCACAGTCAGGCCGAAGATGATGGGCGCTGGCAGGATAAGCAGCATGCCGCGCCAGGCAAACGCACCGATCGGTTCGCCTTGAACCCGCGTTGCCTGAACAAGCACGATGCACCCCAGGAAGATCAGGATAAGCGCCAGCACTAGCGGAAAATAGCCGGGGCCCATGCGGAACGTGGTGCCAAGCTCGAGGCCGAAAGCCTGGAAGGCGAACACCGCGCCGATGGCGATGAACAGCGCGCCGGCCGCTCCGTTGGCTGGATCGATGGAAACAGATTTCATGGGCAATCCGGATAAAGGATGCGAGAAAGGGCGGCCTGTTCAGCCGCCCTCGACTGGATCAGTCGGCGTACTGCCCGGCAGCCTCGATCACCGGCTTCCAGCGGGCAATCTCGCCTTCCAACTTGGCCTTCAAGGCCGCAGGCGTGGCGTCAGTGGCCGGCGATGGGATGGTGCCCAGCTCGGCGAAGCGATCGATAACGTTCTTGTCCGCCAAGGCGACCTGCAAGGACTTCGACAAGCGGTCGACCACATCGGCCGGCGTGCCCTTCGGCGCATAAAGGCCGTGCCAGATGGAGACGTCGAAGTTGTTCAGGCCGCCTTCTGCTGCGGTTGGGACGTCCGGCAGAACCTTGAGGCGCTCGGGCGTGGTGACAGCGTAGGCTTTGATCGTGCCGCCCTGGATCTGCTTGGTTGTGTTGGTGGTCTGGTCGCACA
>DCDI01000201.1:9297-9534 GCA_002316345.1 Phyllobacteriaceae bacterium UBA1059 | reverse complement strand
GAACCAGCGGACGCAGATCCGGTGGGATGACCGGGACGATCTTCATGATCATCCATTCCGGGCGGTTGCCAGACTCCATGAAGTTCTCGACCACCTTGAGGCGCTTGAGATACTTCTTCTGCTTCAGCTCCGACGTGGTGGACGCCAGTTCCGTACGCAGCTCGCCGGCGATCGTGTCGAGGTCCATCGAAGCCAGAAGCTCGTGGATCGCCTCGGCGCCGATCATCGCGGTGAAGC
>DCDI01000201.1:0-9272 GCA_002316345.1 Phyllobacteriaceae bacterium UBA1059 | reverse complement strand
CTGTCTTCGCCGTATTCATCGACGGCGATCATGTACTCTTCCTCGCTCAGGAGCTGGTGCTCCTTCAGCGCGGTCAAGCCAGGCTCGGTGACGATGTAGTTCTCGAAATACAGAACGCGCTCGATGTCCTTCAAGGTCATGTCGAGCAGCGTGCCGATGCGCGATGGCAACGACTTCAGGAACCAGATATGCGCGACCGGTGCAGCCAGCTCGATGTGGCCCATGCGCTCACGGCGAACGCGCGACAGCGTAACTTCCACGCCGCACTTTTCGCAGATGACGCCCTTGTACTTCATGCGCTTGTACTTGCCGCACAGGCACTCGTAGTCCTTGATCGGTCCGAAAATGCGCGCGCAGAATAGGCCGTCACGCTCCGGCTTGAACGTACGGTAGTTGATCGTCTCCGGCTTCTTGATCTCACCGAACGACCAGGAAAGGATCTTCTCCGGCGAGGCCAGCGAGATCCGGATGGAGTCGAAGGTCTGTACCGGCGTCTGAGGGTTGAAGAGATTCATGACCTCTTGGTTCATGCCGTTCTCCTTATCGGGGTCCGCAAACCCCTCAATTTAAATCTCGCTCCGAGCGGCCTGCCCGGGATCGGTCGTGGCCGTCTTCTCGGGCCACAACGAGGCAGGATCATGATCCCGCCGAAATCAATGGGTGCGCCGCCGAAGCGACGCACCTTCAAGCCGTTTTACTCGGCAGCGTCCGGAAGCCGAACAGGCTCTTCGCCCTTCGAGTTCTCGAGCTGGACGTTGAGGCCCAGCGACCGCATTTCCTTGACGAGAACGTTGAAGCTCTCCGGAATACCGGCTTCGAACGTATCGTCGCCGCGCACGATCGACTCGTAGACCTTGGTACGGCCCGCAACGTCGTCCGACTTCACCGTCAGCATTTCCTGCAGCGTGTAAGCTGCACCGTATGCTTCCAAAGCCCAGACCTCCATCTCGCCGAAGCGCTGGCCACCGAACTGCGCCTTGCCACCCAGCGGCTGCTGGGTCACCAGTGAGTAAGGCCCGATCGAACGCGCGTGGATCTTGTCGTCCACCAAGTGATTGAGCTTAAGCATATATATGTAGCCCATCGTCACTTTGCGATCGAACGGTTCACCCGTCCGGCCATCATAGAGCTGCGACTGACCCGACGAGTGCAGACCGGCCTGTTCCAGCATCGCATTGATGTTGGCTTCGTTGGCACCGTCGAACACCGGCGTGGCAATCGAAACGCCGCGCTTCATCTGATCGGCGAGAAGCAGAACGCTCTCGTCGTCATAGTCGCGAACCGGCTCGTTGCGGTCGTTGTCCGGCAGCAGTTCCTCGAGCGTGGCGCGCAGCGGCTGGATATCGCCACCCGTCTTGTACGCCTCGATCAACTCACCGATCTGACGGCCCATGCCAGCGCAGGCCCAGCCCAGATGCGTTTCCAGGATCTGGCCGACGTTCATGCGGGATGGCACGCCCAACGGGTTGAGCACGATGTCGGCATGCGTTCCGTTTTCCAGGAACGGCATGTCTTCCACCGGCACGATCCGCGAGACCACGCCCTTGTTGCCGTGACGGCCGGCCATCTTGTCGCCCGGCTGCATCTTGCGCTTCACGGCAACGAAGACCTTGACCATCTTCATGACGCCCGGAGGCATCTCGTCGCCGCGCTGGACCTTCTCGACCTTGTTCATGAAGCGCTGCTCAAGCGCCTTCTTGGAGTCGTCGTACTGACCCCGAAGTGCTTCGAGTTCGCTCTGAGCCCGCTCGTCGTCGACGGCAAACTGCCACCACTGCGAACGCGGATAGTCGGTCAGCATCTCGCGGGAAAGCGTGGTGCCCTTCTTGAAGCCCTTCGGACCAGCAACGGCTTCCTTGTCCGTCAGCATGTCCGCCAAACGGGCGTACACGTTGCGGTCGAGGATCGCCTGCTCGTCGTCACGGTCCTTGGCGAGACGCTCGATTTCCTCGCGCTCGATGGCCATGGCGCGCTCGTCCTTCTCAACGCCGTGGCGATTGAAGACGCGCACTTCAACGATCGTGCCGAAGGTCCCGGGCGGCATGCGCATGGAGGTGTCACGCACGTCGGAAGCCTTTTCGCCGAAGATGGCGCGCAGAAGCTTTTCTTCCGGCGTCATCGGGCTTTCGCCCTTCGGAGTGATCTTGCCAACGAGAATGTCACCCGGTGCCACTTCGGCGCCGATGTAAACGATACCCGCTTCGTCGAGGTTCTTCAGCGCTTCTTCCGACACGTTCGGAATGTCGCGCGTGATTTCCTCAGGTCCAAGCTTCGTATCGCGAGCCATGACCTCGAACTCCTCGATATGGATCGAGGTGAAGACGTCATCGGCAACGATGCGCTCGGACAGAAGGATCGAGTCCTCGTAGTTGTAGCCGTTCCAAGGCATGAACGCGACGAGCACGTTGCGGCCGAGCGCCAGATCGCCGAGGTCGGTCGACGGACCGTCCGCGATGATATCGCCCTTCTGGATGCGGTCGCCGACGCGAACCAGCGGACGCTGGTTGATGCAGCTCGACTGGTTGGAGCGCTGGAACTTCATCAGACGATAGATATCGACGCCCGACTTGCCGGCTTCGAGATCTTCCGTTGCGCGAATAACGATACGCGTCGCGTCCACCTGGTCGACGATGCCGGTGCGGCGTGCACCGATCGCAGCGCCCGAGTCACGGGCAACGATCGGCTCCATGCCGGTGCCGACGAACGGCGCTTCGGCGCGAACCAACGGCACAGCCTGACGCTGCATGTTGGAGCCCATCAGAGCGCGGTTGGCGTCGTCGTTTTCCAAGAACGGGATCAGCGCGGCAGCGACCGACACCATCTGCTTGGGCGACACGTCCATGAGATCGACGTTTTCGCGCGGCGTCATCAAGACTTCACCGGCGTTACGGCAGATCACGAACTCGTCCACGAACGAACCATTGTCGTCGAGCTCGGCATTTGCCTGCGCAACGTAGTGCTTCGCTTCCTCCATCGCCGAAAGATACACGACGTCGTCCGAAACCCGACCGTCCTTGATGCGACGATACGGGCTTTCGATGAAGCCGTACTTGTTGACGCGGGCGAAGGTGGCCAGCGAGTTGATCAGACCGATGTTCGGACCTTCCGGTGTTTCGATCGGGCAGATACGACCGTAATGCGTCGGATGCACGTCGCGGACTTCGAAGCCGGCGCGTTCGCGAGTCAAACCGCCAGGTCCGAGTGCGGAAAGACGACGCTTATGCGTGATCTCCGACAGCGGATTGGTCTGATCCATGAACTGCGACAGCTGCGAGGAACCGAAGAACTCTCGCACGGCGGCGGCGGCGGGCTTGGCGTTGATCAGGTCCTGCGGCATGACAGTGTCGATCTCGATCGACGACATGCGCTCCTTGATCGCACGCTCCATGCGCAGCAGACCAACGCGGTACTGGTTCTCCATGAGCTCGCCGACCGAACGCACACGGCGGTTGCCGAGATTGTCGATGTCGTCGATCTCGCCCTTGCCGTCGCGCAGTTCAACCAGCGTCTTGACGACAGCTAGAATGTCCTCGCGGCGCAGAACGCGCACGGTGTCTTCGGCATCAAGCTCAAGCCGCATGTTCATCTTGACGCGCCCAACGGCCGAAAGGTCGTAGCGCTCGGCATCGAAGAACAGCGAGTTGAACATCGCTTCTGCCGTTTCCAGCGTTGGCGGTTCACCCGGGCGCATGACGCGGTAGATGTCGAACAGCGCGTCTTGACGGCTCTCGTTCTTGTCAACGTTCAGCGTGTTGCGGATGTAGGCGCCCACATTGACGTGGTCGATGTCGAGAACCTCGACCTCGTTGCCGCCGTTTTCCAGCAGAACCTTGAGCGTCTTCTCGTCGATCTCGTCGCCGGCCTCGAGGAAGATCTCGCCCGTGGCGTAGTTGACGATGTCTTCGGCGAGGTAGTTGCCGATCAGATCGTCTTCCGTCGCCTTAAGCGCCTTCAGGCCCTTTTCGGACAGCTGACGGGCCTGACGCGCAGTGATCTTCTTGCCGGCTTCTACGACGATTTCACCCGTGTCGGCATCGACCATGTCGGTCACGGCCTTCATGCCGCGGAAACGCTCGGCCGAGAACGGAATGCGCCAATGATCCCCGGCACGCTTGAAGGTGATCTTGTTATAGAAGGTCGAGAGGATTTCCTCGCCGTCCATACCAAGAGCCATCAACAGCGAGGTCGCCGGGATCTTGCGGCGACGATCGATGCGGGCATGCACGACGTCCTTGGAGTCGAACTCGATGTCGAGCCAGGAGCCGCGATAAGGAATGACGCGCGCAGCAAACAGAAGCTTGCCCGATGAATGCGACTTGCCCTTGTCGTGGTCGAAGAAGACGCCCGGCGAACGGTGCATCTGCGAAACGATGACGCGCTCGGTGCCGTTGATGATGAAGGTGCCGTTAGACGTCATGAGCGGCATGTCGCCCATGTAAACGTCCTGCTCCTTGATGTCCTTGACGGACTTCGAGCCGGTATCCTCGTCAATATCAAACACGATCAGGCGCAGCGTGACCTTGAGCGGAGCGGCAAAGGTCAAATCGCGCTGACGGCATTCGTCGACGTCGAACTTCGGATCTTCGAATTCGTACTTCACGAATTCCAGCATGGAAGCGCCGGAGAAATCGGAAATCGGGAACACCGACTTGAAGACAGCCTGGAGCCCTTCGTTCTGACGTCCGCCTTCCGGCTCATCGACCATCAGGAACTGATCATAGGATGCCTTTTGAACCTCGATGAGGTTCGGCATCTCCGCAACTTCCGGAATATCTCCGAAGAATTTGCGCACGCGCCTGCGACCATTAAAAGTCTGCGTCTGGGCCATCGTCGCTCCTTGCTGCCTTACTGGCTTACCTCGCCCGGCATTGCTGCCGGGGTGCCGGATCGCTCCGGCCTATCTCTGAAACGGGCAGAAACCCATTTCCTAAAAGCCCCGCTGCGGCCCTCAGGAAAAAGGTTTCCCATCTTTCCTTCGTCGCAACCGGCGGATGGTTGAACCACCCGCCGGAAACAGGCGACGAAACGCTTACTTCAGTTCAACCTTGGCGCCTGCGCCTTCCAGCTGAGCCTTGAGCTTGTCAGCGTCAGCCTTGGAAACGGCTTCCTTGACAACCTTCGGCGCGCCTTCGACCAGGTCCTTGGCTTCCTTCAGGCCGAGACCGGTGATCGCACGCACTTCCTTAATGACGTTGATCTTCTGTGCGCCGGCATCCGTGAGGACGACGTCGAACTCGGTCTTCTCTTCAGCAGCTTCGGCCGGAGCAGCAGCGCCGCCAGCAGCAGCAACAGCGACCGGAGCAGCAGCGGAAACGCCCCACTTCTCTTCCAGCAGCTTCGACAGCTCAGCCGCCTCGAGGACGGTCAGGGCCGACAGGTCGTCAACGATCTTTGCGAGATCAGCCATGTTACTAGTTCCTTATGGTTGGTTCGAAACGTGTTCTGTTGATTGCGAGGAACGGCCTCAGGCCGCCTCGTCCTTCCGGGCATAGGCGCCAAACACGCGGGCGAGATTGCCCGCCGGTGCGTTGACGACTGCGGCGATACGGGTCGCGGGGGTCTGGATCATGCCAACGATCTTCGCACGAAGTTCATCGAGCGACGGCATGGTTGCCAGAGACTTGACACCCTCGGCGTTCAACGCCGTGGCACCCATTGCGCCGCCGAGAATGACGAGCTTGTCATTCGTCTTGGCGAAATCGGATGCAACCTTGGGAGCCGCAACCGGATCGTCCGAGTAAGCGATGAGCGTCTGTCCCTTGAACAGCGCGTTCATCTCCTCGGAGTCCGTACCCTGAAGAGCGATAACGGCGAGGCGGTTCTTCGCGACTTTGACGGTACCGCCTGCAGCGCGCATCTTCGTACGAAGATCATTCATTTGCGCCACAGTCAGACCGGCATAGTGGGCCACGACCACAGAACCCGTGCTTTTGAACACGTCGTTCAGGCCCGTGACGAATTCGCGTTTTTCCGCTCTATCCACTGCCTATCTCCAGTTGGCAGTCCACTTCTTGCGAAGCAGTCTGCCGGTTGCCTTTTGCCGGCGGGCGATCTGAAAGACCATCCGGTCGGCGTTCGAGGATCCTGTCCCCTTTCGCCATGCTGCTCGTTGCCGAACAGCACGCAGACAAAAGGCACTCACGGTTCGAACCGACAGCACGATGCCGAAGCATCGAGAAATCAGCCCTCACCCGTCTCATGCAGGCTTTGCGATTAAGGTCCAGCTCGTTCTGGAACCGCCTGCAGTCTCGGACAGGATTGCGGATCATTTCTGGTCCGCATATCCGGACGCCGAAGCGCCCGGAATTGGTAGGCCAGCCTTCCGGGCCAGCCGTTGCTTCCCTTAGGAAGCCGGGTTCAGGGTCGAAAAGTCGACCTTCAGGCCTGGGCCCATGGTCGAGGTCAGCGCGATCTTCTGAACGTAAACACCCTTGGCGCCGGCCGGCTTGGCGCGAACAACCGCGTCAGCGAAAGCGCGGATGTTTTCCACCAGAGCGGTCGACTCGAAGGACGCCTTGCCAACACCAGCATGAATGATGCCGGCCTTTTCAACGCGGAACTCGACAGCGCCGCCCTTGGACGCCTTGACGGCGCCAGCGACGTCGACGGTCACGGTGCCGACCTTCGGGTTCGGCATCATGCCGCGCGGGCCGAGAACCTTACCGAGGCGACCGACCAGCGGCATCATGTCCGGGGTAGCAATGCAGCGATCGAAGTCGATCTCGCCCTTCTGGACGGTTTCAACCAGATCTTCCGCACCAACGATGTCGGCACCGGCGGCGCGGGCTTCATCAGCCTTGTCACCACGTGCAAACACGGCAACGCGAACCGTACGACCCGTGCCGTTCGGCAGGTTCACCACGCCGCGGACCATCTGGTCAGCATGGCGAGGATCAACGCCGAGGTTCATGGCGACTTCGATGGTCTCATCGAACTTGGCGGTGGCGCGCTCCTTGAGCAGCTTCACAGCCTCGGCGAGATCGTAGTTCTTGTCGACATCAATGCCCTTACGAGCGAGCGTGATGCGCTTTCCAGCCTTCTTAGCCATGATCTCAGCCCACCACTTCCAGGCCCATGGAGCGGGCCGAGCCCTCAACCATGCGCATCGCTGCATCGACGTCGTTTGCGTTCAGATCCTTGAGCTTCGCTTCCGCGATCTCACGAACCTGAGCCTGCGTGATACGGCCAGCACCGGTCTTGCCCGGCAGCTTGGAGCCGGCTTCGATCTTGGCGGCCTTCTTCAGGAAGTAAGACACCGGCGGCGTCTTCATGACGAAGGTGAACGACTTGTCCTGATAATAGGTGATCACGACGGGGACGGGCGAACCCTTCTCCATCTCCTGGGTCTGCGCGTTGAACGCCTTGCAGAACTCCATGATGTTGATGCCGCGCTGACCAAGAGCCGGGCCGATCGGAGGCGACGGGGTTGCCGACGCTGCCTTGACCTGGAGCTTGAGCTGGCCTGCAATCTTCTTAGCCATATACTCTGCCTTCTTTATGCCGGACTGATGCCGGCGGTTGCAGTGCGGTGGTGTGGTTGATGCGACCGGCTAAAGCCGCTCGTTCCTCCCACCGGCCTTTGCAGGAGAACCCTCCTGCTTACACACGGACCTCTGGGTCCGCGCGAAACGATCAGACTTTCTCGACCTGACCGAATTCGAGATCCACCGGCACGGCGCGTCCGAAGATGGACACTTCGACCTTGAGGCGCGAACGCTCTTCGTCCACTTCCTGGACGAAGCCCTTGAAGGAGGCGAACGGACCGTCGGAAACGCTGACTTCTTCGCCGAACTCGAACGTTACCGAAGGCTTCGGACGCTCAACACCTTCCTGCACCTGGTGCATGATGCGATCGGCTTCTTTGTCCGTGATCGGCACAGGCTTAGAGTCGCCAAGAAAGCCCGTCACCTTGGGCGTGTTCTTGATCAGCGAGAACACAGCATCCGACAGGTTGGCGCGCACCAGGACATAGCCCGGGAAGAACTTGCGCTCTGCATCGACCTTGCGACCGCGACGGACCTCGGTGACCTTTTCGGTCGGCACGACAATCTGCTCGATATGCTCCGACAGGCCCTTCTGCTTGGCCTTCAGCTCAATGTCCTCAGCGACCTTCTTTTCGAAGTTCGAATAGGCATGGACGATATACCACCGTGCGGTCATCTGAGATGCTCTCCGTTTGTGGCCGTTAGCGTCCGAGGCCGAGGATCAGCTCGATGGTGTAACCCATCGCGAAGTCGGCTACGAAAAAGAACAGGCAGGCGATAAAGGCGAAAACCAAAACCATGAGCGTCGAGATCATCGTCTCGCGCCGGGAAGGCCAAGTGACCTTCGCTGTCTCCTGCCGCACCTGCTGCAGGAACGTGAATGGATTTGAAGTTCTGGACGCCATCTGCCGCTCAATTTTCGCGTTCCCGTGGGAACCAGTTTGCTGCATGCCTGTTGTCGCATGCTTGAAGAATTCCGACGCCGAACACGCCCCGTATTCGGCAATGCACGGCCCGAATCACATGCAGGCATTCGCCCATGCAGTTCGGGCGCGTTGAACTCGGTTTCTCGAGTCCCACGCGCCGCGCAACGGTTGATATAAAACCGATTCTAGATCGGCGCAAGGGCTGGTTTAAGGGAAACAAGGGGAAAAGCGTGGCAGGGGCAGCAGGGCTCGAACCTGCGACCTGCGGTTTTGGAGACCGCCGCTCTACCAACTGAGCTATACCCCTAAGGGCGTCGAAGCGCCGGCCCGCTTCCTACGGATGTCGCGCCCGTCTGTAAAGAGCGAAGTCGCTTTCCGCTCAGATCAAACGACGAAAAAGACCAGGATAGGTCACCACGAAGCCATCGGCATCGACCTCGATCTCGCTTTGAAAGTCGCTGTCGCGCGACTGGTAGAGGTAGAGGCTCCCCTTCTTGAGGCAGGTGTAACGCTGCGGGTCTGCGGAAACGGCCATGTCAGGCAGATCCACATAGGCCGTTTCTATATTGGCGCTCTTACCCTCCGCCAAGTTCAAGCGGCGTATGGCAAGCGTGTTGGTCAGGGCCGATGCGGAGAGATCAGGCGCCAGGGCATAATCGAGCTCCAGTACAGGCACGGAGTTGCTGAGCCACCTTCCCTTTGCATCCATGACCAGCAACAGTGACCGTTCCTCACCGATCACCGCGACGCTGAGAGATTGCGTATGCCACGCGCTGTCGAAGCGGAGCGCGTAACGGCAGGCAAAAGGCTTGGCGGCTGTCGGGGCGACGATGACGCCCTCCGCCAGGAAATCGAGCCCCTC
>DCDI01000074.1 GCA_002316345.1 Phyllobacteriaceae bacterium UBA1059 | reverse complement strand
CAACGCAGGACAATCTCGGCCGCGAAGGCGCCATAGGCCGGGCTTTGCTCGGCGGCCAGGCCATCGGGCAGGATCTGCTTCGTTGTTTCCGCGACCAACGCCTTGCGGAGGTGATCGACCTTTGTGCCAAGCGAAAGCCCGATCAGGAATTCTCCGGCCAATTCGGCGACGAGATGATTGTTGGCCGATGAAAAGCGAGATGGGAAGCGATTGAGCCAGTACGCACTTGCCACCAGGATTGCGCCGATCTGGTTGTGCGTTTCGGCGTCAAGGGTTTCACCGACAAGATCAAGCGTGATGATCAGACTGATGACACGCAGGGCAACCTCGATGCCGGATGCCCAGGCTACGCCGCGAAACGGCGGATTGGCAGCATGCCAGCTTCCAACCGCTTGTTGGATGGCTTGGAGCGCTCTTGCATCGCCCGACAAAACGAGGTGCGCGGCCAGAACCGGCAGAAACTGCAGCCGGTTGGCTTCCCAGACATATTTGATGTCGCCGAAAGTGCCCGCCTGCCGGTAATCGACCGCGAATGTATGGGTTTCGGCACCAGCCCAGAGCTTGCCCGTCACCGGATCCAGGCGCCAGAAATCTGCAGGGAAGAGACGGTCCGCGTCTCGCTTCGGCCAGTCTCGTCCCAGGGCGGAATAGCGTCCCTGAAGGGTTTGCTCGGCGGCATGTGCAATTCCCTGCCTTTGTTCGGGAGAAGCGGCAAGCAGCGCGTCGCGCCAGCCTGAGAGGACCGGATGAAGCGGCGCTGCGGGATAGCGATGCCAGCCATCGTCGCGACGGCGTGAGACGATCTTTCGCTGATGTTCCTTCAGCCGGTGAAGCACTTCGGCCGGCTCCATGTTGCGCAGACGTTTCAGATACCAGCCGAGTTTCATCTGTGCCGAGACCGCTTCGATGGAGAGAACGAGAAGGCGATAAACAAGCTTCTTCTTTACACTTGCCGGGTTAACGTCGGTTTCTCTTGAGATGGGGACAACAGATGAGAGTGATTGCAGCCATTGCTTTGGCTTTCAGCTTTCTCACGGCAACAGCGCAGGCGAAGGTGCTGGAGCTTCATCGCGGCGTCGGCGTGCATGAGTGGCTCAACTGGTCGCCGGTCAACGGGGATGGCACCTATATCTGGCCGCCCTATCGCGCTGAACAAGAGTGGCTGGACAGCTTCCGGAAAGGCGCCGCTTCCCAAGGGGAGAACGAGTTCCAGCGCATTCGCTCGATGGGCTTCGACTTCGTACGGCTGAGCGTCGATCCCGGCCCGCTGGTGTCGAGTGAGGGGCCTAAGCGAAAGGAAGCACTCGCCATCCTTTCAAAGGCGGCAAAGCGCATCACGGACAGCGGTTTGCGTGTCGTGTTCGACCTCCATGGCGTCAACCAGGTTCCGGCCACCAGCATGAAGCTGATCTATGACGGCGCCGACAGCGAGGGCGTTTCCCGCTATCGCGCCATGGTCAAGGAGGTGGCGAGAATGCTGGTGAAGGTTGGCACCGATAAGGTCGCAATCGAGCCCTATAACGAGCCCGCTTATTACCCCTGCGATGCCAGTGGCACGGACGATTGGCAGCGGATCATGGAAGCCACGGTCGCTGACATCCGCTCCGTGAGTGGCGATCTGACCATCATCGCCACAGGCGCTTGCGGCGGCGGCGTCAAAGGCTTGCTCAACCTCAAGCCCGGCTTCGACGATCCCAACATCTATTACAGCTTCCATATGTATGAGCCGCACGACTTCACGCATCAGCGCTCGGAAACAAAGGGTGGATTTGCGTCCGGCATGCCTTGGCCGGCATCGACCAGCACACCGGAGGCCGTGCGCAAAGCGTTGGAGGCGCGGATGGATGCGGCCGGTATAAGCAGAGCGGAGAAGCGCGCCAACCTGGCGGAAGCCGATTCCTTGATCGCCAAATACTTCGCGGAGGATTGGAGCGAGAAACAGCTGGACGCCAGGTTCGAGCAGGCACTTGGCTGGGCCAAAACAAACGCCATCCCGTCCGAGCGCCTGTTCATGGGCGAATTCGGCGCCATCCTCATGACAGCCGATGGGCGCTCAGGCGCCGATGATGCCGACCGCATCCGCTATCTCACTGCGGTGAGGCGCTCGGCCGAAAAATCGGGCATTCCCTGGTCGATCTGGGAATATGCCAATAGCTATGGCATGTCGGTGATCCCGCCCAAGGGCAATGCGGTGCCCGACATGGGTATGCTCGGAGCGCTGGGCTTGATGCGGCAATGAGCGGCCGCCTTCGCGCCTTCGGCTTGCTTTGAGGCCTTTTCCGCTTGCTGCTGCGCTCAACCCTCATTTATGGCCCGGCCATCCTTCTGACGCGCATTTCCGCGCTGCTTCTGCTCGTCGTCGTCACGCGCCTCATCGACCAGGATGAATACGGTCTGCTGACGCTGGTGGTGACGGTTGGCGAGATGACGGATCTCGCCGTTACCAACTGGCTGCGCATCGCGCTTCTGCGGCTGGGTGGCACGGTGGATGTCAGCCGCGGCTCGTTGGCGCTGGCGGGAAAGGTTCTGCTGGGTAGCACGGTGCTGGCGCTGGTCATCGCAGTGGCGGGCTCGGTGATCGTCGTGCCGGAGCGCTGGCCGGAATTTGCACTGGCCGTTTGCGCCTATCTCGTTGCCGGATCCATCGCCCGCCTTGCTTTGACGGTGCTGCAGATGCAGCAGCGCCATTCCACCTATTCGCTGCTGGAATGCCTGCGCGCCGCCCTGCAGCTGGCGCTCCCGATCCTCGCCATTCTCCTGTTGCCGAACTCCTTTCTGGTTGTTTCGCTGGGATCGAGTGCGGGCATGCTGATAGCCGGGCTCATCGCCGGCATTGTAGCCGCGCGTCGGGTGGTGGTTGGGGCCGCGAAATTTACCGGGCGCGAACTGGTGAGTTTGGGTCTGCCGCTGGTCGTGATGGCGCTCGTCGGATTCGGGCTCAACAGCGCCGAGCGCCTTTTCCTAAACGCCTATCATGATGCCGGTGCTGTCGCGCTGTTTGCCGCCGCTTATGTTCTGGCGCGCCAGCCTCTCGACATGGTGGGCAACGCGATCAATGTCGGCGCCTTTCCGCAGGTAATGAGCCGCTTCGACGAGGAAGGGCCGGCCGGATCGGCCGCCTTGCTGACGCAGCTGATGGCGCTGATGCTGCAGCTTTGTTTGCCGGTGGCGGCCCTGCTGGTGGCGCTGAACGGCCCCATGACCGAACTGATGCTGCCCGCAAGCTATCATGGTCGCGTCGGGTTGCTTTTTCCCGTGATCGCCTTCAGCGTGCTTTGCGCCAACCTGACGAGCTTTGTTTACGGCACGGTTATCCACGCCCATAAGCGACCGGCGCTGTTGATTGTCGGCACCCTCGTTGGATCGGCGGCGACGATCGGATTGTCGATGCTCCTCATTCCCCGCTGGGCCGAGCTTGGTGCAGCCGTTGCGCTGGCCGGAGGTTCGGTCGCGGCACTTGGCGCCTGTGCCTACCTGAGCGAACGGCTGACCCATGTGCCGGTGGCTTGGCGCAGCATCGGGTGCTCCCTAGCGATTGCGCTCGGCACAGGTTTGAGCGCGGCGCTGACCGCTTTCCTGCTCGAAGCCCTTCCGGCCGTAATCGTGCTGGTCGCGGGCGGTTCTGCCGGGGTGGCGGTGTTCCTGATCCTGTCGTGGATGATCTATCCGCAAGCCGCGCGGCAGTTTGGCGACACGGCGGTGCAGCGCTACCGCAGGCTTCGCAATCGCGGTTGATCTAGGCGCTGATGTTGCGGCGCCGGCGACGGCTGGTCCAGACTTCGCGGGATAGAAGAACCGCATAGGCCGTGTTGGTCTCGTAATAGCGGCGCCACAAGCGTTTCGGCTCCTGAGCTACCCGGAACAGCCATTCGAGACCGATCGCCTGAACGAACTTCGGCGCGCGCGCGACCTTGCCGCCATAGACATCGAAGCTGCCGCCCACGCCCATGATGAGGCTAGGCAGAAGCTCGGCACGATGGCGCTTCGTGAAGCGTTCCTTGCGCGGGGTTGGCATCGCAACCAGCAGGCAATCGGCTCCAGATGCATTGATCATCGAAACCACATCCGCCTCGTCTTCAGGCTTGAAGTAGCCGTTGCGTGCACCGGCGATCACCAGTTTCGGATGGTTGCGCGCGAGGCGTTCAACAACGCTATCCAGCACATCCTGTTCGGCGCCGAGCAGGAAGGGTTTGTAGCCGCGCTGTTCGCAAAGGATGAACAGGTTCGTCATGATATCGACGCCGCTGACACGCTCCGGCAAAGCCACGCCGCATAGCCGCGCACCCCACAACACGCCTTTGCCGTCGACATTCACCACATCGGCCGTCGACACATCCTCGTGCAGCTCGGCATTCTTGCGCATGTTCACGAGCTTGGCGACATTGACCACGACATGATGCAGCGGCCGCTTCAGCCGCATGGCTTCTTCGGCCAGATCCATGGTCTCCACCATGGTCAAAGCATGGATCGGCGACGCCAGAAATTCGCCCCGGCGCGATGCCAGCAGGCTATGCTCGGCCCAGCCCGATCGCGCCGTTTCGCTCACGCTGCAACCCCGACAGACCGACGATCTTCAGGCGCCCGGCGCTCGATGCGGGCGTCCGGTTTGCGCGCCTTGCGCCATGTCCAAAGCCCGCGCGTGTCGACCAGCTTCTTGTTTTTCAGCTCTTCGGGATCGATGAAGTTGAACTGCCGGTGGTCGACGAGAAGAACCACGATGTCGGCCTGATCGATAGCGGAAAGCGCATCCGTGAACACGATGCCCTTGTTCTGCAAAGGAGCCGGGAGCGCATTCGTGTTTGGCTCCGCAGCGACGATTTTGACATTTGGAAGCTGCGCCAACAGTTCGACGACTTCTACCGCCGGGCTTTCGCGCATATCGTCGATATTGGGTTTGAAGCTCAAGCCGAGACAGGCGATCGTCTGCTTCACTGCCGGATTAAGCAGAGCCTTGATGTCGTCCACCACCGAATGCGGCCGGGCGGAGTTGATCCGACGCGCGGCTGCAATCAACGGCGTGCTGTCGGGCGCGGCATCGATAATGAAATACGGATCGATGGCGATGCAGTGCCCGCCGACGCCGGGGCTCGGCTGCAGGATGTTGACGCGCGGATGCTTGTTCGCGAGCTCGATGACTTCCCAGACATTGAGCGACAGATCCTGGCACACCGCAGCGATCTCGTTGGCGAAAGCGATATTCACGTCGCGGAACGCGTTTTCCGTGAGCTTCACGAGTTCGGCGCTTTCCGCGCTCGTCAGATAGAGGTCACCGGTGACGAAGGTGGAGTAAAGGGCTGCGGCCCGCGCAGCCGAACGGCGCGACACCCCGCCGATCGAGCGGTCATTGTTGCAAAGCTCCGTCAGCACCTTGCCAGGCAGAACGCGCTCGGGAGAATAGACCACAAGCATTTCCGACTGTTCTTCACCGGCGAGCGGGAACTTAAGATCCGGCCGTAACTCGGCAAGCATCTCCGTCAGGGCGCGCGTCGTGCCGACCGGCGAAGTCGATTCCAGCACGATGAGATCGCCTGACTTCAACACGGGCGCGATGCTTCTTCCTGCCGCAAGCACGTAAGTAATGTCGGGCCGGTGGTCCTGCGTCATCGGCGTTGGCACGGCGATGACATGCGCGTCCGCTGGCTGCGGCTTGCTGCTGGCCTTGAGCTTGCCATTGGCAACGACCTTCTGGATCAAACCGTCCAGGTCGGGCTCGACGANNGATATGGATCTCGCCGCGATTGACCCTTTCCACAACGGCCTCGTTGACGTCGACGCCGGTCACATCGAGCCCGCGGCTTGCCAGGATGGCGCAGGTCGGCAGGCCGACATAGCCCATGCCGATAACGGAAACAGTCTTGATGTCAGCCATGAAGCAATTCCTCGACAATGCGTTGTGCGGCCTGCCCGTCGCCATAGGGGTTGTGCCGTGTCGCCATGCTTTCATACGCATCGCGATCGTCCAGCAGGCGGTTGGCGTGGGAGATGATCTTGTGGGGGTCGGCGCCCACGAGAAGTGCGGTGCCAGCCTCAACACCTTCCGGCCGTTCGGTGTTTTCGCGCATAACCAAGACTGGCTTGCCAAGTGATGGCGCTTCTTCCTGAACGCCGCCACTATCGGTCAAAACCAGGTGGCTCTGCTTTTGTAGGTAGAGAAACGGCAGATAAGTCTGCGGTTCGATGAGATGGATGTTGGCGACAGCGTCCAGCTGCGCTGCCACTACCGATCGGACATTGGGATTGGGATGCACGGGCAGGACAATCTGGACATCCGGTCGCGCGGCCAGCGTTTTCATCGCCGTGCAGATGCGTTCGATGCCGCCATCGAAATTCTCGCGCCTGTGTGCGGTCGCCAGGATCAAGCGTTTTGCGGGGTCCAGAAAGGGAAACTGCCCGGCCAGTTCTGTTCGCACAGCGGCATCCGCATCGATCTCGGCGGAGAAATGGAGCAGCGTGTCAATAACCGTATTGCCCGTCACGAAGATCGTGTCCGGCGACTTGCCTTCCGCCAGTAGATTGGCGCGCGCCTGGGCAGTCGGCGCAAAGTGCCATGTCGCGATGTCGCCAGCGATCTTGCGGTTCAACTCCTCCGGAAACGGTGAGTTGATGTCATGGCTGCGCAAACCCGCTTCGACATGAGCCACCGGCACGCGCTTGTAGAAGGCGGCCAGCGCGGCGGCCATGGCTGTCGTGGTGTCGCCTTGCACGATCACCACATCGGGCTTGGCGCGATCGAGAACCTTCGCCATCCCCTCGAGAACACGCGCTGTGACATCGAACAGCGTCTGGTTCGGCTGCATGACGTTGAGATCGTAGTGGACGGCCAGACCGGTCATGTCGATCACCTGATCGACCATCTCACGGTGCTGAGCGGTGATGCAGGTTTCAACAACACAGTCCGACCGGTTCATCGCCGCGCGCGCAATCGGAAAGCATTTCAGCGCTTCCGGTCGAGTGCCGAAGGTGATCAATAACTTGGGTTTGGCTTGCGGCTTGCTGTCGGCAATGATTGTCATTGCGACAGTAAAGCAAATTGGTATTTCAAAAAGTTGAACAAGGCTGAGTAAATGCAGTACAGATAAGCGAGAAGAGCTTGTCGTCGCCGTGGCTGGTGGTCATTTTCGAGCATCCCTCCCCAGCGTGTCTTCCTTGGTTTTGCGACTGCGATCCGATGCTTGCATCGATAAGATGCCAGCCTGCAAACGCTGCATCACGGCAAGCGTGCGGGTATGGCGTGGACGTGCTCACCGACGAACGTTCGCGGACGTTTCGCGCTGAGCAAGGGAAACGGGGCCGGCTTCATCAATGCCTGCACATGCGCGGACAGGAAGACGATCCAGGCTGCGGACCACAGAACTCCGGCCACGAGAAGGCATAAGGGCGCTTGTTCACTCACTTCGGCCAAGGCACGCGCAACGGCAGAACCGAAGATCAAGCCTAGTGCATACCAGTGCCGGCGGCGGGGTTGGAGTTCTGTGTTTTCCGACCGAAGCATCGTCACGCGCGATGCGATAGCCAGGATNNCGTAAGCCAGGATCATTGGTCCCATGGTCGCCATGGTCAGGGCATGGACCTGGACCAGATGAGGCACCAGACCGAACCTGGCGGCGACGACAGCAAGCAGGCCGGGAAGAAGACCGGCATAGCCAAGAGACAGCATCCGGTTTGCCCTTCCGAGCCCAAGACCATCAATGCTGCAGGTCATCACCCATAGCATTGCGGCAACGAGCGCCAGCGTTCCGATTGTTCCTTCGTCAAGGAGGCCAATCAGCAACAGGACGACCGCCATCCAAAGCGGTGGCCGGTGCAGATCGCCGAGGCCGACGCGCCGACGCGCGTCAGCGGTGAAGGAAGGAACGATCCGTCCCCCGACAATGAAAACAAGAACCATGATCGCCACCGGCAGAATGCCTGCAAGGTCCCGTTGCTGAAGCAGCATCACCTCTGCCCCGACGAGCAACAGCGGCACCATCGCCAACGGCACCTTGTCCCACCTCCTTGCCCGCATCACAGGCAACAGGATGAACAAGGCGACCGGCAGCGACAGAAGGATCGACCACGCGTCCCCCGGAAACAACAGCGAAACAAGCCGCGATGCGAGAGCGAGCGCACCAAGGACCAGAGGCGAAACCGGAAGCGGACGGCCGGTCCAAGCCTTTTGCGCAGTCATGATGTAGCCGGAGATGGCCAAGCCACCAAAGCCGAACAATCCCAGCCGGACATGTGCCAGCTGTGGATCTTCCAGTGGCAAGAGCCAGACCCACGGGAGCATGGCCGCCATGAAGGCGGAGAGCGCAAAGAACACGCCGGCTGGATAAAAGATCAGGAGCGAACGGCCTTCAGCGGATCTTGCAACGTGCACGTCTTGGGCTTCCCGCCACATATTCGACTGGCCTCTCAGCAGGACGCTCTTGCGGTAACGACCGACGGGCGGTGAATGCGTCGGGCGCATCATAGCTGATTAAGCAGGATTTTGGTGTGCTGAAGTAGGGCGACTCGACATCACCATAGATCGCTCAGGTAAGACTTTTCCTGACAGATTGCGGCCAATTACCTTCGCGTGCCCGAAGCGTGTGTCCGTACACTCGCAGGCGGGCATGGGACCTTTCTTTTGCAAGTTGGCCAGTGGACAGATCACGAGGTCGCCTGGTCCTTGCGCAGTGTTTCGACTGAATTCCAGCCCGGGGCATCGCGTTCTCGAGCAGTGATGAAAGCTGCTTCTGAGCGCATCTGCCTCTTTCGAACCTTGAACGAGGCTGCGCGATCGGACGAAGCAGATGAACGACCTGTCTCTTCTTTCCAGCATCCACCGGAGCGAACCGGCTGATGTGCCGACCGGCGCAATCGCCATCATCGGCATGTCCGGACGGTTTCCCGGTGCTTCCACGGTCGACCAGCTTTGGCAGATGGTGAGGGAAGGCCGGGATGCATTCCGGTCATTCTCGCCGGACGAGCTGGAAGATGCGTTTGAAGAGGAGACGCGGCGGTCGCCCGACTATGTTCCGAGCCGACCGCATCTGGAAGATGTCGATCTCTTTGACGCCGCTTTCTTCGGCATCAAGCCACGCGATGCCGCTCTGATCGATCCGCAGCAACGCATTTTCCTGGAAATCGCCTGGGAAGCGCTCGAAGACGCCGGCTATGATCCGGCGCGCTACGAGGGAGCAATCGGCGTTTTCGCGGGCGCGGCCTTCAACACCTATCTGCTGAACAATGTCCTCGCGCAACGCGACCGGGTTGAGGAATTCACGTCGAACTATCAGGTCGGCTGCTATCCAACCTTCCTCGGCGGAATTTCCGACTCGCTGGCGACACGCGTAGCGCACAAGCTCGATCTGCGCGGCCCGGCAATTACCATGCTCTCGGCCTGCTCGACATCTCTGCTTTGCGTGGCGGAGGCCTGTCAGAGTTTGCTTTCCGGCCAATCCGACATGGCGCTTGCCGGCGGCGTTTCCGTCACGGTGCCGCAAAAGCGCGGCTATATCCACCAGCCCGGCGGCATGGTGTCCGGCGATGGGATCTGCCGGCCCTTCGACGCTTCTGCGAGCGGCACGGTGTTCGGGAGTGGCGCGGGCTGCGTGCTGCTCAAGCGGCTCGACGATGCACTCGCCGACGGCGATCACATCCATGCAGTCATTCGCGGCTGCGGCGTCAATAATGATGGCGCCGCCAAGGTGAGCTATACCGGACCGAGCGCGGAGGGTCAGGCGGCTGTTATCAAGGCCGCGCATCGGAATGCCGGCGTCGATCCGGCGACGATCGGCTATGTGGAATGCCACGGCACCGCGACGCCGCTCGGCGATCCGATAGAGTTTCTTGGCCTTTCCGCCGCGTTTGGCGGATCTAATGGCGAGCATCGCTGCGTTATCGGGTCCACCAAAGGCAATGTCGGCCATCTGGATGTGGCGGCGGGCATCACCGGCCTCATCAAGACAGCGCTGATGCTGCGCGAGCGCGAAATCCCGCCGCTGGCCCAGTTCCGCTCCATCAATCCGGCGATCGACCTTGACGGTAGCCCCTTCAAGGTCGCCACGAGTTTGACACCATGGCCGGAAGGAGCGACGCCCCGGCGGGCCGGCGTCAGTTCGTTCGGGATCGGCGGCACCAATGTTCATGTGGTGATGGAGGAGCCGCCCACTTCAGTTCGCGTTACCGAGGAGGCGGTAGACCGTATCCTTATTCTGCCGCTGTCAGCTCGTTCGGAGGCCGCGCTCAACACGGCGTGCGCAGCGCTCGCGCAAGCCATCGGGAGTTGCGACCTCGCAATGGAAGACGTTGCCTACACGCTGCAACACGGACGGCATTCCTTTTCGCACCGCGCAGGCTTCGTGTGTGAGAGCCCGGCGGATGCTGTTGGCAGGCTCGCTTCCCCGCCGGCAATCAAAGGGGTGGCCGCTAACGAGGCGCCGGGCGTGGTCTTCCTGTTTCCGGGCCAGGGGTCGCAATATCCGGGCATGGCGAGCGGTCTTTATCGCAGCGATCCGGCTTTCGCGGACTGGATCGACAAGGGCGCCAATATCCTCGAACCGATGCTCGGTTTCGACATCCGCACCTTGATCTGCCGGGATGTCGAGGGGGCGGACGCCGCGCGGGCGCTGAGGGATACGCAGGTCACGCAGCCGGCCCTTTTAATGACGGAATATGCGACGGCACAGCTCTGGATTGAGCGCGGCATCGTTCCGGCGGGGATGGTAGGCCACAGCGTCGGCGAATTGGCGGCGGCTGCGGTCGCGGGGGTGCTCAGCTTCGAGGATGCCTTGCGGCTGATCGCCCATCGCGGCCGGCTGATGCAGGAGTGCGAAACCGGCGCCATGCTGTCGGTGCGTGCCCCGGAAAGCGCGCTGCGCGATCTCCTGATCGATGGCGTCGATCTCGCCGCGCTCAATGCGCCGAAGCTCGGCGTCGTCGCCGGCCCCTTCGACGCCATCGGGGCTTTCGAGACCGTTCTTGCACAGGCCGGCCTGCAGGCCAGCCGGNTTCATACCTCGCATGCCTTCCATTCCGCGATGATGGATCCGGTTGTGGAGGCGCTGCGGGCGCGGGCGGACGAGATGCGGTTTGCGCAGCCGCAGCTTCCCTTCGTTTCGAGCGTCACGGCAGCGTGGGCGGGGCGCGANNGTGATGGCAGGCGACTATTGGGCCAATCACTGCCGCCAGACGGTGCGCTTCGCTGAAGCGTTGCGAACGGCCTGCGACGGGATCAAGCCCGTCCTGCTTGAAGTCGGGCAGGGGCGTACGCTTTCGACCTTCGCCGCGCAAACGCTTAAGCGCGGTGAGCTGGCGGCCAACATCACAAGCCTGCCGGATCATGAGCGCGGCGTGAGCGACCAGCGAGCAATCGCCGAAGCCACCGCAAGGCTTTGGACGGCAGGCGTTTCCATCGACTGGCCGCAGCAAGGATCGGCGCGACGCACAAGCCTGCCGACCTACCCCTTCGAGCGCGAACGGTTCTGGATCGACGCGCCGACGCCGCTTGCCCGGAAAGGCCTCACGACCTCTTCCCCTCGCGCGCAAGCGTCTCCCGAACTCACCACCGGACCCAATCACGCAGAGATCACCATCATGAACGCAATGCCGGATTTTGACGTCGAACGCTGGGCTACACGTCTCGAAACCACGCTGATCGGCCTTCTGAGTGACCTATCCGGTCAGCCAAGTGATGAGCTGCCGAACAGCGCGACTTTCATCGAACTCGGCTTCGACTCGCTGTTCCTCGGCCTGTTCAGCCAGGAGATCCAGAAGAAGTTTGGAGTGAAAGTGAGCTTCCGCCAGCTTCTCGGCGACATCGGGAGTGTGGCCAGCCTCGCCGCGCATCTGGATCGGGAACTGCCGGCGGAGACCGCAGCACCGGCTCCGACACCGGTGATGGCGCCAGCACCCATGCTGGCCACATCCGTCACCGTCCCGGTCATTCCCGTCGCTCCAATCGCCGCTTTACCGGTGATCGGAACCGCTGAGCCAGGAAGCCTCGAAAGCCTGATGCACGGCCAGTTGCAGACCATGCAGGCGATCTTTGCCGAGCAGATGAATGCGTTGACCCGTCTGCGCGGCGAGGCGCCCTCGATCTCAGCTGTCGCTCCGGCCGCGCAACCCATCCCTTCACCGGAGCCCGTTCCCGCTGTTGCGGAGATCGTGCTGCCAGCCGAAGAAGGCCCGTCGCGGTTTCGGATGTACAAGCCCGGCGGTGAGGCCGCGCAGGCGGATATGCCTGATCAGACCCGCGCCTTCATCGCCGATCTGGTGGACCGGTTCGGCAAGGCGCATCCGACATCCAAGGCGATGACTCAGGACGCGCGGTCCCACCTTGCAGATCCGCGCACGGCGGCGGGTTTTCGGACAGTCTGGAAAGACGCGGTGTTTCCGATCGTGGCCGCGTCAGCGAAGGGGTCGCGCATCACCGACATGGACGGCAACACCTATGTCGACCTCGTCAACGGCTACGGCCAATGCGCCTTCGGCCATGCGCCGGACTTCGTGCTTCACGCCCTTTCCGAACAGCTGGAGAAGGGTTTTGCCATCGGCCCGCAGTCGCCGCTGGCCGGCAAGGTCGCCGAGCGCATCGGCCGCATGATCGGCCATGAGCGCGTGACCTTCTGCAACACGGGTTCGGAAGCCGTCATGGCCGCCATGCGGGTGGCTCGCAGCGTCACCGGACGCGACCGGGTCGTCGTGTTCTCCAACGATTACCATGGTCAGTTCGACGAGGTTCTGGTGACGCGTGGCGGCCGTGCCGGTGCGGCGATGCCGATCGCGCCGGGCATTCCAGCGGGCTCGGTCGGCAACATGTCCGTCATTCCCTATGGCGCGCCGGAAAGTCTGGACTGGATCGCGCGCCATGCGGGTGAAATGGCGGCCGTGGTGATCGAGCCGATCCAGAGCCGGCATCCGGAACTGCGGCCGGTGGAGTTCGTGCGGGAACTACGCGCGCTTACGGCGCAGAAGGACATCGCGCTGGTGTTCGACGAGGTCGTCAGCGGCTTCCGCGTGGCGCCGGGCGGCGTTCAAAGCCTGTGGGGTATTCAGGGCGACATGGCGACTTACGGCAAGGTTCTGGGCGGCGGCATGCCGCTCGGTATCCTCGCCGGCAGCGCGCGCTACATGGATGCGCTCGATGGCGGAGTCTGGCGCTATGGCGATGCTTCCGAGCCGGAAGTAAGCCCGACCTTCTTTGCCGGCACCTTCGTGCGCCATCCGCTGACGCTGGCGGCGGCCGACGCCGTCTTGACCCACATCGAAGGCGAAGGGCGCGCACTTTACGATCGCGTCGCGCCGCGTACGGCTCAGCTTGTTGAGGAGATCAACGCGGATCTCGCCACCCGCGGCGTGCCGGCCCGTGCGGAAGTGTTCAGTTCCTGGTTCGTGGTGAATTTTGGCCAGACCGATCCGCTCGGCAGTCTTGCCTATACGCAGCTGCGGCAGATGGGCCTGCATATCCAAGAAGGCTTCCCCTGCTATCTCACCACCGCCCACAGCGAAGAAGATTTCGCCTTCATCATCAGGACCTTCCGCGATGCAACCGACGCGCTTCAGGCAGGCGGCATTCTCTGCCCCCCTGAAGGCAGGCGCCCAATGGCCGTGACGAAGCAGCCCGAAACGCCGGCTCTGCCGGCTTCCGCGCCGCTCACCGAGTCTCAGATGGAAATCTGGCTGGCGGCCCAGATGGGTCCCGCCGCATCGGCCGCCTTCAACGAGTCCTTCAGCATCACCTTCGATGGTCCTGTGGATGATGTCGCCCTTCAGGCTGCGCTCCGTGACGTCGCGATGCGCCACGATGCCCTGCGCACCGTTTTTGCCAAGGACGGCAAGAGCCAATCCGTTCAAGCCGAAAGCGAGTTCGACATCGCGCGCGTGGATCTCTCGCAGGCTCCAGACGCGGATGCCGCAATCAAGGATATCCTCGCCGCCGATGCTCGCAAGCCGTTCGACCTGACGGAATCGCCGCCCGTGCGGGCTGCCTTGCTGCGGCTGCCCAATGACCGAAGCCTGTTCCTGTTCACCGCGCACCACATCGTCTGCGACGGCTGGTCGGGCAACATTATCGCCGAAGATCTCGCGACCGCGTATTCGGCACGCATCGCCGGGCGGCAGTTGGACATGCCGGAAGCCCTGTCCTTCTTCCGGCACGCGGCCGCGGCCAAGCCGGCCAGCGAAAGCGAAGCAGCCTACTGGCTCGACCGGTTCCAGACCGTTCCCGATCCGCTCGACCTGCCTTTTGATCGCGCACGGCCCGAACAGCGCAGCTATCAAGGCGCGACCGTCACCCGCGAATTCAATGCCGACTTGCTAAAGCGGGTTCGCAAAGCCGGCGCGGCGCATGGCTGCACGCTGTTCTCGACCCTGCTCGGTAGCCTGCATGTCCTGCTGGCGCGTTTGTCCGGCCAGGAGGATTTCGCCATTGCCGTGCCCTCGGCCGGGCAGAGCCTCGATGGCAGGCAAGGGCTTGTCGGCCATTGCGTCAACCTCCTGCCGATCCGCTTGAACTCGACGCCTTCGACCGCCCTGCGCGACCACTTCAAGGCCGTTCAGGCGCATGTTTCGGACGCCTTCGAGCATCGCAGCTACACTTATGGAACTCTGGTGCGGCGTTTGGCCATCAAGGCGATGCCCGGTGTCCTGCCGTTGACACAGGTCCAGTTCAACCTGGAGCGTGTTCCGCAAGCACTGAGCTTTGCGGGAACGAGCGCTACGATGGCGCCCAATCCCAAGGCGTTCTCCAACTTCGACCTGTTCTTCAACGTCATCGAACAACCCGACGGGCTGCGGCTCGATGTCGATTACAACACCGACATCCTCGATGACGGCACGGTTGCACGCTGGATCGATTGTTTCGAAACCCTGCTCGACGCGCTGGCTGGTGGAGAGGCGGAGACTATCGGTGCCCTGCCCACAGTTCCGGCTGATCAGGCCCGCTGGCTGATCGACGATCTCAACCGGACGCAAGCGCCGTTCGACGACCAAATGACCGTCGTAGACATGTTTGCCGAGCAGGTTAGGGCCCGGCCAAACAGCATCGCGGTGCGCTACCGCGACCAGGCGCTCACTTATGCCGAACTCGACCAGCGCAGCACGCGGCTGGCGCGCCATATCGCGTCCCTGGACCTTGGGACCGGCCGGCGCATCGCAATTGCCGTCGAGCGATCAGCCGAAATGCTGGTGAGCCTGCTCGCGGTGATGAAGGCCGGTCACACCTACATCCCGCTTGATCCCGCCCATCCGGCACCGCGACTGACACAAACAATGGAGATGGCAGGGGTTGCCGCCGTAATTGCCGACAGCGAAGCTGTAGCCGCACTACGGCCGCAGGGATCGAAGCTCATCCGCCTCGATCTCGATACGGCGGCCATCTCGGCTCAGGACGGGACACCGTTACCGCGCTCGGCGAGCGATGTCAGCGCATCGGCCTATATCATCTTTACCTCCGGCTCGACCGGTGTGCCGAAAGGCGTCGAGCTTCCGCATCGCGCGCTCACCAACTTCCTCCGGTCGATGGCGAAGGAGCCCGGCTTCGGGCCGAAGGATTCCATCGTCGCGCTGACGACGATCTCCTTCGACATCGCAGCGCTGGAACTCTACCTGCCCCTGATTTGCGGTGGCACCGTGGTCATCGCCGATCGTTCCGAAGTCACGGACGGCTTTGCCCTTGTGGACCGGATCAAGGCGAGCGGTGCGACGGTGCTGCAAGCAACGCCCACCTTGTGGCGCATGCTGCTGGAAGCGGGCTTCGAACCGGATGCATCCATGCGCATGCTGTGCGGCGGCGAAGCGCTGCCGCGCGATCTGGCTGAACGCCTCACCCAGTCCGGCGGCGTGCTCTGGAACATGTATGGCCCGACCGAGACGACCATCTGGTCGTCCTTGGATCGCGTCGATGCCAGCCGGCCAATTACCATCGGCCATCCCATCGACAACACGTCGCTGCATATCCTGTCGCCTGAAGGGCAGTTGCAGCCGGTCGGCGCAGTCGGGGAGTTGCATATCGGCGGTGTCGGCCTCGCGCATGGCTATCTCAACCAGCCCGATCTGACGGAAAAGAGCTTCCGGTCCATTGCCCTGCCGGGCCATACCATCCAGCGCCTTTACAACACGGGCGATGTCGGGAAGCGCCTGCCGGATGGTTCGCTGCAACTGCTCGGGCGACGCGACAACCAGGTCAAGCTACGCGGCTTTCGCATCGAACTGGGCGATATCGAATCCGTGCTACGGAAGGTCGAAGGCATCGCCGCTGCAGCCGTCGATGTGAAGGCGAAGGCCACCGGCGATCGTCAGCTGGTCGGCTATTATGTCTGTACGCCGGGCAGTAGCGTAACCGCCGAAACCCTTGCTGCGCAAGCTGCAGCCAAGCTGCCGGCATACATGGTGCCGAATGCTTGGGTGCAGCTTCCAGCCCTGCCGGAAACCGCCAACGGCAAGCTTGATCGCAAGGCGTTGCCCCTGCCCGGCTCGGCGATTTCAGCGGCACCGATTGCATTGCAGGGTCCGACAACCGAACTGGAACACGAGCTCGCCGATATCTGGAAGAACGTGCTGGGCATCCCCGAGGTGGACGTACGGCAAAACATCTTTTCGCTGGGCGCTGATTCCCTTTCGGTGTTCCGGATCGCTGCCCGGATGATGGATGGAGGCCTTGGCCTCGACGCGCGCGATCTTCTGAAATTCCCGACGATCCGCGACCTCGCCCGCCATGCTGCCCAGGCGAAAACCGGCGCAGGAGCCGGTTCGGCCACCAGCCTCAAAGATTTCCGCCATGGCGCCAAGCGCGCTGCAAGGAGGGTCGCATGAACCAGCATTCCCCTATCGCGCGACCCGTGCCGCTTCCGAGCGTCGTTGATCGCTTTCCTTGCACGCAGTCACAGCAGCGCTTCTGGCTGCTCGAACAGATGGCGCCCGGCAACACCTCCGCCAATGTCGCCTTGTGCTGGGAGTTACGCGGGAGCTTTCAGGCGGAAACCATCGAAAAAGCGTTCCGCCAGGTGATCGACCGGCATGAGATCCTGCGCACCCGCTTTGTGGAAGAAGACTCCGTGCCGCTGCAGGAAGTCGTCGATCACTGCGACTTCAAGCTTTCCGTCGTCGATCTTCGCACCGTCCCCGCGGATCAGTTGGAAAAGCGGGTCGCTTCCATCAGCAAAGAGGAAGCCCGCATCTCCTTCGATTTGTCGCGGGCATGCCTCCTTCGCGCCACCTTGCTCCAGCTTGCGGCAGGCCGCGCCTATCTGCTGATCACCGTTCATCATCTGTGTTTCGACGGCATGTCCATCCGCGTTCTCGGTCGCGAGATCGGCGAGATCCTCGATGCGGCTGACAACAACCGTGCAGCCGAACTGCCGGAGCTTGCGCTTCAATATGGCGACTTCGCCCTGTGGGAGGAAGCGCATCGGCAGTCAGCGGACTTCGAGACCGAGCGATCATACTGGCGCGATAAGCTGGCCGACGCGCCGTATTTCGAATTGCCAACGGACAAGCCGCGCGATCTGGAGCGGAGCCATGCCGGCGCAGCCGTCTCGGTGCTGTTGTCCAACGACATTTCCAGCCGCATCGACGGTCTTTCCCGCAGCGAAGGGGTCAGCGTCTTCAGCCTGTCGGCCGCGATCCTGGCTGCCGTGCTTCATCGCTGGACGGGCAAGACCGACATCGCCGTTGGAACGCAGATCGCCGGCCGCGATGAAACAGAGCTTGAGACACTGCTTGGTGTCTTCATCAACAATATCGTCCTCCGCTTTGCAATTGAGCCCGACGCCGGCTTTCAAGCCCATTTGGCCGCCGCGAACGGGATAGTCAGGGATGCGCTGGTTCATCAGCATATGCCCTTCAACACACTGGTGGAGATGCTCAACCCGCCGCGCGATCCCGCACGCACGCCGCTGTTTTCGGTCAACATGATCGTGCAGAAGGCGTTCATGGAGGATCATCGCTACAAGCACTTCGAGATGCTTGGCCGGCCCTCTTCCACGCCTGGTGCGCTGTTTGATCTCAACTTCATGATGATCGGGCGGCCGGAAGGCTGGCGGGCAACCATCGAATACAATCCGGATCTTTTCGACGCCACCACGGCAGACCGGCTTCTTGCCGACTGGACGGGGGCCATCGAAACATTGACGGCCAATCCGGCCCGCTCGATCGCAGAACTTCCCGTCACCTTCCCGGCTGCCGCAACTGCTGTCGACCAGCTTGCGCCGGCGGCGATCGAGGCGCTGCTCCTCGAACACGCGGCGGTTGCCGCCGTGAAGGCCGTTGATACGAGCAACGGCGCTTATCGGCTTCTTGTGGTGCCCGACCCCTCTTGCACGCAGCCGCTCGAAACATTGCCAGCAACGCTCCTCGACCATCTGTCGGAGATCGCGCCGGCTTTATCCCGGCCGATCTCGATCAGCTTGGTCATGCAATTGCCTGCCGACGTCGGCGAAAGCCTTCAGGATGGGCCTGCCAAGGGTGAGGTCGAACCTGCCACCAATGCTCATCATGACGCGCTTGAAGCCGTGGTCAGCGAACTCTGGCGGGATCTTCTTGGGCTTACAGACGTCGATCGCACCGCCAACTTCTTCGATCTGGGTGGGCACTCGCTATTGGCTGTACGTCTGATAGCAAAGCTGCGAGAGCGCTTGAACGTCAAGCTGACTACCACGGCCCTTTACCGCGCACCGACGATCGAGACGCTGACAGCCCAGCTNNGCGCCTATCAACGCTGTCATTCCGGAAGAACGAACCCGCATTCACGACATCAATCCGGATGCGCCGGGCATTCCGATCATCTCGATCAACAACTATTCGACGATCTACGCCATCTCCAAGCATTTCAGCACGCCGCGGCGCAGCATCAGCGTGCGGCTGGTCGATCCGGACGCGCCTTTCGAACCTGATAACAAGAGCTTCGAGCAGATCGCGGACGCCTATGTCGAACTGGTTAAGCGCGTGCAGCCTCAAGGCCCCTATGCGCTCTTCGGCGTCTGCGTCCATGGCAATATCGCGCTGGAAGTCGCACGCCGACTGATCGCCGGCGGCGACGAGGTGGCGGGGCTGTTCATCAAGGATGTGTGGGCGCCGGCCTATTCGGCCCATGTGCGAGACAACCGCAAGATCCGCCTGCTCAACAAGGTTCACGACGGTCTCCTGCGGCTTCGCAGATGGCGACGCGGGGAGTTGTCGATGTTCGACGTGCTCAGATATTATCCCATTATCCGATCGCGCCGCCTGTTCCTGGCGATGGAGCGCTTCTTCGGGAACACGCTGGAAATGGAAACGCGCCTGCTATCCACGACGTCGCAGGGTGCCTTTGTTTCCTACCTGGCTGCGGCCAGAAACCGGTACATGCCTGAAACCTATCCGGGCGATGTGGTCATGTTCAAGACCAACGAGTCTCCCGCCGGCCGCCACTTCGACATAAGCCTGGGCTGGAAGGCTGTTGTTTCAGGCAAGTTCGACATTGCTGAACTTGAGGAGATCGTGGTGTCACGAGGCGTAGAGATCGGCACGGTTGAAGCGGCGGCCCGGATTGAAGCGACCTTGACGCGGGCGGAGGGAGGCCGGGCTTGAGAACAAGCCCGCTGCCTTCGATACCGGACGAGGCGCGATCGTTGCTTCATGCCCGGCCTCAGCACTTTGTGGACGGATCAGTCCAGCGCCGAGAACCAGCCATTGGCGATCGCATAGCGCACGATGGCCGAACGGGTGCCGAGGCCGAGCTTCTCGGCCGCGCGCAGTTTGTAGGTCTCGACCGACTTCGGACTGAGGTTGAACTCGGCGGCGATCTCCTTGATCCCGTAGCCGAGCGCCGTCAGCCGCAGCGTATCGAGTTCCCTCGTGCTGACTTTCGGATGTGCAGGATGCGGTGCGATCCGAATGCCCCGGCTTGCCGAACCGCGTCCGAGCGTCCGGCTCATCAGCACCGGATCGACGTAAGTGCCACCTGCCCTGACGGAGCGAATGGCCGGTACAATCAGGCGCGGATCGGAACTCTTCAGGATAAAGCCGCCCACCTGCATCTGCAGGGCGTTGCGCAGGGTTTCCTGATCCGTGTGCATGCTGTGCAGCAGCACTTTCACGGTCGGGAAGCGGCTCATCAGCCTGGCGATCCAGCTCAAGCCTTGATCCTGTTCAAGGGTGATGTCGAGGATCGCTATGGAGGCACGCGGATCGGCGAAATGTGTTGCCGCACTGTCCGCCGTTCTTGCCGATCCGATCAGCGTCAGATCGGGCTCGCTGGCCATGAGGGCCGAGAGGCCAGCGATGATACTGGGGTGGTCGTCCACGATAAAGACGCCGGTGCTTGCCGCATCTTTTTCCATCACCACCTCGTATCGGGGAGGTGGATGAGCATGCGCGCTCCCCGCGGGTTATTGGGCTCGATCTGCAAACTGCCTCTCAACTCCGCGAGGCGCTCGCGCACGCAGTGCAAACCCAGATGTAAGCCACTGCGGTCGTAAGCCTTTTCGAGATCGATGCCGTTCCCGTCATCGCTGAACGTGATCTCCAACGTGCCGCTCGCGGACTGATGCAGACGAACCAGCACGTGGGTCGAGCTCGGCGCGTGCTTGGCGACGTTGGTTAGCAATTCTCCGATCACGGCCGTGATAATGTCAGCGCAATGGCTCCCGACATCAACATGCGGCGTGTTCAGCTCGACGAGTGTTGGAATTTGCGTGATCTGAGACCAGGTCTGCAACTGGTTACTGATGACTTCAACGAGCCCCCGGTGCTGAATGCACCGCATGTCGCAGGCCAGGCCCCGTAAAGTTCCGTTGAGGGTTTCGAGCCGCTTGCGCAGCGTCGCAATTTTCAGCCGGTCGGTCGGATCGTTCTCGACGGCGAACAACTCGTAGCTGAAGGCCGTGAGGTCCCAACCGACTCGGTCGTGCAACTCTCGCGACAGATGCAGGCGCGCGCTGAGGTAAGCATCAGCCCACGCGCCATTATCACTTACGCTAACCTTCTCCTGATCTTCGATAAACATTGTATTAATCCCCGCATCGCCAAATCTCCTTTGTCCCCGAAGTAAACCTATTATTAATGACACTAATGCGCCATAGCTCCTCAGGCCTAAACCATTGGTGCGAATTCGTCGCAACGCACGGCCAAAACGGTCCATGGCGGCCGGGACGAACTAGCCTTGATTGCGTTACGTCGCGTGGAGCCACCTGTTCGAAGTGCAAGGCGGCGTTAGATGGGCGTTAACCTAGATTTGGCAACATCAGGTGCGAAACAGGGCAACAAGGGCGAGACCTTTGGGACGTTTGCTGATGCAACAAACATCCGGGCCTGGATCACGAACCCGGTGGACGGCGAGCGGCGCGTCCTATCGCAGGGTGGCGATCATTGTCGCGGTTCTGTTCTGGGGTGGCGTTGCGATCGCCATATACGCGTACTTCTAGTCCGTTCTTTTTAGACCGTTGGCTGTACCAGCCTCAGCATGAACCGCGGCCGGTCCACGCAACGCCTGCAGTTTTCAACAGGATAAAGATGTCGAGCACGAGGTTGTGTTCGCGAACATACTTCACATCCAGCCGCACGCGCTCCTCATAGGTCGTATCGCTGCGTCCGCTGATCTGCCAAAGACCTGTCAGGCCAGGCCGCACCTGGGCATAGAAGGTGAAGTCACCATCGTAGCGGGAGATCTCGTCGGTGACGATCGGCCGGGGACCCACCAGGCTCATCTCGCCGCGGATAACGTTCCAGAGCTGCGGCAGTTCATCGAGACTGGACTTCCTGAGCATCGCACCCAGCCGGGTGACCCGGGGGTCACGATGCAGCTTGTGGAAGGCGGCCCACTCCGACCGAGCCGCTTCGCTTGCTTCCAGATGGCAGCGCAAGAGGTGCTCGGCATTCCTCGCCATGGTGCGAAACTTGTAGCAGCGGAACATCTTGCCGCCGCGCCCAACACGCATCTGCGAAAACAGCACAGGTGTGCCTTCCGTAACGGCCAGAGCGATGCCGATCAGGAGGAACACCGGTAGGAAGAACAGCAGCAACACGCTTGCGCCCACAACATCGAGCACGCGTTTTGAGGCTTCTGATGTAAGCACGGTGTGCAGCCAACCCGCATCGCCTGCGTCGACCAACACCCTCACGCCAACGTCGAGCTCACGGCCTGGCAGATCCACGACAATGGCCGGCCCACTGGCCGGCCGCATGTTTGCAGTCAGGTCGATCAATCTGTCGTCTTTTTCTGCGAGGCTCATGGTTCTGATCCAGAACTGTCACACGGCGGCTGCGAATGGCGAACGCAGCAGAAGCTGGTCGCCGGGTTGAAGGTTTTTCAGGTTGATTCGGATAGCGATATGCGTGGCGAAGGCGGGAACTGTTCCGTCGCGCCATTCGTCCTCACGCGTCTCCAGGGTCGAACCCATAAAGGTTCGCCATTCCACGAGATCGCTCGCCGCAATCGGCAGCGGCTTTTTCGCCACCACATAGGAAAGCGGCTCGCCGTTTCCGCTGGTCTGCGATGGGTCGCAAAACAGGATGTCGAGCAGCAGGTCGTCGGTCGGCGGCCGTTCACCGATGGTCGTGACGGTCCGTTCTAGCCTAAGATCGAGCGACCATGACAACCGCATTCCCGGGAGGGCGCGCGCGATCAGCCAACAAGCGGCATCGCCTTCGTTCCCTGTTCCTGGCGTAAGCGCGACAACCCCGGCTTCGCTGTGGCGGGACAGGCAGTCGCGAAGCTTGACTGCATCGCGGCCGACCAGCCGGATCGGCAGGTTTGCGAGATTCTCGAACGCCGCTGCCGGTCCAAACAGATTGCTGGCAGGATCGCGAGTCACGATGGGCGCGATGAACTTGCGCGCATCCCCTGCGATGTCCTGCAGGATGACCTTTCCATCGCCGCTGCCGAATATGCCGGTAGCGGTTCTCAAGTTGTAGCAGCTGGCACGCGTTAAACGAAACGTCGCCAGACGTGAGCGGCATAGAACGATGTGATCGGCCTGATTGCCGTCTTCGAAGTCGCGGCCGCTCACCATCATCGTGCCGCCGTCGATATTGACCAGCCCGCCGCCGACGTCGAACAGGACCTGGTCTTTTCGCAGCAGGCGGCCGGTTTCGAAATGGCAGCCGGAGGCATGCAGCTTGCCAGCGCCTACATAGAACTGATCGCAGAAATTGACGGATGTTCCGAACAGGTTCAGCTCCGCGCCGCCGTTCCAGATGCCGATGCGGCCGGCGCCAATCGCGCAACCGAAGAAGCTGATATTCTCGCCGGCATCTTCCGTGCCGCCGAGCACATGCACGCCGATCTCGCCGACGAAGCGGCAGCTGTCGAACTGCGCGAGATAACAGCGGTCCGCCAAAACGAGCGCGGTGCCGAAGCCTTCCACCATGACGTCGCGCATTGCGAGCCTGCTTGCGCGACTGTCGATCGCCGTCTGGAACCGGATGCCTTCGAGTCCGTTTTCCACGCCGGCCGTTCCTGGACCGCGCAGTCTCAGACCAGTGATCCAGCGATGGCCGTATTGTGCGCCGTCTTCGCGACAGCGGATCAGCAGGCATTCTCGGGGATCTGATTGGGTCACTCGAAAATCTTCGACCGCTGCGTCGCTGTTGCAGGACAGCGTCAGCCTGCAAGGCGCATCCGGAGCATCGAACTCGAAAGCATAGATGCCTGCAGTCGAGAGAACCCACTTGAACAAAGGGGCCTCCTGCCCTTCGGGCGAGATCTGAATGCGCAGGAAGGGATTGTTGGGGTCGCCGAGCAGCGAGGCCACGTCGACTTCCATGCGACAGCGTTTGCCCGGTTGGACCTGCAGCGGCAGGGTCAGCTCTTCGGTCTCAGCGCCGACATGATGAAGGCGCTCATCCCTCTTCATCCAGGATCCGGCGGCGGCGGAAACGAGAGCTGGCAGCGCAACGATGTCGCGTGTTTGAACGTCCTTGCGCTGGGAGAAGTCCAGCACCGCGCCGAACGCCGTCAACGCACACAGTGTCGGGTCCAATTCGATGCGCGATCGGCAGCTGTAGGTTCGGCTGCCGAGATCGACCTGCCCGCTGCGAACATCCGATACGAAGGTGATGGCGCGCTGGATCGTGCGCGCATGGTCGGCGCCTGCTTCCAGTGGACCAAACCAGCCTGGGCGCACGGTTGCGCCATCGTAGTCAGCACGAACCCAGTATCCACCGCGACCGGTTGCGTCGGCTACATGCACATGGCCGTCGTCGGGTACGGCATCTTCTGTTTGTGGGCGCCACACGAACAGTCCCCCGCCACTGTCTTCCGGCCTTTCGAGCCCTTCGGCGTAAGCCAGAAGGGCGGCAGTCTGAATATGCGCCAGCTGCCGCACCGTGCGAACGGGAACAATGGAAAGCGAAGGCTCCTTACCTTCTTCGGCGCTTGCAGCCTTCGCCGCCGAGACCGTCATCAATGCTGCGAGACCGAGGCTGCCGGCGCCACCGCAAAGCAGCTTGCGGCGGGGCAATGTCCAGGTATCTGCCGTTTGTGCCGAGGGAACGGCTGAGGGTTTGTCACTCATGCGAGCGCCTCCGACCTTGACGCGCCGACAAAAGCGGGACGGATGGTGAGAGGGGCGTCGAATGGCTGCCTGATGGCTGCGCGATGCGGCGCGAAAGATGCGGCCGCGATCCCACCAGCCATGACATAGACGAACAGCCCGATGTCGAAGACTGCACCAACGATGCTTTCCGCGATCAGGGCACCAACCAGTCCGCAACGCAGCGCTGTAACGAAGCGCCTATCCTCTGCGGAAAGCGTTCGGTCGAGCCGCATCCACAAAAGCGAGGCTACGAAACCGGCGAAGAGGATGAAGCCGGGCAGTCCGACATTCGACAGGAGAACCAGAAGAAAGCTGGAGGCCCGCGCGCCGCCGATCCCTACCCCAAGACCATAGGAATCCAAGAAATTTTGGAAGGCGACCTCGTTCCACATCATGCGCTCGCGGCCCGATGCGTCGGAGATCTTGCCGACAACCGTCTCCTCGAAGAACTCCTGAACGCGGTCCGCGATGGAGGGCGCCAACAGCAGGAGAAGCATCAGAAAGGCCAGCCCGAGCACGGCTATGGAAAACAGCGCGATCGGTCGCCGGATCGGCCTTCCAACGAAAGGACCGCCGAACTCGTACAGCACGAGGGCCAACAAGAAGACGGCCAGTCCGACATAGGCCGTGCCGGATGTCGACGCGAGGAGGAGAACCAGCATCGCTACGGCAAAACAACCGGTCACGCGGGGCCGCTGACGGTCCAGCCAGAGACTGACCGATATGGCGAACAAAACAAGGCTGAAACAAGCGAAGGCCGAGGCCTCGGAAAACGAGCCGGTGATGCGCTTCAGGCCGCCCTTCTCGGCGTCCGTCAACAGCGCATAATTCGCAGTGCGAATGAAGCCGAGAAGAAAGGCTGTTCCTGTCTGATAGGTCAGAACGTCGACAATGCCGAGCAGGACATGCAGGCCGAGAACGAGGTAGATCGCCCGCCTGAGCTGACGCATGCCATCCGGCAGCCTTGTCAGGGCGAAGGTTGCCATGAAGGTCGCCACGCCGCCGAGAAAATAGATCAGCTGGCTCACATACATCGAGTTGTTTTCAAGCGGCCGCAACTGAAGCGCGGCCTTCCCGTCTGGATCGCGGACGATGGAGATGGTTTCCGTGATGCCAGCCATCATCCGGGGGAAGAACAGCGCCGAAACAACGGCATAGATCGCCAGCAACAACAGCCAGAAACCGGGACTTGGTGGCAGCAGTGATTGCAGAACAGGTGCAGGGCCGACGCGGCGCACCGCTCGCGCCATGTAGAACAGCAGGAATAGGTTGGCGCAGATTACAGACAATCCGCCAACCGATGTCAAGGTCAGGGCCGCAGCTGTTCTGAGGATCGAAAGTACCGCGATCGAGCCGATTGCGAGACCAACCGGCATGAAGAGGCTTGCGAACCCGAGAACAAGCGTGAAGGCGCCAATGGCGGTGGGGCTCATGATGCAAGTCCTTCCTGCATCATCGGCGGAAGGGTCGTTCCGCCTGCCCCGACCAGACAGACGCGATAACGAGCCATCAGCTGGTCGCACCAGGCGCTCTCGCTCTGCGTCAGTTCCTTCGCCCGTGATCGTGCTTGCGCTGACATGCGTTCAATCAAAGCGTCGTCATCCGCGAGCCTGCGCATGGCAGCGGCGAGCGCTGCGACGGAACCGGTGGTAAAGGTGAGGCCGAAGCCACCCTGCACTGCTTCTTCCGCAATGTTGGCCTGATCATTGATAATGATCGGCAAGCCGCTTCCAGCTGCTTCCACGGCAGCCATCCCGAAAGGCTCCGGTCCGCGCGACGGAACGACAACCGCTCGCGCATCAACAAGCAGCGCTCCGATCTCGCTCTTGGCACGCCATCCAAGGACTTCGACCTCGGGATAGTGCGTGCGCAGCAGATCACGGCCCGGCCCGTCGCCAATGATCGACAGCTGGACCTTCGCCAGGCGTGCTGCCGCTGCCGCGTCCTCGAACCCTTTCTCGGGGTTGAGGCGCGAAATCATGTAGAACTTCGCGTTTCTTTGCGGCGACAAGAGTTTGTGCGTGAACGGCTCNNTGCGAAGCCGGCAAGCCGGCACGCAGGAACGTCGCGCGCATGTTGGGATGGATGGTGATGACCTGGCTCGCCCCCGCCGCCACATCAAACAGCGCCTGCCTCACGCTCTGGCGCGATGAGCGCCACAGTTTCTGGCCATAGGACCGCTTGTCGCAATGCGTCAGCAGGCATGCCGGCGACAAGGCGGTTCGTTGGCAGGTATTGGCGTGCCGGAAGTTGTACTGCAGCCCGTTGGGACAGGTGAGGAAATAGTCATGCGCATGGATCAGCATGCGCTCGGCCACCGGCTTCAATGCATGGAAGATCGCCGGCGACAGGATCCGGGACCACGTATGCAGATGATAAACGAGGCCGGGCCGGTCGTTCTCGGCAATCCAGGCGCGCATCATGCGAAATGCCGAAAGGTTATAAAGGCCGTTCAAAAGCGACCGGGCACGGCCCCGTTCAAGCAGCGGCGCCGATCCCAGGCTCACCACCCTGACGCCAAGTGCCTCAAGCTCGGTGCGTCCTTCGCCAGCATCGCCAGTAACAAAGGTGACCGGTACGTCGCGCTCGCGCAGCAGTCGAGCCGAGAGCAGAGCAAGGCTGGTCGCACCGCCTGCGGCGCGTGACAGATCGTTGATGATCACGACGCCGGTCAGCATGGTCCCTAATCCAGATCCAGAATGCGCATGGGAGACAGGCGCCCGGCGAGAAGTTCGCTCAGCCCGATCAGATTGCCCTTCAGCCGCCCGCGACGATCCACCCAGGGTTCGGGTCGGAAACTGCGGACGAGGTTTGCAATCAGATTTCGCGCAACGCGCGTCACCGTACGGCGGGCCGTCATACGGTTCTTGCGCCAGAGATAGATGGGGTTGGCGACCTGCGAATAGCCGAACTTGATGCCTGGTGTTCGTCCGCTTTTGGTGCCGAGATGCACGCCGCGAAGCGCTGAGCTGCGCACGATCCGCCCACAACGTGCAACGGCCCGGCTGAACTCGACGTCTTCTAGCCAGCTATACAGGGGAAGATTGGCGTCGAACCGAGCGCCCTGCTCCAGGATCGGGCGCAAACGCAACAGCATGTTGCAACCGTAAACGTTGTAGACGTCTTGCAGGGCGCCGATCCGAGCTGCTCCGCCCGACCGTTGATCGTCATCGAGCACATGGAGGGCTTCCGCCAGAGGAACGCCGGAATTCTTGATGCCGTCCTTCAGCACGGTTCCCGTGGCGAGAACGACCTCGGGATGCTCATTGGCGAGCGAGATCGCCTGCTCCACGAAAGTCGTAGCCGGCACGAAGTCGTCATCGAGAAAAAGAAGGAGGCTTGCCTCAGGCCAATGCGCTTCCAGAAGATCGAGGATCGCATTGCGCTGCAGCGCCAAGCCCTTCAGTCCATGTAGAACCACAACAGGAAAGGGCGCTCGCGCCAGCGCATACTTGTCGACATCCTCCACAGTCGCGCCGCAAACCACCGCGAGATCCGGGTAGGTCGACTGATGATCGAGCCGGGCAAAGACTTCGGACAGCAGGTCGCGGCGACCTGCTGTTGCGATGCCGAGCACAAGGAACGGCTGCTCCGGCTTCCTCATCCAGGCGTTGTGGTACCTATCCAACGGACGAACCCTCCAAGGCGCCATCGATCATCACGGCGCGGAAGCGCGTCGGTGAGCCGGCAAGTGACGCAAGCGCGCCGGCAATGTCGGCGACCGGCGTGCGGAGATAACGGCAGCTGATCAGAATGCCATCCAGCCCAGCAGATATGGCCCTGGCATCGGGCGCTTCCTTGAGCGGTGGCAGATCGACGATGATGACATCGTAAATGCCAGCGGCTTCGCGCAGCGCCAGCTTCAGATATGTCGGCGCGCGGTGCGCATCCTTACCGGTCAGGTCGGCAAGGCTGACGAACCGGATGCCGTTCCCGATTTCCAGAACGGACCGACCGATAACCGATCTTTCCTCGGCTGTTCCGTCCTCGACGCTCTCCATCTCTTGCGTCAAACCAGAATGCAGCCGGTCCGCGTCGACAAACAGCGTTGACGCACCGCCCGCGGCATAAAGCAGAGCCAGGTTGCTCGAGATCTGTGCGCGGCCGGCGTCGTGGTTCACGGATGTGATGCCAAGAACCATCGGCCGCTTTTCGTTGAGCGCAATGTCGAGCGAGGTCTTTGCTTCTGCGAGCGCACGAGAAAATTCGCATTGCGGTGCCGCTAACACAGTGCGGAAGGCATCCTCTTCGACCTCCTTC
>DCDI01000034.1:5401-5550 GCA_002316345.1 Phyllobacteriaceae bacterium UBA1059 | reverse complement strand
TCGCCGGGCTTGTAGTCCTTGTAGGTCTTGATCCAGGTCGTGCAGTTCTCGTCGGTTCCAGCCAGAACATTGGCGCCACGCACGGCTTCCATTTCCTGTGGGCGGCAAGGGTTCATGATGGCCGAGGTCATGCCGGCGCCGATCACCAT
>DCDI01000034.1:0-5386 GCA_002316345.1 Phyllobacteriaceae bacterium UBA1059 | reverse complement strand
GTTGATGCCATGGCGGTGGGGCAGGCCGAAGGAGATGTTGGACAGCCCGCAAGTCGTGTTGACCTTGAGCTCCTCGCGCAAGCGGCGCAGCAGCGCAAAAACCTGCCGGCCTGCATCACCCAGCGCACCGATCGGCATCACCAGGGGATCGACCACGACGTCATGGGCAGGGATGCCGAAATCAGCGCAGCGCTCGACGATTTTCTTGGCGACCGCGAAGCGCACATCCGGGTCCATGGAGATGCCGGTCTCGTCGTTGGAGATCGCCACTACCGGCACATTGTATTTCTTGACCAGCGGCAGGATGGCCTCGAGCTTTTCTTCCTCGCCCGTTACCGAATTGACCAGCGGACGGCCCTTGGCGACCTTAAGGGCGGCCTCGATTGCCGCCGTCACCGAACTGTCGATCGACAGCGGCAGGTCGACGAGGCCCTGCACGATCTCCATCGTCTGCACCAGCAGGGCCGGCTCGGTGGCGTTCGGGTCGACGGCCGTGACGCCAGCATTGACGTCGAGCATGGTCGCGCCGGCTGCAGCCTGTTCCAGCGCGTCCTTAATCACCGTCTCGAAATTGCCGGCCACCATTTCGGCGGCCAGCTTCTTGCGGCCGGTCGGATTGATGCGCTCACCGATGACGCAGAAGGGCTGGTCGAAGCCGATGACGATTTCGCGGGTCGCGGAGGCAACGATCGTGCGGGTCATGTGTGTGGAGGCCTTGAAGGTGGATCGGTTTCGGATCAGGCGAAGAGCGCAGAAGGATATGCAGATGTCTTTATATCCCATGAGCCGCGTTTGACAAGCCATTCGGCCGACTTCTTCAAGCCGCCGAACGGAAAGACGTGGATCTGGGTAATGGGCGAGCTTGGACGCCGTGAGCTGGCTTCGATCGGCCCGACGACTTCTTCCGGGTTGTGGCCGACAGCAAGAGCAGTCAGCGACAGCGCGTTCTTCTTCAGGAAGTCGATGGAATTGCCCACGCCGCACATGGCTGCATATTTGATGAGGGTGGGGAACTTGGCGGGGCCGGCGACGCCCAGGTGAACCGGCATGTTGATGCCTTCTGCGCGCAAACTGTCGGCCCATCCGATGAACTTGGTTGGATCGAACCCGAACTGGGTGACAATGCGGACATCGATCCCCGTGCGATCGGCGAAAGCCTGCTTTTCCCGCAGTGCCTGCATGGCGGAGTCCAGGGAAAAATCGGGACTGCCTTCGGGATGGCCGGCCACGCCCATGGCCTTGATGCCGTTGCGCTCGAACACGCCGGTGTTCAGCACCTCCATGGCCGAGGCGAACTCGCCGGCTGGCTTGTCCAAACCGCCGCCAATCACCAGCACATCGGTGACACCGGCTTCGGTGGCTGCGCGATTGACCCGGTCTTCCAGGGCGGTCCGCGTCGTCAGCCGGCGGCAGGCGAAATGCGGCACTGGCGTGTAACCGAGGTCACGAACGCGCTTGGCCGCTGCCGTCAGGTCGTCCGATGTGTCGGTGCCGATATCGGTGATGTAAACGCGCGTGCCGGCCGGAAAGAGACCGGGAAGCTCGGCTGATTCGAGTGCCTGCTTGGGCACGACTTCAATGGATGCAGGTATGTGAATCATTGCCGAGCCTCCTCCGGCTAGCCGTCGCTGCGCCCGCCCGCCTTGACCAGCGCGACGAGCTTTTCCCGTGGATAGTCCTCTTCCAAACGCGTCATCGCCTTGTCGGCCTCGGCTTCCAGATCGTCGGAAACCGGCTCGGGCGCAGCGCGCCGCCAGTCCGCCAGGTAAGCGTCCGTATCGCCCGCACCCGTCCGCATCGCGCACATGTCGATCGCTTCCGTGAAGCGCAGCGACAGTTCGCGTTTGGCGGTTTGCCGGCCTTTCTTGACGATCACCTGGGCGGGAATGTCCCGCCAATAAACAACGACCAAATCGGCCATGTTTGCGTCCTTTGCGTCTTGGGTTGAGGTTGCAGGATGTGCTTGCCCGCCGCTTGTTATGCGACGACGCTGGCGCATTCAAAAGCGACGCGCTTGCCTGTGGTGCTGCTACCAGAACCAAGCTGCAACAGCATGCAGCGCATAGTTGACCGTGCCGGCCAGCGCCACGATCAAAACGACGGAGAAAGAGCCGGCCGCAGCAGCGACGCCAAGCAGGATGCCGTCGCGTTCCGACAAAGCGAGACCAGACAGGGCAATGGTCAAAGCGGGAAACCAATTGCCGAGCGGGATCGGCAGCGTCACCAGCGTTCCCATCACAAGCGCGAGCAGGCCGATGACGCGCTCGTCATAACGGTCCGGCATCGGCCAGAAGCGCGGCCTGATCCAGCGTTCGAGCCAGACCAGCCGCGGAATGAAGCGCTCAGCCAGTGCACGAAACTGTTCGGCCTGAACGGAGCGCACGAGAATGAATTGCGGCAGCCAGGCGATCTTGCGGCCCCACACCATCTGCGCCGACACGATCATCAGCGGCAAACCGAGAACGAGCGTCGTGCCCGGCGGCAGCGGCAAAAGGTTTATGGCGGCAAAGAAGACGAGGAGGGCGGCGAAGCTGCGGTCACCCAGCGCGTCACGAATCTGGCGTACCGTAACCGGGCCGTTGGCATTGTCGGCGAGCGACTTGAAAACCTGCGACAAACGCGGTGGCAACGGCTCGCCGTCGATCAGATCGCGGGGAACTTCGGGAGTGCCTGGCCCGAAGGCGGGGTCTTCAATCATGGGGAGTGTCGGTTCCTGGGCTTCGGCTGGCCATGGTCATTTAGAGGATCATGGCAGAGGTTCACGACAATCCTTCATGCATCATCGACGCAGTTCCAGAATATCGAGCTTGGACTCGAAAACGGGCGCCGGAAATTCGATGCGGAACCCCTTTGCCGTGCGGAAGGCATAGCCGACCTGATCGGCATCGGCATATGTGCCATAGCGCTTCGGCTGCTCGCCTTCCACGAACTGCGTGCCGAGATAAGTCAGCCGCAGATCGTTGTCGTCATAGAAGCGGCCTTGCGTGCGCTGCGAGCCGTTGATCTTGCTCAGGAACCAGCCGGCACCATCATCCGTCACCCGGCACTTGAACCAGCCATAAACAACGGCGGCGGGATCACCACCAAGCTTGATCGTGCGGCATTGCCAATCGCCCTTCATATCGAAACCCGCAAAGCGCAGCGGACGCTCGGTCATGACGGTATTGACGATGTCGACGTCCTTTGCATCGCCGTTTTCGCGCGCGTCGTTCAAGGCTTCCGTGCGGGTCGCCTCGTATTTTTCCAACCGCGCCGCGTCGCTCTTGGTGATGATCCGGGCGATCGCGCCGTCAGCGTAAGCCGAGGCTGTTGAGCCAAGAAGAACAGCCGCTAGAATCAGTCGACGCATCATGAAATCCTTCGGAGCCTTATGGCGAACCCGATCATCGCAGGCTCATTGATGAGGAAGCGCAGCACGTTGCAGAGCCGGCTCCAGATCGCCATAGCCGGTAAAGCGATATTCGTAGTCCAGGTGGAGATAGTCGGCCGCCCATCGGGCTTTTTCCTGAAGAGCCGGATCATCCGTCTGCGCGAGATAAACGATCTTGGTGTAGTTGCCGAACACCATGTCGCGAAGTTCGGGATGCTTGTCCAGCTTCAGCGGTTCGATCACGAAGGCTTCGAATTGCCGCGTGATCAGGTCGGTCAGGTAGAAGGCCGTAAATTCGGTCTCGATACCAGCCATGAAGCGCTCGTTGCCCGTAAAGAAGGCATAGCAATGCGGCCCCTCGATGCGCTCGACGCCTTCTTCGGCGCAGATCTTGTCCAGTTGCCCCTGCGTACCGCACTCGGCATAGCCAATGAAAATGCGGCGATAGCCTTTTTCGCGCGCCGCCTTGATCTGATCGCGCATCGCAGGTGCGATCTTTGCGGGATACACATGCCAGATCGCCGGAAGGCAGGTGAGGTCGACATGGTCGAGGCGGTTCAGCCTGGTCAAGGCCAGCACTTCGCGGGCGATGGCACCGCAGGCGATCACCAGAAGCCGGTCCTGGACCGGCACGGCGCCGCCAGCTGCGAACGAAACAGCTTCTTCTTTATTTTCGCTGCGGCGCTGACTCATGGGAACTATTTTAGCATCTTCTCGTTTTGGGAGCGAAACAACCCTGAGGGACGACAAATGACCAACTCGCGCATTGCTACCATCGCCGTTCTGGCCGCCGCGCTTATGTCCGCTGCTTGCGCCAACACGATCCGCGGCGTAGGTGCCGATACCGCTAACACCGTGAACGCTACGCAGTCCGCAGGCAAGAACGTCTCGCGCGCCGCGCAGTAAGGAAAGCCCGAACTGGACGCCGCGAGATCCGCCGCCGCCAGTTCATCTAAAACAAAGGCCGCGATATCCATCGCGGCCTTTGTTGCATCTGGACGTTAAGACCGCCGATCAGCCTCAAGCGTGCTGATTGTGCTTGCGCTTCATGTACTGCTTGGCCGTTTCCACCGCCACAGCGGCGTCGCGGCAATAGGCGTCGGCGCCCACGGCCTTGCCGAACTCTTCGTTCAACGGCGCGCCACCCACCAGCACGACGTAATCGTCGCGAATGCCCTTTTCCTTCAGCGTATCGATCACGACCTTCATGTAGGGCATGGTGGTCGTGAGCAGGGCGGACATGCCGATCAGGTCCGGCTGATGCTCTTCGATGGCGTTGAGATAGTTCTCGACCGGATTGTTGATGCCGAGATCCACTACGTCGAAGCCCGCACCTTCCATCATCATGCCGACGAGGTTCTTGCCGATGTCGTGGATGTCGCCCTTGACGGTGCCGATCACCAGCTTGCCTTGCTTCGGCGCGTTGGTGGCAGCCAGGAGCGGGCGCAGGATGAACATGCCGGCCTTCATGGCGTTGGCCGAAAGCAGCACTTCCGGCACGAACAGGATGCCATCGCGGAAATCCTCGCCCACGATGCGCATGCCTTCCACCAGCGCTTCGGTCAGGACCTGATAAGGCTCCCAACCGCGTTCCAGCAGGATGTTTGTGCCTTCCTCAATCTCCTCCTTGAGGCCGTCATAAAGGTCGTCATGCATCTGCTGAACGAGTTCTTCGTCGGAAAGCTCGGACAGGATGATTTCGTCGTCGGACATTCTGTGCTCCCAGGCATGCCGCGCTCTTTGGGCGAGCGAAGCAGTCACGTGTAGCTTATTCCGTAAACTACGCGTTCCGCATAGTCATTTTGCGACGCGCGCCGAGAAGAAAGCGACTGGATTCTTGCGCCGGCCCCTTGTCGATTTTGCGACACATGCTGGCGCAGCCAAACCGTTTCGCGGGGGGTGCTCGACTACCATCGCCGGAAAGGTCTATGTGCCGGTTCATTGGGTGCGGGCTTGCTGGTTCAGGCCGGTTTGTGGGTTAGGGAAGAGAAAAATGAGCGATACAGTTGCGGCTAT
>DCDI01000138.1 GCA_002316345.1 Phyllobacteriaceae bacterium UBA1059 | reverse complement strand
ACGGCTCCGGCAAGTCGACGCTCATGAAGATGCTGGCTGGCATTCTCGCGCCGTCGTCCGGCACGGTGACGCTGAAGGGTCAGCCGATGGCCGCCATGCCGCGCCGTTCCATCGCCCAGATCCTGGCCTTCGTGGAACAGCATGCGGGCACGGCCGAGCGCATCACCGTGCAGGATGCGGTTGAACTCGGCCGCACGCCTTGGCTGTCGGCGATCGAGCCATGGTCGCCGCGCGATGACGCCATCGTTGGTCGTGCACTTGCCGACGTCGACATGGCAGCCATGACCAAGCGGCTCTGGCACACGCTATCGGGCGGCGAACAGCAGCGCGTGCATCTCGCCCGTGCGCTGGCGCAGCAGCCGACCATCCTGCTCCTCGACGAGCCTACCAACCACCTCGATATCGAGCATCAGCTGGCGATCCTCGGCCTCGTTCGCGCGCTGCCGATCACAACCGTGGTCGCTCTGCACGATCTCAACCAGGCGATGGGCTGCGACCGCGTCGCGGTGCTCGACGGCGGTCGTCTCGTGCAGATCGGCCCGCCCTCCGAGGTGCTGACGGCGCAGCTGATGCGCGATGTCTTCAACGTCCGCGCGAGCTTCCTTGTCGATCCCGACGACAACAGCCGCGTCATCCGCTTTCAGCCGCTGGGCACACCGGAAGCCAATCCAACGCTCATCAAGGAGGACCATTCATGATCCGCGCAGCACTTGCCGCAGCCCTGCTTTGCAGCCTGTCCAGTCTCGCTTTCGCCGATACGCATGAGGTGAAGATGCTGAACCGCGGCCCGAACGGCCCGATGGATTACGACCCTGCTTTTCTCGTGGTGAAGCCGGGCGACACCATCAAATTCCTGCCGACCGTGAAGGGCCACAATGCCGCGACGATCGACGGTTTCATTCCGGAGGGTGCAGAACCCTTCCTCAGCAAGATCAATCAGGAATTCGAAGTCACGCTCGACAAGGAAGGCACCTACGGCGTGAAGTGCTCGCCGCATTTCGACATGGGCATGGTGATGCTGATCCAGGTTGGCGCAGGCAGGGCCGATGCGGTCAAGCTGCCCGAAAAGCTGCCGCCGATCGCCAAAAAGCGCTTCGACAAGATCATCGATACGGCAAGCCAAGCCGGCCTCTGACATGACGCGCGTTGCACCACAGACCGCGAAAGCCATGTCCGAGCATTGGACGGCGCGCGCCCACCGCTTCGACGATGCCGCTTCCCATCTCAAGCACTTCGACGGCTGGCTGAACCTGTTCGGCCAAGCCTTGGGTGAAGAGCCGCGCGACGTGGTCGATCTCGGTACGGGCACCGGCGCCTGCGCGCTGCTTTGCGCCACGCTCGGCCACCGCGTTACGGCCGTCGACGGTGCATCCGGCATGCTGGACTATGCGCGTGCCCAGGCGAAGGAGCGCGGCCTGTCCATCCGCTTCATCGAAAACACCATGGACGACGCCGACCTGCCGACGGCCTGCGCCGACATCGTCACCATCCGCAACGTGCTGTGGACGCTGGAGCAGCCGGAAGAAGCCCTGCGCCTTGCCCACCGGCTGCTGCGACCCTCAGGCCGTCTTCTCGTGTCCGACGGCCTTTGGCGGTCCAGCCCCAATACAAGCGCGAACGAGTTCGGCGCCGAGCTGCCTTTCATTAACGGCCTCACCGAAGACGATGCTCGCGCCATGCTGGAGCGTGCAGGGTTCAGCGATGGTACCGCCTGGCAGCACCTCCTGCCGGATGATCTCTATGGCACGATGTATGCCCCCGGGTCGCAGCAGATGATCCGCTTCTTCGTACTGACCGCCCAGCGCGCCGCCTAGAACGACGATTGCCATTGGTTATCTGCGGCTCGCTCCCTACTTCACGGGCAGCCGCGGCGGATAATCGGAGGCCTTTTTTGCAAACGAACACCCGGTCCTTGAAGGATCATGTCGCAATCGTCACCGGCGCAAGCTCAGGCATTGGGCTCGCCGTTGCCGAAGCTCTGGCCGGTGCCGGCGCTGCACTCGTCGCCAACTTTCACTCACATGGCGATGCCGCCAACGAATTGGTCGAGCGTGTCACGGCGCAAGGCGGCCGCGCGATTGCGGTGCAGGCGGACGTGTCGGAGGAAAGCGAAGTGCTTCGCCTGTTCGATGCGGCGGCCGAGCATTTCGGCAGGGTCGACGTGCTGGTGTCCAATTCGGGCATCCAGAAGGATGCCCCTGTCGCCGACATGTCGCTGGACGATTGGAACGCCGTGATCGGCATCAACCTGACCGGGCAGTTCCTGTGCGCGCGAGAAGCCGTGCGCCGCTTCCGCGTCCAGCCGAGCGAAAAACGGCCGGCGCGCAGCGCTGGAACGATCATCGCCATGAGCTCCGTGCATGAGATCATCCCCTGGGCCGGGCACATCAACTACGCGTCTGCCAAGGGCGGGTTGCGCATGCTCGTGCAATCCCTGGCGCAGGAAGTCGCGGGCGATGGCATTCGCGTCAACGCGATCGCGCCGGGCGCCATCCGCACACCCATCAACAAGGAGGCCTGGGACAGCGAGGAAGCGCTGACCAAGCTGCTCCGGCTGATCCCCTACGGCCGCATCGGGGAGCCAGGGGATGTCGCGCGCGCCGCCGTCTGGCTGGCTTCCGACGAGGCCGATTACGTCACGGGCACGACCCTGTTCGTGGATGGCGGCATGTCGCTTTACCCCGAGTTCCGCGATAATGGCTGAACCGCGCCGCACCATCGGTGAACACGGTATCATCGGAAATCTCGAAACCGCCGCCTTGGTCGCCAGCGATGGTACGATCGACTACCTGTGCTGGCCGGCGCTCGACAGTCCGTTGATCTTCGCGGATCTGCTCGATGCAGGCAGCGGCGGTGCGTTTTCGATCACCCCCGACCTCGAAAACCCGCGTCATCTCCAGCTCTACATCCCAGACACCAACGTGCTGCTGACCAGTTGGACGGCGGAAAATGGCAGCGCGGAGATCGTTGATCTCATGCCGCATCCCAAGGCGAGCGGGCTGGCTGGCCCTGATGCGCGTTGCTTGATCCGTCGAGTCACGGCGACACGGGGAACCGTCACCTTCACCGTCACCTGCGCGCCGCGCTTCGATTACGCCCGCGAGGTTCCAGAGGTTCAGCGGGCGGATGGCGGCGTTTCCTTCAAGGGTCGCGATCTCTCCTTGAAGCTCTGCGCGTCCGTGCCGCTTGCCTGCGAGACTGGCGCGGCGACAACCCGCTTCACCCTTGAGGCCAAACAGAGTGCCTGGTTCATCCTTGGCGAAGAAGCGCTGGCTTGTCCCGACGACGAGGCTATCGCCAAGGAGATCGCCGCAACAACCGCCGCCTGGCGCAGCTGGCTGTCACAGGCCACGTACAAGGGGCGCTGGCGTGAACAGGTGCTACGCTCGGCGCTTGCGCTGAAGCTGCTGACGTCGGCGCGCCACGGATCGATCGCGGCAGCCGCCACCTTCTCCTTGCCGGAAGCGACGGGTGCGGGACGCAACTGGGATTATCGCGCGACCTGGATCCGCGACGCCTCGTTCACGGTCTATGCCTTCATGCGGCTGGGTTTCATCGAGGAGGCCGAGCACTTCCGCCTTTGGGCCGGGCAGCGTGTGATGGCTGCCGATGTCGATCATCCTATCCGCATCATGTATGCGCTGGACGGATCGGAGGCCGCCGACGAACAGGAGCTTGCGCACCTCAAAGGCTACGCCGAAAGCCGGCCGGTGCGGATCGGCAATGCCGCTCATGCCCAAAGCCAGCTCGATATTTTCGGCGAGCTGATGGACAGCGTTTATCTCTCCAACAAATACGGTCGGGCTATCTCTCATGAAGGCTGGCAGCACATCAGCGGCATCGTTGAATATGTGATGCAGCACTGGCAGGAAGCCGACGCCGGCATCTGGGAGATGCGCACGCAGCCGCGCCATTTCCTGCACTCGCGGCTGATGTGCTGGGTAGCGATGGATCGCGCGATCCGGCTGGCGAAGAAGCGCTCTTTGCCGGCACCGCTGGTTGTCTGGGCCGAATGCCGCGATGCGATCTCGGCCGATATCTGGGAAAACTTCCGCCATCCCGACAATGGCTATTTTGTTCAGGAACGCGGCGGCACCGAACTCGACGCCGCCTTGCTGATGATGCCGCTCGTCCGCTTCGTTTCGGCAACCGACCCGGTCTGGCTGAAAACGCTGGACGCGATCGGCGAGCAGCTTTGCGACGACGGGCTCATCTACCGCTACCGAAATGCCGACGGCCTCGAAGGCGGCGAGGGCGCCTTCACCACCTGCACCTTCTGGTACGCCGAATGCCTGGCGCGGGCAGGGCGCCTGGACGAAGCGCAGCTGGTGATCGCCAAGGGCCTGGCCTACGGCAACACGCTCGGCCTGTTTTCGGAGGAACTCGACAAGCGCGGCCTGCCGCTCGGCAACTTCCCGCAAGCCCTCACCCACCTCGCCTTCATCAGCGCCGCCTTCTTCACCGACCGCCTGCTCGATCCCGGCCATCAGCCGCTTTGGCAGCCGTGATGCGCAGCGTGATCAATCAGGAAATCGACAGGATCTCGAGTTCGCGCGGTCCAAGCAGCACCACGTCGCCGATCGCTTTGCCAAGCAGAACCGCGGCCACGGGCGACGCGTAGGAGATGGAGCCCTGCGCGGGGTTGGCCTCGTCTTCCCCGACGATCCGAAACGTCTGCGTGCGTCCGTCATCGCGCTCGAAGGTGACGGTGTGGCCGAAGGCAACGACATTGGTGGAAGCTGAGGTCGGGGTGAGTTGAGCCGTCCGCACCCGCTCGGCAAAGTAACGGGCATCACGGACCGGCACGGCAGACTGCCGCCGCCGTTCGTTGATGTCTTCGAGGAGGTTGGCGGCTTCCAGCGCCTGCTGCGCGCTCGCCAGGGCGGCCTGCAGCATTGCAAGTCCGGCTTCCGTGACGAGGTTCGCTCGATCAGAAATCGGCCGTGCCGGCAGAACGGTTTCCGAAGCGGCTTCCGCGCTGTCTTCCTTGGCGAAAGCCACACTCACTGGATCAAACCCCTACCGAATTAACCGATCATCGGCGAGCCCGTTAAGCAGCAAAGCCGGCAAGCTCATGGCGAGGGTGGTGCCATGGGCTTGCCGATCCTGTGACCCCTCAAGCCGCCTTCACGAACTTGTCGTTGAAGGTCTTTTCATAAGCGACATCGGCATTCTTCAGCTCAGGATCGAGGGTCTTCAGAACCTCCATCATCGAAGCATAGCCTTCCTGCGAAACAAGCCCATCCGGCGAGAACATTTCGCGCGAATTGCTGAAGGCCTGTTTGTAAAGGTCGCGATTGCCCAGCAGGTATTCCTCGGGAACGGTGTCGGCCACTTCATCCGGCGAGGCCGTTTGCAGCCACTTCTGCGCGGCCATCATGCCGTTCACCAGACGCTGCGTGGTGACCGGGTTTTCTTCAACGAAGGCGCCGGTGGTATAAAGCGTCGCCGCGGGGTTCGGACCGCCAAACAGGTCACGTGTGCCGGCTTCGGTGCGGGTATCGAGCAGGATCTCGATGTCGCCGTCATATTGCAGCTGCGCGATCACCGGATCGAGATGCGAAACCGCGTCGACCTGGCCCTGCTTGATGGCGGCAACCGCTCCGGCTCCACCACCAACGCCGATCATCGAAACGTCAGTATCCTGAAGTCCGTTTTTCAAAAGCGCATATTGCAGCATCAGGGACGTGGACGATCCCGGCGCCGTAACGCCGACCGTACGGCCCTTCAGGTCGGCGATCGTCTTGACCTCGCCGGCGAGATCCTTGCGCACCGCAATCACGATGCCGGGAAAGCGCCCGAGTGCGCAGATGCCGACGACATCCTGGCCTTTGTGCTGCATGCGGATCGTGTGTTCGTAGGCGCCCGTCACGACATCCACCGAGCCGCCCACCAGCGCCTGCAGCGACTTGGAGCCGCCCGCGAAGTCGTTGATGGAAACGTTGAGGCCCTGCTGCTCGAAGAAGCCCTTCTTTTCCGCGATCGTCAGCGGCAGATAATACAGCAGTGGCTTACCGCCGACGCCCAGCGTTACGTCAGTTCTTTCCGGCTTGCCTTCCTGCGCGAGAGCCGGCCAGGCGCCCGCTGCTGCACCCAGCGCCAGCGCGCCGCCGCCCATCAGAACCGTTCTGCGTTTCATTTCGCTTCCTCCCGTTATTTGTCGTTCTTATGAAGCGCGCCAAGCCAGGAGCCTGCGCTCGACCAGCGTCACCAAACCGTCCACCAACAGCACGAAAGCCATCAGAACGAACATGCCGGCAAAAACNNCACGTCGAACACGCCTTCGGCTTGGTGGATAAGGTAGCCGAGCCCCGCCGCCGAGCCCAGATATTCGCCTACCACGGCGCCCACCACGGCAAAGCCGACGGAGGTGTGCAGGCTGGAAAATACCCAGGACAGAGCCGACGGCAGGTAGATGTGGCGCAAGAGTTGGCGTTCGCTCATGCCCAGCATACGGCCATTGTTGAGCACCGGCTGGCTGACTTCCTTCACGCCCTGATACACGTTGAAGAAGACAATAAAGAATACCAGCGTGACGCCGAGCGCGACCTTCGACCAGATGCCGAGCCCGAACCATAGCGCGAAGATCGGCGCGAGAACCACACGTGGCAGAGCGTTGGCGGCTTTGACGTAAGGATCGAACACCGCCGCAACCAGCGGCTTGCGGGCAAACCAGAAGCCGAACACCACGCCGCCCAGCGAACCGATCAGGAAGGCCAGCGCGGATTCTGCCAGGGTGATGCCGAGATGATACCAGATCGAGCCGCTGCTGAACCACGTCCAGATGCGCTGTGCCACGCCGACGGGGTTTGCAAAGAAGAAGGCGATCGTCTTGGGATTGCCGAACAGGGTTGTGGCGGAAGCCAGGTGCCACAAGGCCACGACGACGACGGCCACCAGGATCTGCAGGAGAACGAGCAGGCTGCGGTTCATGCGGCGGCTCCGGCCGTATTGTTATAGGCCGTCATGACCTGATCGCGCAGCGCGTCCCAGATGTCGCGATGGAGCCGAATGAATTCGGGATCGTGCCGGATCTCCGCGACGTTGCGGGGCCGCTCCAGCGTCACGGGAAAGTCGCCAATGATGTGCGAACGCGGTCCGGCCGACATGATCACGACGCGGTCAGACAGCGCGATCGCCTCGTCGAGATCATGCGTCACGAACATCACCGCCTTGCGGTCTTCCGACCACAGCTTCAAAAGGAGGTCGCCCATGATCTGGCGCGTTTGCGCATCGAGCGGACCGAAGGGTTCATCCATCAGGAGCAAGCGGGGATCGCGGATCAGCACTTGCGCCAGGCCCACGCGCTTGCGCTGGCCGCCCGACAGCATCTGCGGGTAACGATCGCCAAACGCGCCAAGACCGACGCGCTCAAGCCAATGCCGGGCCTTCGACAGAGCTTCGGCGCGAGCTGTGCCGGCGATCTCAAGCCCGATCGCAACATTGTCGATCACCGTCTTCCACGGCATCAGCGCGTCCTGCTGGAAGAGATATCCGGCCTGACGGTTGAGCCCGGTCAAGGGCGCGCCGAAGATGTCTACCGTCCCGCTGGCTGGCCGCAGCAAACCGGCCGTTGCGTTGAGCAGCGTGGACTTGCCGCATCCGGTGGGGCCGACAATGGAAACAAACTCGGTCTCACCAACAGCAAGATCGGTGGGCGCAACCGCCTCGTATCGACGCCGGTCAGCGAGGTCGAAGCTGATGGCGACGCCGTTCAAGCGCACGGCGGCGATGTCGTTTTTGGGCATTCCTCCACTCCTCCACAGCGCAGTATCAAGGCTTTAGAGGAAAGTGCAAGACAAGCAGGCGACCCGCCCACAGTTCAGTCGGATGTCATGGTCGGTCGGCGCGCTGTCCTGATCAACGCATGAAAAGCGCTCAAACCTAAGACACGGTCAGGCGCTCACGCCGCTGCGCCCACATCCTCAAGCACGTCCTTCAGCGCCGTGAGAAACAGGTCGGCGTGTTCGATTTTGAACGGCAGCGGCGGCCGGATCTTGAGGACATTTCCGGCCGGTCCAGACGCGCTGATGAGGACGCGCAGATCGCGCAAACCGTTGACGACCTTCAGCGCCAGCGCTCCATCCGGCTCGCGTGTTTCGCGATCCCTGACGAAGTCCAGCCCGAGAAACAGCCCGATACCCCGCACGTCGCCGATGGACGGCACAGTTTCCTGCAAAGCGCGCATGCCGGCCAGCAGGTGATTGCCCGTAGCGCGCGCATTCTCGATCAGCGACTCGTTCTCAATCACATCAAGCACGGCCGATGCGGCGGCGATCGACACGTGGTTGGCGCCGAACGTGTTGAAGTAGCGGATATCCGCGCCGAACTTCTGCTCGATCTCGTGCTTCATCACGGCCGCCGCAATCGGCATGCCGTTGCCCATCGGCTTGCCCATGACGACGATGTCGGGTGTGATACCATGGCGCATGAAGCCCCACATGCCGGTGCCCAGCCGGCCAAAGCCCGGCTGCACTTCGTCGGCGATGTAAAGCGCGCCCGCCTCGTGCAACACATCCAGCGTCTTCTTCAGGAAGCCGGCCGGCTCGGAGAAGATGCCGTCGGTGGAAAAGATCCCATCGGCAATAAAAGCGGCCGGCTTGATGCCATGACGGCGCATGAAGGCCATAGCATTGGCGACATTCTCCGCCATCACATCGCCGACATCGCGCCCGTCGCCACGGTAATTGTCGGGTGCCGGCACGGTCAGAACATGCTGGCCAAGCGGCATGTTGGGCCCGAGCGCCGGCGAGATTTCGGCCGCTGATGCCGTCACGCCATGATAGGCGTTTTCGGTGATGATGATGCCGGTGCCGCCGGTGTAGTAGCGCGCAAGCCGCAGCGCCAGATCGACCGCTTCGGAACCGGTGCAGGTATACATCACCCGGTTGAGCTCGGCCGGGAACGTCGCCAGCAGCCGCTCCGAATAATCCAGGATCTGCTCGCCGAGATAGCGCGTATGCGTGTTCAGCACTGCCGCCTGCCGCGCAATCGCCTCCACCACGTGGGGATGGCAGTGCCCGACGGAGGGGACATTGTTGTAGGCGTCGAGATAGGCATTGTCGTCGGCGTCATAAAGCCAGACGTCGTCGCCACGCACCACATGCACCGGCGTTTCATAGAACAGGCGATAGGACGAGCCGAGCAGAGCCTGCCGGCGCTCGATCAGCGAGCGCTCGCGTTCCGGCAGCTCGGCCAACTTGCCGCCATCGAAGCCGTTGATCATCGCAGGAGCAGGGCGGGCGGAAACCAGGCGCGTCATTGGGGCGTCCCTTCGGCATGGGCCTGACGAAGCCTAGCGATGGCCTCGTCACGCGGAATGGCATCGAGGCGGGCAAGCTGCGCCCAAACATCCAGGCTTCGGATCGTCAGCCGCTCGGCCTGATCGGGAAACAACTGCGCGCGGCTTTGCGGAATAACGAGCCGCATCACCAACCGCATCACCACGGCCGTATGCAGAAGCGCGATCTCCTCCTCCGACAAGCGGCTCACTGTGCGATAGCCACGCAGAAAATCGCACATGGCTTCAACCGGATCGTCTGCCACGCCGATCTGGTAGGCGGCGCCCACCGCAACATCGAACAGGACCGGCGCATGCACCATGTCGCCGAAGTCGATGATGCCCGCGATCTCGTCGGGATGGTCGGCATCCACCAGGATGTTTTCCATATTGAAGTCGTTGTGGATGCTTTCCGCCGGCAGACCCGCCACCACTGGCACGATCTCGGCATCGAAGCGATCAAACGCCTGCTCAAGCCGCGCTCGATGCTCGGCATCGGGAAAGGCCGGGATCAGTTGACGCAGATCGGCGGCATGCGTCATGTCCCAGGTGATCCGGTGCGAGACCGCCGGATGGTGGAAGCTTTTCAGCGCCTTCTGCATCCGGCCAAGCAGAGCACCAATGCGGTGACGTTGCAGGGCGGAATGCGGCGCGGTGCGCTGCGCCACCCCCGGCACGAAACTCACCATCCGCACGCCACGCGATCCGCCGTCGTCGGCCACAATCCGCGCATCCGGCTGGCCATTTCGGGTGCGGATGATGCGCTGCAGCGGGATGCCCGGATCTTCAGCTTCCACATGCAGCAGCGCCAGGCTGTGCATGTTGGTGACATCCGGGTCTTCCGCGGGGTTGAGGATTTTCAGAAGCATCGCCGTGCCGTCAGACAAGGTTAGGCGATAGTTGCTGTCCTTTTCGCCCCACAGCCACTCGGCCTTGCCTTCGAGACCGTAAAGCTCGCGTGCGATCTGCTCGGCTTGCTCAGGCGGAACGGCCGTGGCGCCGGTGTTCAACTCGGCGCCCAGCCCGCTCGCGCTAGTTTTCATCTGTGCAAGCATCACAGTCCGTCAGGCGCGATCTGCGGCCACCCTGTCGAGGGCGCGGCCGAGCGCATCGAACATCTCGTCGATCTGTTCGGCGGTGATGATCAGCGGCGGGAAGAAACACACGGCTTCCATCACCGCGCGGCAGATCACGCCTTCTTCCTGCAAGGCGGCAGCGACGGCAGCAGCCGCATCGCCGGGCTTGCCGTCGGCAAAAGGCTTGATTTCCAGCGCGCCGAGCAGCCCCACACCCCTAGAGGAATGAGCAACCGGATGCTGCGCGAGCTCGCTCAGCCTGCCAAGGAACTTCTCCTCGAGCGCCGCCGCATTGCCGACGAGATCGCGCTCCTGGATGATCTTAAGGTTCTCCAGCCCAACGGCGGTGGCAACCGGATGGCCCGATGCCGTGAAGCCATGGCCGAACACGCCGATCCGCGCGGATTCATCGGCAATCGGCTGGTAGAAGGCGTCGTTCATCAGGATCGCCGACAGCGGCAGATAGGACGATGAGATCTGCTTCGACAGCACGAGAACGTCGGGCTTGATGTCGTAGGTCTGGCAGGCAAACATATTGCCGGTGCGACCGAAGCCGCAAATGACCTCGTCCACGACCAGCAGAATGTCGTGCTTGCGCAGGATCTCCTGCACGCCTTCCCAATAGCCAGCCGGCGGCACGAGCACGCCGCCCGCACCCATCACCGGCTCGCCCCAGAAGGCCGCGATCGTGTCCGGGCCCTCGCGCTGGATCAGGTCTTCGAGATCCCCGAGCATGCGCTCGGTGAAGTCCGCCTCGCTTTCACCGTCCTTGCCGAAATGGACATAAGACGGGCACGACGTATGCACCATCCGGTCGAGCGGCAGGTCGAAGCTCTGGTGATTGCGCGGCAGGCCGGTGATCGAACCGGCAGCGATCGTCACGCCATGATAGCCGTAGATGCGGCCGATGATCTTCTTCTTGTCCGGCTTGCCCAGCGCGTTCGAGCGATACCACACCATCTTGGCCGCAAGATCGTTGGCTTCTGAGCCCGACGAGGTGAAATGCACCTTCGACATCGGCACGGGTGCCATGCTGATCAGCATTTCCGACAGTTCGATCGAAGGCCCATGCGTCTTGTAGGCGAAGGTGTGGTAATAAGGCAGCTTGTCCATCTGCGCCTTCGCGACCTCGGACAAACGCTTCTCGCCGAAGCCGACGGCAACCGACCACAGGCCGGCAAGACCCTCGATATAGCGCTTGCCGTTATTATCGGTGACATAGATGCCGTCGCCGGACTCGATCACCAACCCGCCGCTCTTCTCGTATGTGCGAAGATTGACGTTGGGATGCATCTGGTAGGCGATGTCGCGGGCTTCGATCGAGTTCGGCGCAATGGTCATGAACAGGCTCCAGTGGCTGGGACGGGCTGAGGTCGAGCGCTGATAGAAGCTCTACGAAACCCTACCGGCTTAAGCAAAGGCTACGGCGGACAAGCCGATGGTCCACGCGGTGCGTCCTGACATCTAGGGATCAGCGCCGCGCGTTTGCGCTCACCCCACCTCGCTCAGGCGCAAGGCTGCCGCACGTCGATGCCCTTCCATGCCCTCCGTCGCACTCTGGCGAACAGCCGGCGGTGCCACGGCCGCAACGGCGCGTGCGTCCAGCGTCTGATGCGTGCAGATTTTCACATAAGAACCCACCCACAGACCGCCGGTGTAGCGGCCGGCGGCCATGGTGGGCAGCGTGTGGTTGGTGCCGCAGCATTTGTCGGAATAAACCACCGAAGACAGAGGCCCGATAAACAAGGAGCCATAATTGCGCAGCTTCTTTGCGGTTGCCGCGGAATCGGCGGTGTGAACCTGCAGATGCTCGGCGGCAATGAAGTCGGAATAAGCGATCATGGATGCTTCATCGTGGCAAACAACGACCTCGCCAAAGTCGCGCCAAGCAACGCCGGCGACATCGGCGGTGGAGAGCGTTTCCAGCTGGCGCTCCACCTCGCGCACCGTGTCTTCCGCCAGTTTCGCATCGGTGGTGATGAGGCCGACCCGCGTGTGAATATCGTGTTCTGCCTGAGCCAGCAGATCAGTTGCGATCATCGACGCATCGCCAGTGGAATCGGCAACCACGAAGATTTCCGACGGACCCGCCAGCTGGTCGATGCCGACGCGGCCGAATACCTGGCGCTTGGCTTCATTCACGAAGGCGTTGCCCGGCCCGACAATCTTGTCCACTGCCGGCACCGTTTCCGTTCCGAAGGCGAGTGCCGCGATCGCCTGCGCGCCGCCGATGCGGAAGATGCGGTCGGCACCGGACAAATGGCAGCCCGCGATCATCGCCGGATGGGCGGTGGGCGGCAAACAGGCGATCACGTCATCCACGCCCGCCACCTTGGCCGGCACGATCGTCATCACTGGCGCAGACAGGATCGGATAGCGACCGCCCGGCACGTAAGCGCCGATACGTTCGATCGGGATCACGCGATGACCGAGATGCAGGCCGGGAAGAAGCTCGACTTCCAGCGGCAGGATCGTCGCCAGCTGCGCTTGTGCAAACCGCCGCACATTGTCGATGGCGAATTCGGTGTCGGCGCGTGTCTGCTTGTCCAACCCGTTCAGTGCCTGCTGCCGCTCTTCAGCCGTCACTTCGAAACGATCGAGCTCGGACTTGTCGAATTTGTTGGAGAACTCCCGAACGGCTGCATCGCCGCGCGTTTGAACGGCCGAGAGGATATCCTTCACCGTCGTCTCGATCGCCGCCGTATCGGCTGCGGTATCGCGCTTCGGTTCCTTGATGTGGTGGACCTTGCCGCCAAAACTCTGTGCCATGAAAGACGGTCTCCTCACTTGCGCGATGCGTTGCGCGAACCATTCCCCAGGCCGTCATCGCAAACAACGCCATGCAGGCTTGTTGTTCAGTATTCTCACCGGTGCTACGATCTTTGCTGCTGGGGTAGCGGCTGAGTGGGGAGGGGCGTTCATGGCGCAGGTAGGATCCAAGCTTCGCGAGTTGCGAAGGCGCCGCGATCTTGGCGTGCGTGAGCTGGCGCTGCGCTCCGGCATCTCTCATTCGGCCATTTCGCTGATCGAGCGCGATCGCATGAGCCCGTCCGTGGATACGCTGAGCGCCATCCTCGATGCGCTCGGCACCACGCTTCCCGGCTTCTTCTCCGATCTCCAAGCGAGCGCCCCCTATACCCCGTTCTACCGTGCGGAAGAGCTGGTCGAGATTGGCAAGGCGCATGCGATTTCGTACCGCATGATCGGCATCAACCATCCCAACCGCCAGCTGCTGATGCTGCACGAAACCTATGCCGTCGGCGCCGATACCGGCCAGGCCTTCTCCCATGCCGCGCAGGAAGCCGGCGTCGTCACCAAGGGCGCCGTGGAGCTCACGGTTGGCGAACAACAGCGCGTTCTCAAACCGGGTGACGCTTATTACTTCGACAGCCGTTTGCCGCACCGCTTCCGCAATGTTGCGGATGAAAAAAGCGAGATCCTGAGCGCTGTCACCCCGCCGACCTACTAGCGAGCGGTCACTATTCTCACCGGTGCCTCCAAAACAGGGGTCACGCGCCAAAGGAAATATGCTGGACTGCATTACGGCATCAATAAACAGGGGAACAAAGCCATGCTGAAGCCATCACGTTTCTTCACCGTATCGACGCTGCTCGCCAGCACTCTGGCGCTCGGCATGAACGCCGCTGCGGCGCGCGATCTCACCGTCGTGTCCTGGGGCGGCAACTATCAGGATGCGCAGCGCAAGATCTACTTCGAGCCCTTCTCCAAGGTGCTGGGCAAGCCGGTGCTCGATGAAAGCTGGGATGGCGGCATCGGCGTGATCACGGCCAAGGTCAAGGCCGGCAGCCCGAACTGGGATGTCGTGCAGGTCGAGTCCGAGGAGCTAGCGCTTGGATGTGCGGACGGCCTCTACGAAAAGATCGATTGGACCAAGCTCGGCGGCAAGGATCTGTACCTGCCGGCTGCTGTCGACGATTGCGGTGTCGGCCAGATCGTCTGGACCACCGGTCTGTCCTACGATGCCGACAAGCTGAAGACGGCGCCGGCTTCCTGGGCGGACTTCTGGGACACGAAGAAATTCCCGGGCAAGCGCGGCTTTCGCCGGGGACCCAAATACGCGCTGGAATTTGCGCTCATGGCAGATGGCGTGAAGCCGGCTGAAGTCTATGACGTGCTCGGTACGCCGGAAGGCGTCGACCGCGCCTTCAAGAAGCTGGACGAATTGAAGCCCAACATCGTCTGGTGGGAATCCGGCGCGCAGCCGCTGCAATTGCTGTCGTCCGGCGATGTCGTCATGACCACCGCCTATAATGGCCGCATTACCGGCATCAACAAGACGGAAGGCAAGAATTTCAAGGTCGTTTGGCCGGGCAGCATCTATGCCGTCGACAGCTGGGTCGTGCTGAAGGACGCCGAAAACAAGGATGCGGCGATGGACTTCATCGCTTTCACCAGCAAGGCGGAAAACCAGGTCAAGCTGCCGGAATACATTGCCTATGGTCTCCCCAACAAGGAAGCCGCTGAGCCCGTTCCGGCCGAGTTGAAGAAGGACCTGCCGACTTCGGCGGAGAACCTCGAACAGGCGATCCCGCTCGATGTCGATTTCTGGGTCGACAATGCCGAAGCGCTCACCCAGCGCTTCAATGCTTGGCTCGCGCAGTAAGCTGCGGCATCCTCCCTTGATCTGACGCGGTCTCAAGCCGCGTCAGACGGGCTCGCTCTCACAAAGGGGCGGGCTCAGGGGGAACGATATGTAGCGGCACGAGCCATGACCCAGCCTTATATCCGCTTCGACAAGGTGACGAAGGCCTATGGCGACTTCACCGTCGTTGAAGACCTTTATCTCGACATCGCCAAGGGCGAGTTCGTCAGCCTTCTTGGACCCTCCGGCTCCGGCAAGACCACGCTTCTGATGATGCTGGCCGGCTTTGAGCCGCCGACGCGCGGCGCCGTGATCGTCGATGAAAAGCG
>DCDI01000171.1 GCA_002316345.1 Phyllobacteriaceae bacterium UBA1059 | reverse complement strand
TTCAGGCCGATGGCAGCGAGATCGATCCTGGTCCGGCCGATGGCAGCGTGGCGATCGGCGAGGGTACCTCGGTTGCCGAGCTGACGCAAACCGCGCAAGCGGAAGTGCCAGCCGCCAGCGACGCTCCGGCAACCGGTGCCGCTGCACCAACAACGACCCCAGCCGGCACCACGCCTGCCGCTTCCGAGCCGACGGTTCAGGTTGGCCAACGTGCGATCTTCTATGAAGAGCGGACTTCGACGGCGCCGAACACGGCTGAAAGCGGATCGATCGTCTGGTCGGTCGTACAGGAATCGCCCGGCGGCGACGCTCCGTCTGAGCCAGCCATTCGTGCGGAAGCCACGATTCCCGGCAAGAATATGCAGCTGCGCATGACGATCCGCCGCAATGCTGATCCGACGCTGCCGGCCAGCCACATCATGGAAATGATCTTCCTCACGCCGGAAGGTTTCGAGGGCGGCGGCATCCAGAACGTCGTTCGCGTGGCGATGAAGGATAGCGAGCAGGCCACCGGCAGCCCGCTGCTCGCCATCCCCGCCCGCATCGCGGAAGGCTTCTTCCTTGTCGGGCTGAGCGACTCGCCGGCTGAGATCCAGGCCAACATGACGCTGCTGCGCCGACAGAACTGGATCGACGTGCCCTTGATCTACAATTCCGGCCGCCGCGCGCTGATCACCATGGAAAAGGGCGTGCCCGGCGAACGCGTGTTCGAGGAAGCGATGCGAGCCTGGCAGGCCGCCGGCAGCCGCTAAACGCGGACATCGAAGCATCAAAAAGCCCGCCGGGAGCGATCCAGGCGAGCTTTTTGTTATCTCAGATGATCGCGGGGATCAGGGATGATCCCGGGATCAGGCGGGTTCCGCCTCGATGGTGCGCAGGGCCTGGGCCTGACGGCGCGCGGCGACCTGAACGGCTTCCTGCACCTTTTCGAAGGCGCGGACTTCGATCTGCCGAACACGTTCGCGGCTGATGTCGAATTCCGAAGACAGCTCTTCCAGGGTCAACGGGTCTTCCGACAAGCGGCGCGCTTCGAAGATGCGGCGCTCGCGATCGTTCAGGACCGCCATGGCCGACGACAGCATGCTGCGGCGGTTATCCAGCTCATCCTGCTCGATCAGCATGGCTTCCTGGCTCTCGGAGTCATCGACCAGCCAGTCCTGCCATTCGCCGCTTTCGCCTTCGCTGGCACGGATCGGCGCGTTCAACGATGCATCGCCGGACAAACGGCGGTTCATCGAAACGACCTCGGCTTCCGAGACGTTCAGCTTGGTGGCGATCTCGGCGATCTGGTCAGGGCGCAAATCGCCATCTTCCAGCGCCTGGATCTTGCCCTTCACCTTGCGCAGGTTGAAGAACAGCCGCTTCTGGTTGGCGGTCGTGCCCATCTTCACCAAGCTCCACGAACGCAGGATGTATTCCTGGATCGAAGCCTTGATCCACCACATCGCATAGGTGGCCAGACGGAAACCGCGTTCCGGCTCGAACTTCTTCACGGCCTGCATAAGGCCGACATTGCCTTCGGAGATGACTTCGCCGATCGGCAGACCATAGCCGCGATAACCCATGGCGATCTTGGCCACGAGACGCAGATGGCTGGTTACGAGCTTGTGGGCCGCCTTGGTGTCCTCATGCTCGAGATACCGCTTGGCGAGCATGTACTCTTCCTGCGGCTGCAGCATGGGGAAGCGGCGGATTTCTTCGAGGTAGCGGGACAAACCGCCTTCGCCGGAAACGATACTGGGTAGTGACTGGGCCATAAAGCACCCTCCTTCTCGAACGGCCTCCTGCTGGCAGGCCTGTCGCGCGCACTCGGATAAGCCATGCGCGACGACGTTCTTATATCAGAACAAATCGAGAAATTGCACTTTTTCTGTGGCACGCAACACAGCGTCACCCAAGCGTGAACGATGCGGCCCAGAGTGTTACAAAGCGCGAAATCCCGCCAGCAATGCAGCCATATCGGCGGGCGGTGGCGCTTCGAACCGCATCGGCTCGCCCGTAACCGGGTGTGAAAAGCCAAGAAGCNNGCAAGCCAAGCGTGCAGGGCCTGCCGAGGGAATGCAACGACCTGGGCGCGCAACGGTTCCGCCAGCCGGTTGGCCTTGGTGCGAAAAGCTTGTCCGTAATCCGCATCGCCGATCACGGGGTGGCCGAGATGGGCCATATGCACGCGGATTTGATGAGTGCGGCCGGTTTCCAGCGTGCATTCCACCAGGGAAGCCGACGGCGCCGTCTTGTCGCCAAAGGTTTCGGCCACCGCATAATGCGTGACCGCATGGCGCGCATCTTCGCGGGTTTCGCGAACAACCGCGCGACGGACCCGGTCCGAAGCACGACCCAGCGCGGCGTCGATCGTCCCCGTGGCCCGATCGGGAGTGCCCCAGACGAGGGCCAGATAAGCGCGTTCAAGATCGCCGCTGCGGCCATGATCGGCAAAGGCATCCGACAGGATGCGATGGGCCTGATCGGTTTTCGCCGCCACCATGACGCCGCTGGTATCCTTGTCCAGCCGGTGCACGATGCCCGGCCGCTTGACGCCGCCGATGCCCGACAGACTTTGACCGCAGTGATAAATCAGCGCGTTCACCAGCGTGCCCGTCCAGTTGCCGGCACCCGGATGCACGACGAGGCCGGCCGGCTTGTTGATGACGATGAGATGCTCGTCTTCAAACAGCACGTCGAGCGGGATGTTCTCGCCTTGCGGCTCAGGGTCTTCGGCGGGCGGGACGTCGATGGTGACGCTTTGGCCAACGCCTAGCTTACGCTTCTGGTCACTGACCGGCTCTCCATTGATCTTCACCGCGCCGGCCTTGATCAGCGCCTGGATGCGGCTGCGCGAATAATCGGGCGCCATTTGCGCCGACAGCCACTGATCGAGCCGCGTGCCCGCGCCGTCTTCTTCAACGAGCAAAGTAAGCAGACCGGTTCCGGCAGTTGCATTCATCTCGGCACCTTCCTTTGCGGCGGCGGCTTCGCTATCACGGCCACTCATTACGGCACGCATCTCCTGGAAGTGAGTTCATGAATCAGCAGGATCCCGATCTCGACGACGACAAGCCGCTCGATCCGGCGGTGGAGAATGTTCGCCGAAAGCTCGTGCGCTTCATGGCAATCAATCTCGGCCTGTTGTTTTTGGCGCTTATGGCGGTCGTACTGGCAATTGTCTACCGCTGGACCCGAACACCGGAACCGGAAGCAGTCCCTGCCGCCGAAACCGCGACGATCCCGCAAGGCGACGACCGCATCCAGTCGATCCCTCTGCCAGACGGCACGCGCGTCACAGGCCAATCCCTGTCCGGCAACCGCGTGGCGCTCGACACGATCGAGCCGAACGGCAACCGCGTTCTGGTGATCTACGACTTCGCCGCCGGCCGCATCATCGCGCGTGTCGCCTTGCCGGCACTCTGATCCCACACGTTTTTGGCCTGCGCATCAACAGGCCATTGCCTTTTCGCAAAGTGCCGTTTATATCGCGGTCACTCGGCTAGCGCCCATCGTCTAGCGGTTAGGACCCCTTGGCCAACCTACCAAGCTACCAAGTCTTTTGGTGTAAGGGGTTGACCGTGGTAGTCCTACCATGGATCGGGTGTTAAATGGTGTACGGGCAACACAGCTTGCTCCCTTCGTCTAGCGGTTAGGACACGGCCCTCTCACGGCTGAAACAGGGGTTCGATTCCCCTAGGGAGTACCAAGCCTGCACAGCTATGTTTTGTAGCTGGCGCATATTTTCTTCAGTGCGTCCATAAAACCCGGTTCCGCCAGTGCCCTACCATCGCTGGTTTTCAGGCCTCCGGCTCCCGTGCAGACAATGCCGAGGGATTTGAGCCTTGTCCCCTTCACAAAAAGCTGGACGGCCTCGACTTCGTCGTCATCCAGGGCAAGATCCATGTTGAATGGCTTGACGGCGTCTCCGTCGTCTTCAATGGTCACGGTGCGCTGTTCCCTGCCTTTTTGAAGGGCTGTCAGCTGGTTGCGCAAACTTCGGTTCTGGGTAATCAACAAACTGACGCTGTGACGGACGGTCTGATCTCCGATGGCCGTTAGGTCACCATAATCAAGTATCTGGCCTGATGCCTGCTGGGTCTTGGCTGGCTTGCGGCTGGCCGATAGGGAAACGGAGTACCATGCCTGATACAGCTTCAGGTAGGGATTCCTGCCGCCACGCTTGTTCCGTATGCTTGACTCCGCGATCGCTTGGTCTCTGGCTGGAAACCTTGCGGCATACGCCAGCACGACCGACGGGACAGTTATGCGCTGGCCGCCAGCTAGGACGAGATGGCGGCATACCTCGTCGAGATTTTTCAGTTTGACCTGGATACGCTCGTCTCCGCTTGCCTGCATTGATTCAGTTAAAACGCGTTCCACCACTGCAAGGTGATCATTGCCGATCTTCGGCCAAGGCATGTTCCTGGCTTTCTCCAAATTCTCAGGGGTGGCTCAGGCTAACCGCCTGTCTTGGAACAGGCAGATGAAGGGGCTTGCCTATCGCCTTCCGGCTGCATGCCTGCAGGTTCTTCTCGATCCCGAGTGCTGCGAGCGTCTTGCTTCCTTCGGCAAGCGCCACCAACTCTGTTTCTTCCAGCCGCCTGACAAGCAGTTCGCTGAGCGCATCTGCTGAAGACTGCTTTTCTTCTGCGGAGAGTGGAGCGAGGCTTATAGGCGTGTAGCCGTTCTTGTGCAGGATAACATCGAGAAAGCTGTTCCGTTCGCGTTCTATGTCCGCAGAAGTCATGGAAGGGTAAAAACGGCTGAACTGCACGACTGCGTCGGTCAGCTCGAAGCGATGCGACGCGCGGCCTTCGACGTATGGCACCCCTTCCTCGTGCACCAGCATCGCGAGCTTCTTGCCTTTGCCTGCATGCTGGCCTGTGTTTTTTCTCTCCCTGTCAGCAATCTCGCGCACCTGCTCGATCAAGACGATCGTTGCGTGCATATTGCCTAATTCCTGTCCTCTTTGATCTTCAGCAGCTTCTGATTGTGCCTGCAGAACTGATATGCGGTTCAGGAGGTCTGGAGGAACCGCATGCTTATCGCGGTTCAGCATCCGCCTCCGGACCCTGAGACTTTCCAGTTCGGCTTCGATCTCCTTAATGCGCCTGTTCAGGGTATCGAGTCTAAGAGAGATTTCGACGCTGTGCCCCCAGAGTGCTATCAAATACGGCTCGCCGGTCATGAAGAAGCGGCATCTTACGCAGTTCCGAGGTCCTCCAGGAACTGCTGAATGGGGAGACTTGTCTATTCCGCCGTCGATTTTGGTGCGACGCTTCGGCCCTCCGATGTTGCAAAGCCCTCCTCCATTGGGGCAGAGCCCTAAATCCATCAGGGCCCATCCCGTCGGCTCCCTGTAAGAACCGAACATCTGGGAGAGGCCATCGATCGACAGTTTTGCCGTCATGGATGCAGCATTGTTGTATGTCGTGTTTGCCAGCGCGTTTGGAAAGTCTCTGACTGCCGAGGATATCGCCTTGCGACGTGCCTCGGTGAGTGTCGAGTTGACATGCCCGGGTTCGAACTTGGCGTACTTCAGAGTCATGAGTATGCTTGCATGACCTGCGAGCAGCTTGCTTAAGACGGCTATAGGCGCACCTGCATTGTAAAGCGCCGTGATGGTCGACGATCGCATGCCGTGTACAGTGAAAACGGCTTTGCGGGGGGCGCCCGCGACGTCTCTTTTGGTGATGAGCGTAATTGTATCGTCCGGATTTTCGTCATTGTGTCGCCGCTCAAGTTCGTCAAGGGCATGCAAGAAGAATTTGAGTACAGCTCGATAGGGAGGAGGCGCCTGCGTTCCGAAAGTGCCGCCATTGATTGGGTACCGGAACAGATAGAACCTCGAAGGCACCAGCTTCTTCATCCTCTCGGTCGGTACTGCCGCAAAGATCCCTGCGGGAACGTCCGAAAACGCGAGAGGTCCTTCCACTGGATTGTATTTTTCCTGCCATGCCCGCATTTCTGCTAGGTTTTGGATGACGTCGGCAAGTTCCCAAGGGATCTCATAGCCGCTTGTCTCGTCGAAAGCCTGCTTGATATCTTGTGTCTTGTTCGAATTTATCCAGAGCCCGGTTATGGTGTCGCGACCGTTGCCCCCTAGACAATTAATTTCTCTGAGAACGCCTCGCTCCTTGTTCCTGACGTGGAGTTTGTCCCAATGTCCCGCAAGAGGCGAGGTGGAGGTCTGCCACCTCCAGCGCTTCAAGTCGAACGCTCTCAGGTCGCCTTCTCCGCTGTCGAGTCGTATCGCTTGAATGCTTCTAAGCGGAAGGTTTAAAAGAAGAAGAAGTATTCTGGGGATGACCTCACAGAACACGTTCTCTACGATACCCGTGTTTGGATCTTTCCAAGAAATCCAATGCTCTGGACGACAAGTGTTATTATTGATCAGCGACTTGGGCCATGCAAAGTCCTTTTCAGTTATAATCCTGACGAGGTCATGATGGAACTTCTGCGGCATAGGCCGTGCTGCAACTTCAGCCGCACCTGTCTTCCCAGAAGGTATTTCGTGATCTCTCCGGAATCTTTCTACCTGGCCTTGTGAAAGGTCGAATGTGAAATGTGGTACGCCCCTGTCATCGCGGCTCTCTTCGTAGGCCCACATGCCAAATTCATACAAGTGCGAGACTATGGTGCTTCGGGCGTAGTCAGGGGCCCGTGCGCTGACGTGTTCCAACACGTGCTTGATAGTCTTTGAGGTAAAAGAAGAAGTGAAGTCCTTTACATCCGATGCTGGCAGGCAGCTAAGTGCGCCAGCGATATATTGCTCGGACAGTCTCTGACGCTTGGCGCTCGAAACGAGCCTCGATTCAAGCCAAAGATCAAACTTCTCGTGAAACCAATTCAGGTGTGCTGCCTTTAGATGAGCTTTGCGCGATCCCCTTGCCTTGAAATCCGCGGTGCCGAACATCCTTCCAAAATTCGGATCTCCTTTTACCTCGGCAATTGCTAGGAGCGCATACTGCATGTAGCGCTTGGCCCAAATGCCGACCCAATCTGCCCAGTTCCCGTTCGGCTGGAAAAGGGATGCCAGCGCGTCTATGTGGTACTCCTCGATATCGCGAACGTTATTTATGTCGTTCGTAGACGCATAGACGCAGCTGAACAGAACCTTCCAGCCATTGTGACCGAGATTTTTCCGGCGGAGTTCGTTTGTGATTGCAGCATAAGCTGGCAGCTGGAGGATCTCCGTGCGCCGCTCGATCATGAGCGGATCTACTTCGGCCAGAAGGCCATGAAGCCGCTGAACAGAGATCTTCTCGAAGACGGACTTGCCCCACATGAAACCGATCGGGAACAGTAACTTCTTCTGCTGACGTAGTTCCAGCAGTTCCGATAAAACTTCTTCCTGCAGCAAGCGGGCGGCACCTTTGGCGGCACGGATCAGGTATTCTATATCCCGTGCTTCCTCAAGTATGGCTTCACCGTCACGATTGGGTATTAGGGCGAAACGGCTTGGGTCATCATTGATCCAATGATCTCCCACTTGTCGAGCTTCGGTTAGATATTCAGATTTGGTCATTGACGGACTTTCCGATTATAATCCGCTGAAGCTTGAGCAACTCCCTAGAACTTTCGTGGCCTAGTGCAGGAACTTCGGGAGCTTCCCCAAGGCTTCTCTTTCTTGCCGAAGTAAGAGCATCGCTCACCGATTTCCGGTCCGGGATGGTGTAAGGAACTTGAGATAGGAAATGCCGGTGATGGAGCCCTTTCTGGATGATTTGCGCGGGAACCCCCCACTTCATCAGGGTGTGGCCATACAGGTGCCTGAGACCATGTGTAGTGGTCCCATCCGCTTTGCTTAACGGCAAGCCTATGCGGCGTACTGCGGCGTTGTGGTTGTTCTCCTGAGCCCGTTCGGAGTACGGGGCACCGGGCAAGCCAGAGCTGTCCGGCTTCTCTGAGACGAAGAGAAACGGATGGTTGTATCCGCCCAGTGCCATCCGACGCGCCATGATCGGCTGACGCACGTATCGGAGGTAGCCGTGGTACAGCGTCCAGAAGAGCTGTGCTGCACCCTCATCCAGCCAGTAAACAAATGCCTGCTTCTGCCTGTTAAGGTCCATGCCCTTGAAGCCCGCGTGGTAAGCTCCGCGAGTGACGGTGTTTCGCGGCAGTATTCCGTACATCTCCTGCAGGGCTACAGTCCGGGACCCGTGCTTAAGCTTTCGCGTCACGTGTTCCACATACTCGACCGTGGCTTCGGAAGGATGGTTGATGACAACAAGCGCGCTGCCGGGCTTGCCTGGCTCCTCCACGACATCCTGGCACCAGAGGTGCAATCCGTCGCTTCGACGTAATCCACCCCACCCGTCGAGCAAGACGATCATCTGGTCACGTAGGTTATAATCGAAGAACGGGTTAGCCGGATCGACATTGTTCTTCCGTCGGTGGCCGTCCCACAGCAGCTTTTCTGCATGGCTGGGAGGGAAGAAATTGACCGGCTCGTCCTTGTGGACTGGAGATGGCCGCCCCAGTTCGACAACAGAATGCTTATCCCTATGCTTCGGCTGCTTGTTCAGGTGCTGAAGCATAGATATGCGACGTATCCTGCTCCATATCAGATAGTCGGCAAGGATAAGGGGATTGCTTTTCATCGTGTCCAGCGCCGGCATTTGCCTGCGTTCTGTTTCCCCCTGGCTCTCAGACAGCATCCAGTCGGACAAAACCTCGATAGATTTGATGAACTCTTCGACCCGTGCCTTTGAATTTGCTGGCCAATAAAGCCCTGTAACATCGGGAAAGACTTGCGTCGTTCCATGTAACAGGCTGAATGCGAACTCCTGCAGAAGCAGATTTTGCGGATTGCGGTTCTCGCGCACGGCGCGAGCTAGGATTGCATCGCCGACTTGGATCTTGAAATCCCAGAGCAGTCCGACCGCTCGAGCTGTCTGGTCCTGCCAAGTACTTGATCGCGTCGGGTGCGCCATCATGTAGGACAGAAGTGGATCGAAGCGGACCGCCGATCCATCCGGTCTCAACAGATATAATATTCTGGCGGACCATCCACGGGGCCGTCCTTCAACGTGGCAGGTCTCAGTTGCGTGGTGCAGTGGCAGCGCCCTGTCTGTTGGCATCCAGTCAACCCTCAGCCGTATTTAGCCGAAAACAACTCAATCACGCGCGGTTCCGTTCTTCATCAATGACTCTAATATACGTCAGGATGCTTTAAATTTTTAGATACCAGCACCACCCTAAAATCTCCTATAACGCTAATTTTCCGTATGTTAAACTAAGCAAAATTCACATAACAGAAGCTATGTCAACCAAAATGTACGCGTTTGTTAGGGAATAATACCTTGAATGTTCCGGATGTAATTGTTGACAAAAATCTGGATACTTCGAGATATCAGAGATATACAAGGATTAAGTCCTATTATGGTGCCTTTGCGGTCCTTGCAGGAGAAGGATTCAGCGCATCGCAGTGCCTGGGGCGGCGGCTCTCTCCTCAAACTTTGGCGCGGTACTGGAGGAAGTGACTGAGGTCACGGAGGGTGCCGCGGTGAACGCAGGACAGCTAGGCAGTGCGCCGTCGCCGAACACGGGAAGAGTGCTGGGAACAGGCGGCGAACAAGCAACAAGGATGAAATTAGGTGCGATCTGCATCAGGTCTCCCGCGAGACCATGTAAACGCCTGCTCGGGCCGCTTTACAGCAGGATCACACAGATCCCTGTGCCGCCTTCGGAGGTTGGCAGGAAGGACGGCAGCTTGAGTGATCGCGTCGATGACGTTCGTTGTCCGCCTTCTTCAAGCAAGGCAATCTCGAAGGGAAAGCAGCCTCATTGGCGTAGCTGGAACCTGTCAATCGGCGCAATTGCCGAAGCTACGTATGCTTCTCCGGGATGAAGCATCGGATAAGGCGCTTGATCTCGGCGAGGCCGCAGCCTGATGCGGGCCATGGCGCCTTCGGGGTGGCACTCGACGGTGCCCGCGATCATGATCTTGTCGGCTTCGGGTGCGCCTTTCAGGCGCTCCGGGCATCTGCTTTCCTGGCGGAAAGTCATCTCCTTCCCGTCGACCATGACGGTCTCGTCTCCGCTGCCGAGGAGTTCGCGTCGCGGGTCGACCATCGCGCGGCAAAGCTTGCGGGGGAACGTCGCCCGGAACTGCTCCAGCGACGGCGGCCGGTCGTATTCCCAAAGGAGCACGTGCTGGTGAACCATTTGTCACACTTGGCGCGAAGAGGGGACGACAAGCGGGCCAACAACTATAAACGGTTATACAGGAGCAACTGGAAAAAGCCTCAGTATAGCGTTATCCGAGCATATTGGTAAAAGTTACAGCATGGAAAACGCCTTGGGGATCGTAGGCTGGTTACATGGTCGGAGTGGTCTCGCGCCGGGCGCCACTTGGCGGAGAACCCTTCCGGTGTATAGTCTCGGCCGCATGCTGTGAGGTCGTCTTGAAATATCTGCTGTTACTTGCCCTCGCCTCTGCGCTGTTTGCTGGGTCGCTTTCAACTTCGACCATCGCGCAAAGCCAGATTCGGTCCGCCCGAGAAATCCAGCAGGCCCTTGCCGAAAGGGGCTATGGACAAGGCAAGGTAGATGGCCTCTGGGGCAAGAGATCCATAGCCGCACTCAAGGCATTTCAGAAGTCTCTTGGGCTTCCCGCCACCGGCTTGATCGATGACCGGGTCACTCGGGAGCTTTTTCCAGCAGGGGCGTCCACGCCTCAGGTGGCTGCTCCGGTGACGCCGGAGGGCGATCGGGCTACCGTCGTTCAGGAATCTTCGGCTTTGCCCGCAACCGAAGCAAGCTCGACGACAGGCGAGACAGTACCCGAACCTGCCATTGTCGCCCCACAGACGCACAGTCCTCAGAGAAGAACAGAGGTCTCGCCTCCGTCAAACGGCACACTGTCGGCTCCTGAAGCTTCCAAAGGAAGCAGCGTCGCAATCAGCGTCACCGCACTTGGGCTCTTGCTGGCCGCTCTTGCCTGGCGGTACAGGCGAAGGAAGTCACGTGCCAGCTCTTTGTCACGTGAAGAAGAAGGGCATCGGTTCAAGGCGCCGATGCAGGTTTCCAACGCCGAGACGCCCGTCTCGGCTCCGCGCGTCCAGTCGGCATCAAGGCCCTCTTTGGATGCCCATAACGCAGCAGTCATCGCGTTCGTCAAAGCCAACAACCTTTCGGCTCATAACGAGCAGCCTGCTGCCGAGCCACCTTTGTCAGCCTCCACGCAATCGCGGTCCGCGTCTCGCCTGTCCCTAGAGGCACATGATGCGTCGGTTATGGCGTTCGTCAGGGCGAACAATCCTGTAGTCCGGGACAACGGGGACAGCGCTCTTGTCAGGAAACTCGACGAGTCAGGGATTCAACCAGCACCGACTGTCGCGCCGGATGCAGCTGCGGCCGTCGCTCTCGCAGACGCCAGGAAGCTTGCCCGGGCTGGCCGCCCATTCTTCGGAAGCTCCCGCCGTCTGCAGGACAACGCGAGACAGCTGCCTCCTGACCACGCTGGCTGGGTGCCAGCCGGTTCTTCAATCTCCGTAGGCGGGCTGACGATCGCCGCGGGAATGTTTTACGCCGGAAACCGGCTCGGCAAGCAGGGAGCCTCGTACGAGAACGAAAACTGCCTCGTTAACCCGAAACTCAATGTCTCCAGGAGCGGCGATCCTGGCGGAACGACAATGGGTTATTGGCCGTCCTATTCGAGCATCTCTGCCGAAGCGCGGCGCTCGTACCTCGAGTGGCTGGCTGGGACGCGTTCTGATCCTTCAGCCTACATCGGCTACGTGTTCCTGTATTTCTACGGCCTGGAACGCCGCCTCATGCTTGAGGAGAATGCGCCGGACGCCGATGCCGTCTGCCAGGAGGTGCGGCGTCTTCTCGACGTCTACGGCTCCAATCATGCCTTCAACAGATACGCTCAGGAGCTCCTTTCCGCTTATGAACTGAAAGCCCGCCGCCAGGATGCCGGGACTGTACCCGACGTGGAAGGGAACGGGTTTGAAGTGCCAACCTCGATCAAGATGGCCCTCGGCCTGAGAGTGCGCGACGGGAAGCCGATCGAGCCCCGGCTTCTCTTCAGGTATGCAGGCACGCATCCGGAGACCCGAGTGCGCACTCCGGCCAGGCGGGCGCCCGAGCTGCTGGAGGCATTGTTCGTCGAGAAGGTGAACGCAGCCCATCCGGGCGGCTACCGCGTCGCGGGCGGCCGATTCAAGACCCTGAAGCTGACCTATCGTTCGTGCAGCGGGTCGTTCGTGGTCGACGTCGCCGCTCTTGGCGGCTCGGTGCCCGATATCACCGGAAGGGCCGAGCCCATTGGCATGGCGAGGTCGATCTTCGAGAAATGCTCCGACGAACTGGATGAATACAGCCGCGCGCTTGGTCGGTCTCCCGGATTGAAGACGACTTTCGCGGTGGCGTCGAAGCTGCCAAAGGCCCTTCGTCACAAGGCAGCCGATGGCTTGCCGGGGAAGCCTTTGGACCGGATTGCCAGCCTTGCTGCGGATCGGCGTCCGGTCAGCGTCCGCCAGCTTTCGGAGATCGCCGACCTCGATCTGGTGACGTCGGCCGGGAAGTCGAAACTGCGCGAACTGTCGCAGCTGCTTTCCGCGTTTGGTTTCGGGAATACCGCCGACCCGGGATTCGCTCTGAAACAGGCAGGGGCAGACGACCAAGTCGTGCTGTTTCCGGTACGCGAAGACCGGGGAGGGGCAGGTGCGACCGAGGCATACCGCTCCGCCCAGCTGTCAGTCATGCTCGGCATGCTCGTTGGCCATGCCGACGGCAGCCTTGACCAAAAGGAGAAGCAGTCGCTGGGCGCGCGGATCGAAGCGTCGCCAAACCTCTCGGCTGACGAGAGGCTCAGGCTGAAGGCGGAGCTTTCACTGGCCGAGGCCGACCCGACCAAACTGAATGACTGGACAAGAAAACTGAAAGACGTGCCTCCGTCGGCGCGGTCGGCGCTCGCTGCGGAACTTGTCGCGATCGCTAGCGCGGACGGAACCGTACATGCGGCAGAGGTCAAAGTTCTAGAAGGCCTGTTCAAAAAAATCGGCATGGACGCACAGTCCCTGTACGCGCTCCTGCACGAAGACGGCGCCAGCCGGAAAGACGATGAGCCAAGCTTCACCATAGAAGCGGCCGAACGCCCTGCGGGCATCCCCATTCCGCCTGAACCAAGGATATCCTCAAGCTCGCGCATCGACGTGAAAAGGCTCCATGCCATTCGGAACCAGACAAGTGCTACTGCCAGCTTTCTGGCAGATATCTTCGCAGAGGATGCCGAAGCTGTCGAACCTCCGTCGGTTATCGAGGAAAACCAGCCAGTGGACGATGAGCTGTTCGACGGCCTCCAGCAGCGGTACCATTCCCTGGTCATAGAGCTCCAGGGACAGGACTCTTGGACGGCAGCTGACTTCGAGAACCTGGCCCGGTCGGCGGGACTGATGCCGGGAGCCGCCCGGAACGCCGTCAATGAATGGTCGATGGACCGCTTCGACGAACTGCTGATGGAGGGCGAAGGCCCTTACGCCGTCAACGGCTACTTGCTTCCTCCCGTGCGTCTGGCCACGGCATTGCTGACAAACGAAAGCGCACACGCATGAACACGAAGGCTCCGTCCATCAAGCCTAGGGACCGCGACACGGTCATCAGCGCGCTCAGGGCCGGCGTTGTGCCGCGGCTGGGACTGCAGCACATCCAGGTCGGAAGGCAAAGGGAGATCCAGGCGCTTATCCAGGATATCGAACGCATTCGAGACGGGGGGGCCAGCATCCGTTTCGTCATCGGCTCGTACGGCGCAGGGAAGACGTTCTTCCTTTTTCTCGTGCGGCAGATCGCGCTGCAGAGCAAGCTTGCGGTCTGCCAGGCAGACCTCGCGCCAGACCGCCGCATTCATGCGACCGGCGGACAGGCCCGTTCACTCTATGCAGAACTGGCGCGCAGCCTGGCGACCCGGACTACGCCCGACGGGGGTGCCCTTCGCAATATCCTGGAGAGCTACATCCAGAAGGCGGCCGAGCGGGCCGAAAAATCTGGAACTTCGGTTGAACAGGCAATCAAGGACGGGCTTGGCGACATCCGCGAGATGGTCGCCGGGTATGATTTTGCGACAGTCGTGGCAGCTTACGCCCGTGGCTACGAGGACGGCGACACATCGCTTCAGGACAATGCGCTAAGGTGGCTGCGCGGCGAGTACAGCACCCGCACGGAGGCCCGCGCCGATCTAGGCGTGCGGACAATCATCGACGACGGATCGTTCTACGACGGGCTGCGGCTGCTGGCGCGTTTCGTGAGGACTGCGGGCTTCGGTGGAATGCTGGTATGCCTCGATGAGCTTGTGAACCTCTACAAGCTGCAGAGCGCGCAGGCCCGGAAGCAGAACTACGAGCAGATCCTCCGCATTCTCAACGACGTCCTGCAAGGGACGACCGAGGGCATCGGGTTCATCCTGGGCGGCACGCCCGAATTCCTTCTCGATACGCGCAGGGGGCTGTATTCGTACGAGGCCCTGCAGTCCCGGCTCGCCGAGAACAGCTTCGCCGGAAAAGGGCTGGCGGATTATTCCGGGCCAGTCGTCAACCTGCCGAGCCTAACGCCGGAGGAACTGTACCACCTTCTTGAACGCCTGCGTGACGTCTTCGCCGCGGGTGTCCAGGAGAAGTGGCTTGTTCCTGACGAAGCTCTGGCCGCCTTCATGGACCACTGCTCCGGCAAGATCGGCGATGCGTATTTCCGGACGCCGCGAAACACGGTGAAAGCCTTCGTCGATCTCCTTGCCATCCTGGATCAGAATCCTGGAACCAAGTGGCAGGACCTGCTCGGCGAAGTCGCGATCGCGGAAGACCGCCTCGGGTCCTCCGACCTTGACATCGCCGCCGACAGCAACGACCCGGACGACGAACTTGCAACGCTCAGCCTTTGAACTGCTGAGCGAGCCCGTCCGGAAGTGGATCTGGCAGCAGAAGTGGCCCTCGCTTCGGGACGTGCAGGAGAAAGGCATTCCGGCAATCCTTTCTGGCGGCGACGTCGTCATTTCGGCGAAGACGGCGGCGGGGAAGACCGAGGCAGCCCTGCTTCCGCTGCTCACCAGGATCGCGGCGCGCGAACAGGATGAGGATGGATTCGCGGTTCTTTATGTCAGCCCGCTGAAGGCCCTCATCAACGATCAGTACCGGAGGCTGCAGGGTCTCTGCGAAAACGCGGGAGTCCTGCTGCACAAGTGGCACGGCGACGTCTCCGCCGATGCGAAGGCACGGGCAAGACGGCGGCCTTCGGGGATTGTCCTGATCACACCTGAATCCCTCGAGGCGCTCCTGGTGCGGAGAGGTTCCGAGGCGAAGTTCCTGTTTTCGGCGCTCGACGCGGTCGTCATCGACGAGCTGCACGCCTTCATCGGCTCGGAGAGGGGAGTGCAGCTGGCGTCGATCCTGAACAGGATAGAGATCGCCGCAGGCAGGGACCGGATCGACCGTATAGGCCTTTCGGCCACCCTTGGGGACATGGCGCTTGCTGCCGACGCCTTGCGGCCTGGCGAGGGAGCCGGGGTCAAGCAGGTCCATGGCCTGGATGAAGGGAACGGAGTGAAGCTCCAGATCCGCGGCTATCTTTCCAAAGGCAAGGAGGCTGCAGCCGCTGCATTAGCGGGTGACGTTGACCGGAATGATGCCCTTGCGGAACCTTCCGGAGACGGTACTGCGGCCGAAGGGCTCCACGAGGACTTTGGCGTCCCCGAGGCTTTGGCTTCGGACCTGTTCCGGTTTCTCCGCGGCGACAGGAACCTTCTGTTTGCGGGCTCTCGCCGCAACGTCGAAATCTACGCGGACAAGCTGCGCCGGATGTGCGAGGACAGCAGCCTTCCGAACGAGTTCTTTCCGCATCACGGAAGCCTGTCGAAGTCCGAGCGGGAAGACGTCGAAATCCGGCTTCGCGACGACCCCCGCCCTACGACCGCGGTGGCTACGACAACCCTGGAACTGGGGATCGATATCGGAGACGTTGCGAGCGTGGGGCAGATCGGCGCCGGATATTCGGTAGCATCGATCCGCCAGCGCCTCGGCCGCTCCGGACGAAGGGCAGGAAAGCCAGCGGTTCTGAGGATATTCGTCATAGAGCCAGCGCCTGATAGAGGCGGCCATCCGCTGAACCGCCTGAACCTCGACCTCATTCAGTCCATAGCGATGGTCGAGTGCCTGAGGGAAGGCTGGTGCGAGCCGCCCGCAGAGTGGGGGCTCCATCTCTCGACGCTCCTCCACCAGGTGCTGGCCTTGATAGTCCAGACCGGCGGGCTCCAGCCATCGGCCGCCTGGACGCTGCTCTGCAGGCGCGGTCCCTTTAGGACGGTAGACCGCCAGATGTTCGCGGACCTGCTGAGATGCATGGCTTCGAAAGAAAACCGCCTGATCGAACAGTCGCCCGAAGGACTGCTGATGATCGGTGAAACGGGCGAGCGCATCACCGAGTCGCATGAGTTCTACCCGGTCTTCGCGACCGAACGGGAATACCGGGTTCTCCATGAGACGAAGGTTCTGGGAACATATCCCCTCTCGTCGCCGGTCGCGCCCGGAGAGACCATTATCTACGCCGGGCGACGCTGGAAGATCCGGGAGATCGACGACGTCACGAGAACGATTACGGTGAAGCCGACCCGCGGAGGGAAGCCTCCGTATTTCGCCGGCGACGGCGGCCAGGTTCACGACCGCGTAGTCTCCACGATGAGGGAGGTTCTCCGCTCGCGTGTTTCCTATCCCTACCTGGACGGAGTTGCCGCTCGGCTCCTTGCGGAAGCACGCGAGGCATATGCCGACCTCCGTCTCGAGGCGGGGTCAGTCATCTCGTACGGCAATGGGTCTTTGGTTTTTCCTTGGGCAGGAACAAAGAGGCTTCAGACGCTGACGCTCGCATTCCTTGCAGGAAACTTCGAGGCGGCGAAATTTGGCCATTCCGTTGAAATCCAGAACGTCGCTCCATCCGGCGTCGAAGCGTTTCTCAGGCAGCTTGCGGCTGGAGAGACACCGGAAGGCGAAGCGGTCGCGGCACGGGTGGCAAAGCCCAGCATCGCCAAGTTCGATCATCACCTATCCCGCGAACTGATGACGAAGGTGACGCTCGCCGAGCGGCTTGACGTTGGATGTCTGCCAGAAGTCGCCCGTGCTTTGATCGGAGCCATGTACAGCGATCGGTCCGCGAGCAGGTAGCTTGGCGGATACTCGGTATATCGATTGGCAGAGCGGCATCGGAACCCGACTTGCCGACCTGTTTTGAACAAGTGGCGGAGCCAGGCATTGGAAGGCTTTCTAGAGTACCTCTTCATCTTGGGCGTCGCAGCTCGAGACATCGTTCTTTCCGCCGCGGGCTTGTTGAGGCTTCCCCAGTCTCCGGGCCTTTTCAGCCTGACGCTGGTCGCGCTGCTTGCCGTCTTGCTGCTGGCGTTCCTGCGATCCGTATTCCGCCGGCGGTCCCTGCTGGAAAAAGCCACGGGATTTGTGCGGCGCTACCGTGACGCCGAAACGCCCCGAAAGAATTTCGACGAAGTGTTTACCCGGATGTCCGCCTGGAAAAGCCGCGACGGACAGCATCTTGCCGAAACCTGGAAAGAGTTCCAGGAAACGACGCTTGAGGCGAAGCTTGGGACAGGCGCCATCCAGAACGCCATCCGGCCAGCCGTGTTCTTCAACCTCGAAGATTTGGGCTTTGGCGTATCGGGATGGCGGTTCTGGCCCGGCCTCTTTGTGTCGATCGGCCTCGCGGCTACCTTTCTCGGCTTGATCGCGGCACTCCAGGAGACAGGAGAAAGCCTAAAGGCAGGCGGCGACCAGGCTAACGTCATGATGGCGCTGACGCAGCTGCTGACCGTCGCGTCCGCGAAGTTCATCATGTCGTTGACGGGACTGGTCTGTTCCATCGTCTTCACGGTGGTGCTTCGCGTAGCCACCCGCTCGCTCGACCATGCCATGAGGGCATTGGCGCACGAGATCGAGCGCGGGATGCGGTTTGTCAGCCTTGAGGACATCGCGGAGCAGCAGCTCGCCGTGACCATCGAGCAGCGCGACCAGTCCCGGAGGCTGAATGACGAACTGATCGCTGCCATATCGGAGCCTCTGCAGAAAGCCGTGGGTTCCAGCGCGAGCCAGGTCGATCAGATGGTCAGCAAGCTTGCAACCTCGCTGTCTGACGGCCTTGTCGCGGCAATGACGGTCACGAGCGACCGTCTCGAGTCGGCCTCATCGAAACTTGCTGGACTGGCAGACGAGATCAGCGCGGCAGCCGCCCGGTTTTCGTCGGCTGCTGAACGCACGGCCGTTGGCCTTGACGGTGCCGCCCAGCGCCTGGAGGCCGTGTCGGAAAAACTGTCGAATGCAGGAAGCGAGCTTGCCGACGCCGCCGTCCCGATGGCGCATACCGCTACGGAAACCGCTTCCGCTACCCGGCAGATCGCGAGCGCAAGCACCGAGATGGTCGATGCAGCCCGGACCGCCATGGCTTCTGAAAAAGACGTGGCGGTGACGGCGCTGAACGTCATCCGCGATCAGATCAGGACGTTCGAAGCGAGGGCGGCGTCATATGACGGCCAGCTCGAAAAGGCGTTCCGGTCCTTCTCCGAAGAAATCGCCCGCTCCGTCAGCGAGGTCGAGAACCACTCGAACAGTGTCCACGGGCAGTATGCGGATGCGCTGGCCACTCTCCAGGCGGTCATCGAGAACGCCAAGGCTTTCCAGCCTGAAAGCCAAAGGCCAGTGCAGTGAGGGGCGCCAGCCGGACCCACAAGAACGAAGAGGAGGAGGAGTCCGTCTTCGTCTCGATGGCCGACATGACCATCAGCTTCCTTTTCATCCTGATGATCCTCCTGGCGTTCTTCGCGAGCCAGTTCAGCGTCAAGGATACCGTGCCGCGACCTGAGTACGATCGGCTCAGGGAAGAGAAGGAAAACCTCGAAAAGGAGGTCAGGCAGATCGCGGAGATCGTTGACACATCCGATCTGTCGATAGCCAGCCGGGTCCTGGAGATGAAGGAGGAACNNGGACAGGCTCCGTCGGCTTCTGGACCAGCCAGAACGCACGAATGCCATGGAAGCCTACAACACTTCGGTCGCCGAAACGCGAAGGAACCTGCTGGCAGGCCTGAAAGACCGCATCAACGAGCAGATCCCTGGAGTAAACGTAACTGTCAGCGCGAACTTCGATGCCCTGCAGTTCCGTGGAGACGGCCTGTTCGATTCCGGCAGTGCGACGGCGACCGCTGCGGGCGAGAGCCGCATGCGCCAGATCGCTGCAATCCTGGATTCGGCGCTGTCCTGCTATGCGATGGGGCCTCGCAAGGATTTTAGGGTCGAATGCAATCCGAGCTATGCGCTGATCGACGCGCTTCAGGTCGAGGGACACACCGACAACGTGGGCACTGACACCTTGAACATGGACCTGAGCGCGAAGCGGGCGTCCTCGATTTACACGCTGATGACGCAGCAGAAGCCTGACCTTGTCCAGTTCCTTCACCGGGATTCTCAACCCGTGCTGTCTGTTGCGGGCTTTGGCAAGGGAAGGCCGATGCAGGACAATCGGACAAGGGTTGGCCAGGACGCCAACCGCAGGATCGACCTGCGTTTCATCATGGTCGTCCCGTCAAGAGAGGCGGATATCGAAGGCATCAAGCGCGCGCTCGCCGGGAGCCAGTAGGATGTCGCTGCTCGATGCATTGCGAACCCGGCAGAGAGTGAAGACGCGCGACGACTGGGAGACAACGCAGTTCGACGCTGCGGCACTTGCGGTCCGCTCCGCATTCCCGGGCTACGAAAAGGCCATGCCGCTTGCCCTCTCGGAAATCGTTGCCCGTCTCGACGCCGGCGTGACGCGATGGGATTTCCAAGACGTAAGGGCCGGCGACGTCGGTTTGGCCATCAAGGCAGCCTTCGCCCGCAAGATTGAAGTGTCAGGGCACCTTTACCGTTTCCTTCGCAGCGAACTTGAAGCCACAACGAACCCGGCGTTTCTCCAGGCGCTCTGCCAGGCCTATTTCGAGGCTTGGAGGCGCGGAGCCGAAGACACCACCTGGATTGCGAAGGTCGTTCAGGACCGGGCGCGCTGCCTGCCATCGAACTGGGCGAGGTGCTTTCAAGCCTTGCCGGAAGCGCTGGATCCTTCAGCGGCGCCGGAACTGATCGCCAAAGCGATGACCGGGAAAGCCGACGCCTTTCAGTGGCTGGTCGCCAGCGGTATCGCATCCCCGCATTCAGGCGAGCTGATGCGCCTGTCGCACCTGGCCTGGCTCGACGCGTTGCCTGACGCGGATACGGTCGAGCGGGCAGAAGGGGTCCTTGCCTGGATGCTGCCTGTCGGCCGCCCTCCGCTGCAAGGCGAGGCTGCGGCACGGAGCGTCGAGAAACTGCTGCAGCCCTGGACCAAGGTCAGACCGCAGCCGGAGGTTCAGGAACTGCTCCTCGGCAAGCTTCTCGACGCCTATGGAGATCCCCGCAGCCAGCGCGCGGAGTTCTGGCCGCTGGTTTCGGCGCCGCATCGGCGGGTAATTGTGCGTTGGCTGGCGGGCAAGAGCATGGATGCGCTGCTGTCCATCATCACGAAGTCGACGGCAAACCATATGTGGCCGCCCCGTCACGGCTTCTGGAAAGGGCTATATGAAAAAGGCCTCATCGACGAGGCATGGGTCGCGTTGTCTCCTGGAGCCATCGCCGATGCCGAGAAGATGTTCAAGTCGACTGGCGACCCTGTCTACACCATGACGAGCAGGCAGACTGCGAAGTCCAGGAGAGACACCTGCCTCCTGATCATGCGGATCGGCCCCTACACGGTGCTTGAAGGTTCACACAGCTATCGGCTTCACGTTTTCCTGTCCGCGGATCCCTCTGCGCCTGAACTCTACGAGGAAGAGTACGACGCAGAAGCTCTGACCTTAGAGACGGGGCACAGAAACACATGCACGCATGACACGCATGGAGGATGGATGAGATGGGCCGAGCAGCGCCTTCTTAGGTGAGCGCTGGAGACGCGTTCGGCCAGCGTGTGTGTCGGTCATTCAAGCTGCTGCTCGGGTCGATGGCCGATCTGGCCTTCAGGTTTGCAGTCGTTTCAGTAACTGTGAACTGCCGTCAGGCGATGCGCCTTGGTACCCAGTCGGCACGGAGAGCGTTGCTAGCTGTCAGCGTGTGATTTGGCATGGAATAAGGACCCCGCGTTTGGGGTGATCGGCATCCAAACGGGCCTTTTGGACGCCGATAAGGGGTCCAGTTACAACGCCGATTGACATTCACTCTCGCACCCGGATGGTTCTCGAACTTTGACAGCAGCCGTTGAGGTGCTGGCACCAGCGGATGCAGGTGCGCTCACTGCGCAAGGGCTTTGCGCTGGCTGACGCCAAGGCTCTGCTTTCGCCTCCCGAGATGCCTGCACAGAAATCTTGCCGCCCTTCGCCAGGTCAATCCCTCGACCTAGGTAGTAACGCCATGATCATTCTGGCTGACATGTTCAAAGAACTTCGTCCGCGCATATGCGGCTTAGGCATGCGCCGAACTACGGAATCGGTCTGCCTGGATGACCAGCCGGCGGAGGTTCTCGTTAAGCTGATTTTGCACGGTTCGTTCGTCTGAACCCCATAGTCGCGCCAAGACAGCAACCGACTCTTCAAGTGCTTTGGCAGGGTAAGCTCCTCCCGAAGTTGACGCGAAGGGAGCGTCGGTCTCAGTCAGGATGCGATCACGGGGCAGGATGCCGATCATCGCCGATGCCCGGCGGCTTCTCAGCATAGGAAGCCCTACAGAGAACCAAGCTCCGATGTCGGCAGCTTTCTGTGCGTGGGCGACGGGACCCGAGAACCAGTGAAGTACGGGCACTCCTGCATCAGGCTGATGCAGGAGTGCCTCAATGACTTCGCCGCTTGCGCGTCGACTGTGAACCGACATAACTCGGCCGCCAGCATCCGCACACGCCTTCAACAGCCTGCCGAAAACTTCTTTTTGCACGTCGTGATGCCCAGCTGAGTCGCCATCGATCCCGATCTCGCCAACGTATCCCGTTTCGCCTAGCAAACGCACGAACATGCCGACTTCCCCATGCCGCTCGTGGACCAGTTGAGGGTGAAGACCCAGCGCCGTCCTGATCCGCCTCCTGCCCTTGGCTATTTGAGCCGTCTTTGGAAATGCCTTGGGGGTGTTTGTCACGGAAAGGACGTAGGTCCCTGCGCGCTCGATTTCGTCCGCTGCTGACGTGGGCGACGGGAACAGGTCAAGATGGCAGTGGAAGTCGATCAAGTGCCGAGTCCTTGGCTCCTGAGGTAGGCTCCTACCTCGTCGAGGCCCCGCTCGTGAACGCCGAACCATCCCTCGCGCTCTACAGCATCGAAGGGAAGGGGACCACTGGCGATTACCCGCTGTCGAGTCCCACGTTTGTCTCGCCCGACGGCAACCAGCATCGCCATTATGTCGTCCCGGATGTCGGGCCGCTCCCAGGCACCGTCAAGATCAGGATACTGGTAAGGTGTGGTGTCGGTTATCCCGGCCTTTGCAAAAGCCGCTCGCCTGATCAGACAGGGCACGCAATGGCCACACTGCTGGCTTTTCCGCTTCCACTTGCCACAAGACACCGTCGCAACTGTAGTTGTCTTGAGCTCCTCGTCAGGGGCCAGTTCGACGAGCATCTCGCCCTTAGTCTTGTGCCTGTACGGATTTCGAAGGCGGATTGACAGTTCTACCGCATCGAAAATCGACTGCATCTGCCCGAGAAAACCTGGATGGGTAGTCCTTGTGCTGTGAGAACCTAATCGGCGCCTCGTGAGCGGAGCGTTCAGGGCAATGAAGCCGTTCTCGGGGACGTATAGCTCGATCGGATTTGCAGAGGGGTTCTTCGCTCGAAGCGCACTTGCCGCGACCACCCCATAAGCAAGGAAGCCGATGCTTCGCGTTCGCATGCTGGTGTCGTTGATGTTTTGTCCGGAGAACACGGGGTTGGCATTGGCGGCGAAACGCGGAAGCTTCTTCCCCAGGCGCGGAGCCAAGACCCTCTGATAGCTTTGGTCGCCGCGGTAGGAATGGCTGACAAGCAGGGGCGTCCTGCCGCCGTTCACCAACTGCCGTGCACCAATCAAGCTGTCGAGACCGCCTGAGAAAAGGCACACGCAGTCCGCTGAACCTATCCCGATGTGTGATCTATGATGGCGCAGGATCGCCTCTTTGGATGGAGGATTTCTGCCGCCTTTGGTAAACGACAGGTTCCACTGGTCACCGCTTAGGAAGCCGAGTGCCTGCTCCAACGCTCCGCGTACTGCCTCCCATGCGGCTGGTTGGGCAAGCGGGATCGTCAATGACAAATCGCGTGACCACCCGTTTCCAGAATGGGTCGACCGATCGATGAAGGTATCGGCGGCGACGACCCCCAGCGAGATTGAGAGGAAGTCGAAGGCGACTGGGTCAACCCCGACACCCAGTCGCCGGACAGCAAGGTCTAGGGTTCGTCCGATTGAGGCTGATCCGCTCCGCTTCGGCCGGGATCCGTAAAGATACACTTGAAGGGTGCCCTCGGTGTCCTCGTCGGGGATGGTATTTTCGTCAGTGTGGAATTCGATCCTACTCATCGTTCGCCTCCCACTCCTGCCAGACTTCAGTGACGGCTTCCCGCATGAAGCCTTCTACGGCGGTCTTGTTGATCCCGGCATTGCCAAACATCCGGGCACCAAGCTTCTGGTCCACGACGACCCTGATGAGTTCGATAAGTTCGGCTTCGGCGTCGGGCGTTCTCTTCTCGTCCGGGGCATTCGCCCAGGAGCCTCCCACCTCTTCGACGATATCTTGGAAGATAGACTGGGAGAGATACTCGGATATGATCCGATGGACGGTCTCTTCGTCGAGGCGATCCGTGTCGAATTCCTCTTCTCCGAGAACCTCGATCATCGCCTCGTCGATGGCGGCTCGGATCCTGTCTTTGTCTGCGTTGTCAGGCGCTAGGGCATCGGCAAGGCGCTGGCAGACCACGTCTAGCGGCTGGCCGTGCAACGATTCCTTGGACAAGCCTCGTGCGGCAGCCTCTGCGCCGTCTCTGCCGAGAGAGGACAGCACGTCGTACAGGTCGCCGCCTGACGAGTAGACGGCGCCGTAGCGCCGCGGTCCGACCGAGCTGCCCCCCGTTGATGTCCGGGCGTAGTGGCCGAGCGACTTCTTTAGATCCGCGCCGTCTCCACCTTTAAGGAAGCGACCGAACGAGGTCCGGAACGACCTAAAGCGCTGCGGCTGCGCGGGCGGAACGGGTTTGCCCGGCTGAGCATCGGTACCAGGAGGGACCAGTGGCGTGTCGCGACCTGACCCCCGCGACGATGATGAAGTGCCCATCAGCCGTTTCCTTTAGCAGGGCTGTCTTCATCCTTCATCATGACCTTCATCCAGCGCGGTGGCTTTTCGAACGTCTGGACAAACCGGATGAGCTTCCCGTGAGCGATCGGGTAGGCCTTCGCGAGCATGGAGGCTCCGCGGAAATCCTGCCTAACCTTCAACCAATCAAGGTTTCGGCTCATCACGGAGATCATTTCCTCCATCACCTCCCCGGCTTCCTCTGCCGAAAGAGCCGCGATTGCTTCCTTCGAAGCCGGCGATAAGCCGCTCGCCGTCTTCAGCAACGTCTCGAGGCTTCGCTTCGCCGAGGGACTTAAGCGCGTTGCCGCTGCCCTAAGCGGCAACGTCTCGCGTGCGAGATAGACGGCTGGACGGAGATCCACCCCTGCGAGCGACGGATCGAGCTTGATCCAGTCGGAGACGAAGGATGCATGCTTCTCCCAAGCCTTTGGGAGGTCCTTTGCCACGATCTCATCGGCTGATGCTTCAAGGTCTGCAAATATTGATGGCTTCCCGTCGATGGCGCCATTCACCAACGCCCCGAGTTCCTGGATCGCCTCCTCTCCTACAACGCGTTCGAACAACGCGAGCTTCGCAATAAAGGATTCGCTGAGAGGCATGCCGCGGCGCTTAGCGGTCCTTGAGCGCATCCGGATCACGTTTAACAGCCGCTTCACGATCCGCGGGTTGCCGTTCACCCGAACGGAATATGCCAGCAGCGGTGCAAGGCGATCCATCGCATCGAGGGATGCGGCCAGCTCGCTCCTGTCTGAGATGCCAAGGATGGAGACGATCTCCTTCACCTCGAATGGAGGTTCTTCTGACCAGCTCTTGCGGAGCTTTGCGATGAGGGCGGCCCTCACTTCCTCCAGCTTCTCCGCTGTGACGGGCGTCCCACTTGCGATCGCAAGCATCGCGAGATAGGCGCGAACCTCTTGAAGGCCCAGCTTAGGCACCCGGATAGGGATCTGTATCAGCTTGTCTAGGTAGTCGGTGACATGGCGATCTCCTGGGTCGGAAAAGTGCTTGGCAACAGCCAGCCTGATCATCTCCTCGTCCGCCGCGACCACGAAGGCGGTGTTTGGCAGAAAAAGGAACAGGCGCATGGCCTCGAGGGTCGAAATGGCGTTTGCTGGAAGGCAACGGTCGAGGTTGTCGACGAAGACTACAAGGCGTCGATCCATCTCGTTAAGGAGATGGGCAAATTCCTGTCTGAAAGCCGCAATCTCTTCGGGTGCGTTGCGTTTCTCCTCTGGCCTGAGAAGCCCCGAGGTGCGCTTGCCGACATCTTGGGCGGCATCCTTCACCGCCGTCACGTCCGCCTCGTCGCCAGAGCCTTCCCACATATCTCCGAAGGAACCAGCCGCCTTGCTGAGCAACCCGAAGGTGGGAATTCCTGCGGCCAAAGCGCCTACGTCTGCCGCGATACCAAGGAACTTAAGCTTGTTGACGCGCCGATACAGTCCAGCCGCTTTGTTTTTTAATCCTTTGGAGCTCTGGTCGTAGAGCGTTTTCGCAATGACTGTCATAAGCGCGGACTTCGCTTCGTCGAAGGCTTGGTAGAGCCATGCATCAAAGTTAATGATGAGGTTCCGCGGGGCAGCCTCGAGGTCTTTCTGGACCAGCTTGAGGATGCTCGACTTGCCGACCCCCCATGTGCCGTAAACGCCGAGCGAGATAGGAAGCATGGCATCGTCGGAGATCATCTCGCAGATGATTTCCGAAACTTCTGAATAGTTCAGGTAATCGACGGCGCTTTCACTGTCGGCCCACATGATTCCTCCAGATTCGAGGTAAGCTTACTGCTGTGTGAGCTTTGGTCAATCAAGCGCCGTGAATACCTCACAGACATTCTCGACAGAAAGAGCGCAGGATGGAGGCTACGTCGTGCTGCTTCGAACCTGCTAGTCAAATCAATTGGATGCTGCGGCAACAGCAGCCAGGGTCAGTTTGTCCATGCCGTAAGGGGTCATTGTAGTCTCCAGGTTGCCTGAAGAGCTACCAGTTCACCGGACGGTCGATTAGGCATTCAATCAAGGATGCATCTTGAAGGCGTGCTTCAAGATGATGGAACGATTGCTCAGAGTTTTCTGGTGCGGCGGCACAGGGGGCAAAGCTGAGAAAACGGCCATTCAGATAACTGTCGAATTTCGGCCGCAACGCCCCATCACGGACGTCCGGGCTAGTTTTTCCCTTGCTCGGAAGCAGACGTACGATGATCGCGGAAGCCTAACCCTCACCACTCTGTGCTTTAGGAGACGGAGATGATCGGACATATTGGCCCCGAAGTCATCGTTAGATCGAAAGCTCGTTCTATGGCGGGTCGTCGACGAGCTGGAGCAGGCATTGGGAGATTGGAACGGGCGGAACGACGACCTTTCTTTCCTGTCAGCATCGATCGGGTGGCAACGCTCGTGCTGCCGAGCGACCGTTCGTAGGCGCACGCCTACACTCGGTCACTATGATGCGGTCTGTACTGGCTTTGCCGGTCAGCACGTTCGTGCAAGCCGTCGCAGATCTAGTCATCACCCGAGTTGCCGATGGCCATACCGTTGCCCACCACGCTATTGACCCTGTTCGGGCCGAAGCATATTGGCGGGCGAGTAAATGGGCTCGGAATGCTCGGCTTGAAAAAGGAGGTCGTCTATGCTCGAAAGCCGACAGCAAGTAGAAGTCGCTTCCTGATGTTGACCTAGGCTAAGCGAATCGTATCTTAGTACTGTTCGGCTTGCGGATAGATTTTGGTGTCGTGGTTCGCGACACTTGAAACCAATGCTGCCGGGAAAGCCCGGGAGATTTCTACCTTCCTCTGCGAATTGGATCAAATGGTCCATACGCTCACCTGCATACGAGTATCCGCAAGCCGATTCCCTTGAGCAAGCTGACCCCCGAACTCTGGCAACTGAAAACCGCCTCGGGTTTGTCCGATGTAGCTGCGGTGCTCAAAGTGAAGCCATCCGTCCTCGCATACGCTCTTTACAAGCTTCCGGACGCTGCGAAATACCGTGTCTTTAAGGTGCCGAAGAAGGGTGGTGGGTTTCGCAGGATAACCGCGCCTGAGCCTCGTCTGGCTTACATCCAGAAGCAGCTGGCAGACACTCTTTTGGCCATAGAGAGGGACTTAGNNGGGAGTGTATAGTTGCCCACGGCTTCAAGAAGCAGCTTTCCATTGTTACCAATGCCGCAGTCCACCGGAACCGCCGGTTCGTCTTTAACGCCGACTTAAAAGATTTCTTCCCGTCCATCAACTTTGGCCGCGTTTACGGCTTCTTCTGCAAGAACCGCGACTTTGCGCTACGGCCTGAGGTGGCAACTGTTCTGGCGCAAATTGCATGCCATCGAAATGAGCTACCCCAGGGAAGCCCTTGTTCGCCGGTAATATCGAACTTCATTGCCAGCATCCTCGACCGGCACCTTACCAAGCTTGCGGATAAAGAGCGCTGCACTTACACCCGTTACGCAGACGATCTGACGTTCTCGACAAACGAGCAGGAATTTCCAGCGAGGATAGCGAGGCTTGTTCGCGGAAGCACGGACAAGTGGGTTGCAGGCGACGAACTGGCAGGTCGCATCGCCCGGTCCGGGTTCAAGGTGAATGAGCTGAAGACGCGGCTACAATATTCAAATTCTCGCCAGAATGTAACAGGCCTCGTTGTCAATAATAAACTCAACGTGCCGTCAGAGTACTACAAGCTTGTGCGCTCTATGTGTCTTCACCTGTTCAAGGATGGGAGCGCGTTCATCAAGGAAGAAGGGGTACAGGTGCCCATTTCAGACGAGCGGGTTCGGGGCAAACTTGCTCACCTATTTCATATCCGAGGTCTTGAAATCGGACACAAGCGGCTGCAACGTAGGGAGCAGCCGAATTACTACAAACTGTACTCGCGATTTCTTGACTACAGGTCATTCTATGGACTGTCTCAGCCGACTATTATCTGCGAGGGTAAAACCGACAACATCTACATCAAGACTGCTTTGCAAATGAAGGCAGCTAGCTTCCCGGGCCTGATCGAGGATGTCGATGGGAAGCTAAAGTTAAGGGTCCGCTTCTTCAAGTACGGCAAGGCTTCTGCCGTACTTCAAAACCTGGGGGGCGGGGCAACTCAGCTGAAGACGCTGATGCTTGAATACCAGAGCCGNNGGCCGGCTTCCAGAACGGAGCGCTGCCCCCTGTCATGATGGTCTTGGATGTTGACAAGGGGACCACCCAGATCTGGACGGAACTCAGCAAAATCCTTGGCACGAAGGTGGCTGGCGAAGACCCTTACTACCACGTCTTCGACAACCTCTACATCGTTCCGGTTCCAAAAAAACCAGGCGTGGAGACCGCGATTGAAGACCTCTTTGATGCTGCGACTCTAGGTTACGTTCATGATGGAAAGACGTTCGATAAGGATTCAGACAAGGACAAGCCAGGCACCTACTCCAAGAACACGTTCGCCACTAAGGTCGTCAGAGATAACAGGTCAACCATTGATTTCTCGGGCTTCGAGCCGCTGTTGGAGGCTTTCGAGGATGTTCAGGCCCACTATGCTTCGCGAGTATCCGCTTACCCTGGCCTGTCGCCGGCCGTTCCAGTCGCGTCGCCTGTGCTTGTTCCTTAGTCGAGATCAATACGCCAGAACACTCCCAAAGTTTCGCTTAGAAAAGGGTCTGCAGCCAATCGCCCAAGCGGGATAGAGGCGCGCGTATGCCTCCACGGTTCGACCAGTACGTTGCAGCGGCCTGGACAAAGCCGGTGAACAGGATCGCCGCGGTAAGCAGGACAATCCGCCGCTGCTGCTTCGATCCTTCCGAGAACCTTCTCTCTTCAAGATCATACTGATGTAAAGTGGCGAGAGCCTGCGGTGCCAGCTTGTAGTCGCCGTCCACTTTCTCCAAGTCCTTGTTATGGCAGCACCATGTCGTAGTGGGACATGGTTTCGATGGCCTGCGGGTGCAGCATCGACCTCATGAAGTTGGACTCGTTCATCAGCCGGAAGCTGCTCGTTTTGTAAGCCTTCTTCTTCTCGGTCTGCTGGATGATGTGGCGCAATAGTTCGTAGCGCTCTTTGCGGCTCAACGGCCGGAGATTGTAAAGCGCCTGTGTCAGGTCTTCCTTGCTGCGCGCGTAGATCGGGTAACCTGTCAGCCATTTCAGGATGAAGATGCCTGGCGTCTCGCTGGTGATGCGGTACTTCCGGTAGTAGTGCGCGATCCAGAGCCGGTATTTCGGGAATTCAGCCGTAAGAAGCTCCCGTTCCTCCAGCCGCTCCCGCGCCTCGTTGAACGGCAGAACCCATGCCCCGCCTGGCGTCATTCGTAGCACCAGAAAGCCAGCATCACTGCCGTGCTCGAAAAGCCTAACCTCGTAGAAGTTGTGCCGGTTGGCCTCTTCCCCGCTCAGGGTGAAGCGGGAGGGAGCCGGCCGGCGCATCGCTAGCCGGATGGCTGTCCCATAGAGGAAGGTTTGGAGGCAAGTTGCCAATGAACTTCCATTCAAATCAGACCAAGGTGCTTCGCAACCTGCAGGTACTTGGAAAAGTCGAAAGGCGGACACTTCGCGATGGTGCGGCAGGGATGTGATGACGGCTCGAAGTCATTCGAACCGAATACGCGTGCAGCAGCCGCGACATCGGCATCACTTTCGAAGATGAGATGACTGCCGGTCAACCAGCTTTGTATCAAACACTGAGTTCTCGTCGCCGTATCCTCTCGGGTTCGAGACGATGCGTGTGTCGCCGGCCTTGTAGTCGCAACTGTCGTGCATTTGACCGTGTATCCAGAGCGATGGTGAGCATTGTTTGATGAAACCGGATAAATCCGAAGCATAGGCGGCACTTGTCAGGTCGCCCTTGAAGCGCTCCAGAACTGAGCAGGGATGCGGCAAGTGACGCGTGACGACCACTGTCGGAACAGGATTCGTGCCGAGTTCACGTGAAATGTTTGCCTCGAATCCTGATAGAGCCTGTAGGCATGAACAGGAAGGTATCGCTGCCAGGTTCTCTTCTGCCAAGCGATCTTTCGGTAGTCATTCATCCTTGCACGCGCATGGTCCATGGCTGGTTCATGCGGTCCTTCGATACGGAAGTCCGTCCATAAGGTGGTGCCGGTGAACCTTGTGCCACCAATAGTCACCTCATCGTTTTCGAGAAAATGGACGCCTGGGGAATCCTTGGCTGCCGCACGCACGGCCTCCAGGCCTTCCTTGATGGAGCCCCTGTAGAACTCGTGGTTTCCGGCGACATAGACGCAAGGCATGGACGGCGCGATGTGCTCGGCCAGCCAGCGCACGCCGTGGTCGATGCCGCGGCAGAGGTCCCCTGCGACGATGCAAACATCTGCATCGGGGGGCTCAAGGGGTGACCTTAGGGGCGCATACTCAAGGTGCAGGTTGGAAAGGATCCACAACTTCATTCCTTAGTAAAATGCTTTGTGTCCGCGAGCACGCGATCCAGTCCCGGACCTTCAAGCGTGCCGTGGAGAAGCAAGGACTCGGCAAGGTGCTCAATCGCCCTGCGCTGCTTGGCGACCATCTTTCGCGCTGCCTTGTAAGCGGCCTCGAGACGGGCGTGAACGCTCTCTGCTAGATCGAGGTCGATAGCCAGCAAGTGCTGCGGATTGGGTGTGGCCCTGTAAAGCAGCGGCCATTTCTGCCCGAATCCCATGGTGGCTTCCATGTCGAACGCGATCTGCGTCGCGACAGCTTGGTCGCTTGTCTGTCCGTCGCCGCCGCCGCTTGCCCCTACCGTGCCGATGATCTCCTGCTCTCCGGCACGCCCGGCAAGCGTTGCGACCAATACGGCCGTAAAGAACTCCTCGGTCTGTTCTTGCAAGACGCCATCTTCCCAGGCGACGTATGCTCCTTCGGGAGCCTCGATCGTGATCTTCGTGATGTTGCCGAGTCCCAGGTAAAGCCTGATCACCGCGTGGCTGGCCTCATGGATCGCCATCCGGAAGATGAGATGCTTACTCGGCCTCAATCTGGTGCGCCCCGGCTTATCGTTGTCAACAATGCGGCCTGGAACGCTGTTATCACTAGATGCCAACTCAGCAGCCTGGGTGAGCTTGCAGTGAAGGAAACCTTGAAGGGCGTTCCCGTTGGTATTGCAGAGGTAGGCTGCAGATGATGGCATGGGCGCTTCCGTTCTCAGGTTGAATGCTTGCTCGGGTATTTTGGCGGCTACGATCCGATTGATGGCAGCGTCCTCAATCAAAGCGGCGCAGGCGGGTTGATCGACCGCATCAGTGCTCGGATCGCTCACCTTCGCGGAACTCGATGAGCTGTTCGATGATGCGCTGCAGCCGGCGGATGGAGCCCCCGCCCCAAGCTGAAGCGACCGCTTCCAGTTCGAATGCTTCAATTGGCGTCACCCAGCGGATCGTGACCGAGGTCGGCGTAGAGCCGTTCCATTATGGGGACTGCAAGAGCGGGAAGATGTTGCAGTCCAGGCTCCGGAAAGCGGAGGACCCTGCACCTGTCCCGCAGAACGCCAAGTGTCGGCGCTATCTCGTTCGCCGTCATAAGCCACGAAACGTGCGATAGATCGCAGTCCGCTGGATGTAGGGATCGTGACATCGGGCAGGCAAGCGATTGAGGGTGCAAGGTCCGGCGCAAGGTGCTTCCTGAGCCGACGCCCCAGACGATCGGCGAATTCGCCGATATCCTCGGAAAGGCTTTCCCGAAAAAACACCATTCCCCGCAGTAGCTCCCCCTTGGTTGGCAGCCGTTGGCTGGCGGCCGCCAGCTTTTTGCGGCGCTCGAACTTCTGATTGCTTGCGGAAAACTCTTCGGTCATTCCGCGCTCACGAGTGGCTGCGGTTGTGACCAACGGGTCGGCCGAGCTGATACCAGCGAGAGAACGTGCGGGCCCAGGTCTGGTCTTCAGACAGAAGCCAAAGGTCTGAGGTGGTGATGGGCCTGGTGTCTCCGAGCAGCGTCGGGTGACCTGACGACAACCCAGCCAAGCAAGGGGTTCCCCTTTGCGTAAGGATCCATCTGTCAAGAACTGGAACCGTCTCTTCACAGAGGTGGCTCGGATGAACACCTCGCTGAACCGCTTTTATGTCCGCAACCAGCATCGACAGCTTAGCTAGCTCATAGCTGAAGCGTTCATTGTGTTCTTGGCTGAGCAGCTTGAACGTCACCATGGCGAGTCTCCGCAGGAGTAAGGAGCGAGGTCAAATTGAATCCTTGATCGGATCTGCCACAGCCATACGGCGCCTGCAGTGCGGGCGTCTAGACGCCCCATGCACTTTCTTGATCGGCTAAGCCGGCTGATGTTGGCAATGACACTGGCAACCATCAAGTCGCGCGGGTAAGAGCAGCCCCATGAAAGCTCCCTACCAACTGCTACGAGCGGCTCGCGCAGCACTTGGCATCGAACATGTTGCCCTGGCCGAGAAGGCTGGGGTCAGCAAGCGGACACTGGTGCGGATCGAAACGCTTCAGATTGTGTCAGAGGAAACCCGGGAGCGAGTACAGGCCGCTTTGGAAGCGGAGGGTATTCAATTCTTTTCCGGTGCAGACAGCCTAAACCCGGGCATAAGCCTTAGCCAGGACATACTGGACCAACCCACAATTCGGAGACGTAAGCCCAGTAAGACCGTGAATAGTAATGGTTAGACAGGAGCCAGAAAATTACAGCTCGTCTGAGACTGACACGGCTGCTCAAACACGGTTTAACAATGGTGATTTCGTGAATGCTGCTGCAAGCCTTGAAGGGCCGCGTTGGTGTTCCGCCGCGACTAATTCTCCAGGCTGGCGGCCTCCCCGTCCTCTTAGCAGGCTTCTGTAACTAAACGCTGATGAAGCGACACATGTCTGGATGTTCTTGAATACCTCCCTAGTCGATCCGCATGCGGGGACGGCTACAGCGCTGTTGAGGGCGCGCCGCCCCCGCACGCTAGCCGCTTGTGCCGAGGATCACCGGCATTCCCACCAAAAAAAACTTGGTAACTGTTGGTAGGGACCAAGTGGGTGGTAAAAGGACGGCGCCCTCTCACGGCGCAAACAGGGGTTCGATTCCCCTTGGGCGTACCACCTCTTCTCCCTATTCAATCCGATCAAGCCTTGGTTTCCAAGGCTTGCGCCACCGTGTTCACGGCGTTTGCTTCGGCGTCCGCTTGGGCTGCATAGCGCTGTGCCAGAAGGGCGCAGACGAAGAGCTGGATCTGGTGGAAGATCATCAGCGGCAGCACGACCAGGGATACGGACTGTCCGGCAAACAGGATGCCGGCCATGGGCACGCCGGTGGCCAGGCTTTTCTTCGAGCCGCAGAACAGGATGGTGATCTGGTCTTCGCGGCTGAAGCCGAGCAGTTTCCCCAGCAGGGCCGTGATCGCCAGGATCAAAGCGAGCAGAAAGCAGGCGGTGGCCAGGATCCAGATGAGGTCGGTGCCGTCCACATGCGACCACACGCCCACCACCATACCTTCGCTGAAGGCAGCATAAACCACCAGCAGGATCGCGCCGCGATCGGTGAACTGCGTCATGCGGGCATGGCGCTGCAGGAACTTGCCGATGAGCGGGCGGCACAGTTGGCCGATTGCGAAGGGTAGTAGGATCTGGAGGGCAATGTCGCCGACCGAACTCAAATCGAAGCTTTCGCCACCCTGGCTGCCGATGATCAGGCCGACCAGAAGCGGTGTCACGAAGACGCCGGCGAGGTTGGACAGGCTGGCGCTGGTGATGGCGGCTGCGACATTGCCTCTGGCGATCGAGGTGAAGGCGATGGAGGACTGCACGGTCGACGGCAGCAGGCACAAAAACAGGATGCCGAGCACCAGATCATCCGGCAGATGGCCGCGCAAGACATGCGAGGCGATCAGCCCGAGAACGGGAAAAATGCCGTAGGTGCAGATGAAGACGAGCGATTGCAGCCGCCAATGCAGCAAGCCGGACGCAACGGCTGAAGGCGACAGCTTGGCGCCATACAGAAAGAACAGCAGCGCAATCGCCGCAGTCACGACCCAGTCGAGCAAATCGGCTGCATCGCCGCGCGCGGGCAGCAGGGCTGCCAGGAGCATCGCTCCCAGAAGCATGATCAAGAACGGGTCGAGAAGGATCTTGCGGAGGAGCATTTGCATGAGAGGCGGGCTTTCGAGGAATCGAACGGCCCACACTATGGCATCATTCCCAGCCCATTGCAGGGGCAGACGGGGAAGGATGGATCGTCCAGCTGCGCCCAGTCATCGCAGAGTTGCACCGGCCGCGATGGAGCGGCCGGTGTAAGAGTTGGTCGATTACCGTGCAGCAGCGATGCCGGCCACGACACCCGTCGCCAGGGTGATCAGCAGGTAGTCATTGTCGACCTTGACCCAATGCTGGCCGCGACCCGGAGCGCGCAGACCGTGGCGTTTATAGTCGCGGATGGCCGCGCGCTTGCGCCAATCGGATACACGCTCGCCGCGCTTCCAGCTGTGGCGCTTGGCCTCCTGATGCTTCTTCTGGCTGTAATGGTGACCCTGGCGTGTATCCTGGTGACGGCTCTGCGCCTGAGCGACGGGAACAGCGAGCATGGCAACGGCCGCGGTAGACAGAACGAGACGCTTGAAAATCTTTGACATGAGAAACTCCTTGAACTCAACGCATGCTTTTTGAGCCCGTGCTGATGAACGAGGTGTGAATGACTGCATTACAAATCTGTAACGGAATCAGAGGCTTGACTTGCCTCTTCCTGCTTCTAGGAAGCGCCATCCTTCGCTTAAGAAAAAGCTTAGCTGGCTTTCAGGATGGTCTGCTCTAAGGCTGCCTGGCTGGGCTTGAACGGGCCGTCGAAAGCCAGGGGGCAGCGATGGCGCACCGCGCTGATGGCGATCAGCTGAACCAGTTCTTCATCCGTGTGTTCGCAGTCCGACACGGTTTCGCGCAGATGTGCAACGGCGGCCTTGGTGGAAAGCGGGCGTGACGAGGTACGGCGCAGCAGGATGTAGGCTTCGGTAACCGACCAGGCCGACTGCTCATTTGTGGACGACATGAATGCGGAGCTCCCCTCGAACGCCGCTCATTTAGGAAGCCAACCTTCTTTTTCGTAGGGCAGACGATGCGCAAAAAGGGAGGTCTGCTGACACCAAGAGGGGGTAGCCTGGCGGATAACCGTCCAAAGTCCACACGCAAGGCGCCTCTGCCCCTTTTCGCGCGCTTGAAGCGGCTGCATCTCATCCATGACAGCCATAACAGGGGGGAATGACCCGGTTGACGCTGCGTCGCTGATGACAGGCTGGGGCTCAGCGCCTAGCTTGTTTCACCATGACCCGCCACATGACGCTGACCCCCGAGCTTGTTGCCTTGAGCGTTCGTCCCGAGCCGGAGCTTGCTCCCGAGCCCGGCATGACGCTCTTGTCCGATGATGAGCTCGATGCGATGGCTCGTCGCTACGATGCGGAATGCGGCGATGATCCGTTGTGGGTCTTTGCTTACGGCTCGCTGATCTGGAAGCCGGACTTCGATGCCACCGGCCACATGCGGGCGAGCGCCTATGGCTGGCATCGCTCCTTTTGTTTGATCATGCGGGGATGGCGCGGCACGCCGGAACAGCCGGGCTTGATGATGGCGCTGGAGCGCGGCGGGCGCTGCGATGGCGTGATCTATCGCATCGCCGAAGACGACCGCGTGAGCCAGATCCGGCGCATGTTGTGGCGGGAATTGCGCTACCACCAACACGCTCACATGATCCGCTGGATCACGGTAGACACAGACAAAGGCAAGATGCGCGTTCTGGCGTTTTGGGCAGGACCGACTGGGGAAAACACGGCACGCAAGCTGCCGCTGGCCGACGTCGCCGTGATCCTCGCCCGCGCCTGCGGCCATGCGGGGTCCTGTGCGGAATATCTCTACAACACCGTCGCCCACCTGGAAGCCTTCGGCATCCACGACCGCAATCTCTGGCGGTTGCAGGATCTGGTGGCGCAGGAACTGCGGCAGCTGCATCCCGCTGCTGCTGCTTGAACCAGGCTAGTCGCGCAGGGAAGACAGGTCGGCCGACAAGCGGAAGCGGAAGCCGTCGGGCGCGTAAACCGAGTCGCTGCTGCAACGGATCGCGCCGGCCAGACCGGCCTTGATGAGGCGGCTGCCGGAACCGGTGGTGGTCGGCTCCGAAACAAGCGGGCCGTCGCGCTCGATCCAGTCGAGAACGAAGTGCTCGACATCGTCGCGCATTTCCGCATTCCAGCTGAGATCGATATGGCCATCTTCCACCGAAAGCGCGCCGTGCTTGAAGGCGTTGGTGGCAAGCTCGTGCAGGATCAGCGACAAGGACAGGGCCTGCTTGGAGCCGAGTGCAATGGCCGGCCCTTGGATCGTAAACTGCTTGTTGCGTTTGTCGCTATGCAGATTGACGACCGCATCGGCGATCTGTGTGACGCCCGTGCGCCCGCCTACGCCAACCTGGATCATGTCATGCGCGCGTCCCAGAACCTGGATGCGGTCGCTGATGCTCTTGCGCGCGCCGGGCAGGTCCACGGCCGAGCGCATCGTCTGCGAAACGATCGCCTGAACCATGGCCAGCTGGTTTTTCATGCGATGCGCCAGTTCCTGGTTCAGAACCTCCTGCTGGCGTTCGGACTGCACCCGATCGGTGACATCGAGAGCCTGGACGAAGATGCCGTCCACTTTTCCAGCTGGATCCCAGAGTGCTTGGTAAACGAAATCAACAACGCGCTCTTCCGGCTTTCCGTCCAACAAACGCTTCAAGGTGATCGGCATGTTGGTGCCGACATAGGTTTCGCCGGTGCGATACACCGCATCGAGCAGATCGATGAAGCCTTGTTCGGCGATCTCAGGGAGTGCTTGGCGCACGGAACGGCCAACCAGATCCTTGCGCCCGACCAGATGCTCATAAGACGCGTTGGCCATTTCGAACACGTGCTCGGGGCTGCGAAGAACGGCGACACTGCCCGGTGCCTGTTCAAAGACCTGCCGCAACAAGTCGCTTTCACGATGATGCTGGCGCCGCGCAATCACTGCCCCCGTTGTTTCTGCACAAGCGCAGAACATGCCGAGCACCGTACCGTCATCGCCACGCACCGGCGTATAGGAAAAGGCGAAATGCGTTTCTTCGGGATAGCCGTTACGGTGCATGGTGAACTGGATGTCGTCCATCTGCGTGCCGATACCTTGGTAAGCCCGCGCGAGGATCGGTTCGACGTCTTCCCAGATATCGAACCACAAGTCGCGAAGGGGCTGGCCGAGCGCGTCGGGATGGCGGTTGCCGCACATCGCAGCATAGCCGTCATTATAAAGTGTGGTCTGTTCTGGTCCCCACACGATCAGCATGGGTTGAACCGAGCCCAGCGCCAGACCGACTGTCGTGCGCAATTGCGACGACCAGCTGGCTGGAACACCGAGAGGGGATCGGGTCCAGTCAAAGCCGCGCATCAACGCGCCGCATTCGCCGCCATTTTGCAGAATGGGGTCGTCCACCCAGTCAGTCGTCGTCATCGGTGGGCGTTCATCCAGCTCCGAAGGAACTTACGTCTTAGCGTCATCCAGCGGCGGGGTCACCATCATCTGTAAGTGTCGAACCGGTCTGCCCGACAATCTCCTGACATAAAAAGCGCCCGGCTGATGAAGCCGGACGCTTTTTCACTACCCGTGATCGAGGCGATCAGACTTCGCCGAAGCGCGAGCCTTCCCGCGAGTTGTCGCGGGCGATCGAACGCTCTTCATCGTCGTCTGGCAGGGCTTCATCGGACTCCTGATAAGGATTGTCGTCATCCTGGCCGGTTACGTCCTCGGCCTCATCGTCTTCGATTTCGTCAAGCGAGACGAGGTCTTCGTCGTCGTCGAACAGATCGGCTTCGGCGAGCTCCGCATCTTCCGTGTCGATCTCGTCGTCACCCAGAAGATCGTCGTCCGCAAGTACGGCACCATCTTCGGTCCCTGCGGTGTCGGCACCGGGGAGACGATTCTCGTCGCCAGGCAAGCGATCTTCGTTCAACGCATCGTTTCGGCGATTATCTTGGTCGGCCATGGTGGTCTCCTTCCCGAGACATGTTGATCGAACCTAGAACCATTCTGGTGACGGTTTGTTGCGGCAGCGCGACGGCATTTCTGTTTGTGTCCTGCCACTTCGGTTGGGGAACAAAGCTTTGGCCTATCCGTTTCCAGAACTTCCATTCATTGATTTGAGGACCGATCCATGCCGTCTTTCTCGAAATTCCGCGACGATCTTGGAGGCGACGTGAGCGATCAGCTTGCTTCGCTGCAGAAGGAAGTGGCAGTGCTGCGCAAGCAGGTGAAGAAGCAGTCGTCGCAGGTTTATGACGATGCGTCCGAAACCATCGCGGATCTGATCGACAGCTTCCTCACCAACACCAAGGGCGCGCGCAAGGAGCTGTATTCCAAGGCTCGTTTCGTGGAAGCCACGGCCAAGGACAACCCGGTCGCAACCGCCGTTGTCGGCTTCACCATTATCGGCCTGCTGATCGCGCTGTTTTCCTCGCGCCGCTGATCTCTGAGACTTGACCGATCCAAGCAGAAGCCGGCCTCGCGCCGGCTTTTTGCTGTTCGGCGATGAGTCCTAGACTCTGCTTGCTAAGAATTAGACGCCGCTGTTGTATCGGGCCGGCGGATGATCTTCACACATCATTAAGCCGATATAAAACTGTCATGTAACTGTTACACAGACCCCCTAAGCCTCCCCTCGCAGCCCGCGGGCAAGACGCCCCACGGTGCATCCGAATTTGACTTTATCCGGAACGGAGTAGGCTCCATGAACAAGCTTTTGCTTTCGACCGCCGTTGCGGCGATCCTCCTCGCAGGCCCAGCCTCGGCTCAGTCCCGCGACACCATCCAGATCGCCGGTTCCTCGACCGTGCTGCCTTTTGCTTCGATCGTTGCCGAAGAATTCGGCAACGCTTTCCCTGACTTCAAGGCACCTGTCGTCGGCTCCGGCGGCACCGGTGGCGGTCTGAAGCAGTTCTGTGAAGGTGTGGGCGAAAACACCATCGACATTGCCAACGCATCGCGTCCGATCAAGAAGGAAGAGATCGAGGCCTGCAAGTCCAAGGGCGTTGAGAAGATCCAGGAAGTCCAGTTCGGCTTCGACGGCATCGTGTTCGCCACCAGCAGCAACCAGGGCGATTTCAAGCTGCAGCCGGTCCACGTCTACAAGGCGATCGCCGCGCAGGTTCCGGTTGACGGCAAGATGGTCGCCAACCCCTACAAGAACTGGAAAGAGATCGACGCATCGCTTCCGGACCAGGAAATCAACGTCGCGATCCCGGGCTCCAACCACGGCACCCGCGAAGTTTTCCAGGAGAAGATGATCGCTGCTGGCTGTAAGGAAGCCAAGCTGCCGGAAATGGACAAGGAAGCCATGACCAAGGCTTGCGAGACCTTCCGTCAGGACGTGGTTGTCGAAATTTCCGGTGATTACACCGAGACGCTGGCTCGCTTGCAGGCCAATCCGTCCACCGTCGGCGTGTTCGGCCTTTCCTTCTACGAACAGAACCGCGACACGCTGAAGGTTGCCGACGTTTCCGGCGTCACGCCTTCGCTCGAGACCGTTGCTTCGGGCAAGTATCCGGTGTCGCGTCCGCTCTACTTCTACGTCAAGGGCGAGCACATCGGCACGATCCCGGGCATCAAGGAATATACCGAGTTCTTCCTGTCCGACGCCGTGACCGGCTCGGGCGGCACGCTGGAAGGCGCTGGCCTCATCCCGATGCCGGACGACAAGCGCGCCGAAGCCTTGAAGGCTTTCGAAGACGGCAAGACCGTCGCAGCGAAGTAAACTGATTGAGAAGGGCGGGGCGCATCAGCGCTCCGCCTTTTTCAGTGTCTTGCCACGCGCGCAGCTGCCAGCATTGTCTTTGCCTTAAAGCCTGGTCGCGCATAGCCGACTTGTTTTGACGTCTTTTCTGGAGTGGGTTCGTGAACAGCCTGGTCGTTGCCGCTCTGCTTCTCCTTCTCCTGGCCGCATCCTATAAGATCGGCCTTTCGCGTAGCCGCGCCGTTGCAGGCAGCAGCACGCTGAAGATGCATTCGCGCCCGAACTATCATGGTATGATGGTGGCGCTCTGGTGCCTGGTGCCAGCACTCGCCATTCTGCTTGTCTGGTTTTTTGTCGGCGACGACGTTGTTCGCACCTACACGCTGTCGCTTTTGCCGCCCGAGGTGGTGAACGGCGATCCCACGCAACTGCGCGATGCGCTTCGTCGCGTCGAGCAGATTTCCACCGGCTACGGCGTGGTTGGCGATGCCCAGCCCTACGAAAACGCCGCCGGGCAGTCCCTGCACGAATTTCGCCTGCTGACCTTCTGGGCCACTGTTGCGGTGGCGGCCGGCCTGGGCATCATCGGACTACTCGTCATGCGCGCCCGCATCGCGCCGCGGCTGCGCGCCCGCAACGAGTTCGAAGCGGTGGTGAAGGTGCTGCTGGCGATATGCTCGGGTATCGCGATCCTCACCACGGTCGGCATCATCGCCTCCCTTTTGCGCGAGGCGCTGCACTTCTTCTCCTTCATTTCGCCGATGGACTTCTTCTTCGGCACGGTATGGGCGCCGCGCTTTTCCGCGACGGCGGGCGGCGACTACGGCCAATACGGCCTGCTGCCGCTGCTGTGGGGCACGATCATGGTGTCCACCATCGCCATGCTGGTCGCCATTCCGCTCGGTCTGATGTCGGCGATCTACCTGGCCGAATATGCGCCGCGCAAAGTGCGCGCCTTTGCCAAGCCGATGATTGAGATCCTCGCCGGCATTCCCTCGATCATCTACGGCTTCTTCGCCCTGGTCACGCTCGGACCGGCCTTGTCGACGATCGGCGACATGATCGGCGTGCCGATCCGCGCCACATCAGCCCTGACGGCGGGCATCGCGATGGGCATCATGATCATCCCCTTCGTGTCTTCCTTGTCGGACGACATCATCAACCAGGTGCCGGGCGCCATGCGCGACGGGTCGCTCGGCATGGGCGCCACAAAGTCCGAAACCATCCGGCGCGTGGTTCTGCCCGCAGCACTGCCGGGCATCGTCGGCGCCTTTCTTCTGGCCGTGTCCAAGGCCTTCGGCGAAACCATGATCGTGGTTCTGGCCGCCGGCAACGCGCCGATCCTTCGCTTCAATCCGTTCGAGGCGACGTCCACCGTCACCGTGTCCATCGTCAACCAGCTGACCGGCGACACCAACTTCGCCAGCCCGCAGAGCCTCGTCGCCTTCGCGCTCGGCCTGACGCTGTTTGCCATGACGCTCTGCCTCAATGTCATCGCGCTCTATGTCGTGCGCAAATATCGGGAGCAGTACGAGTAAGATCATGACCGTTTCCGCTGTGTCCTCTCCCAAGTCATCGGCTGCCGCCAGCTCGCCCAACCGCAGCCGCATCCAGGCCAGCCTGAAGCGCCGGCGTGGTGCCGAAACCCGCTTTCGCTTCTACGGCATCGCCTCCGTCACAATCGCCATCGGCTTCGTGATCTTCCTGTTCGGCACGATCCTGCATGATGGCGTGCCGGCTTTCTGGCAGCCGGTGGTGAAGGTCGATGTGACCTTCGATCCGGCGGTCATCAAGGTCGAGCCCAAGCCAGTCCAGCAGCCCGACCAGTCGCCCGCCGCTTTCCAGCGTGCGAACCTGGATTGGCAGCGCAAGGTGTCGCTGTTGAACTGGAACCGCATCGTGGAAAACAGCGTCCGCGCTGAAGCCCCCGATGTTCAGATGACGCCGCGCGACATTCAGGCGATGATCTCGCAGAACGAGCGCTATCGTTTGCGCAACATGTTCGTCGAGAACCCGGATCTGCTCGGCAAGACCGTGCCCGTCGAGCTGCTTGCCTCGGCCAATGTGGATGTCTGGCTGAAGGGCGACATCGATCGCTCGATCGCCAGCGACCGACAGCAGCTTCCGGAAGCCGCGCGCACCTTGGCCGATCGCTTCTATGAAGACGGCCGCATCCGCATGGCGTTTGCATCCGTGCTGTTCACCAATACCGATTCCCGCAATGCCCCGGCCGAAGCCGGCCTGCTCGGCGCCTTTATCGGTTCGCTCTACATGATGATCATCGTCATCGTGCTGGCGGTTCCGGTTGGTGTGGCCAGCGCGATCTATCTCGAAGAGTTTGCACCGAAGAACAAGTTGACCGACCTGATCGAGGTCAACATCAACAACCTCGCTGCCGTGCCGTCCATCGTGTTCGGTTTGCTGGGTGCCGCGGTCTTCATCAATTACTTCCACCTGCCGTTGTCGGCGCCGCTGGCCGGCGGTCTCGTTCTCAGCCTGATGACGCTGCCCACCGTGATCATCGCGACGCGTGCGGCGCTGCGCGCCGTGCCGCCTTCGCTTCGCCAGGCAGCGCTCGGCCTCGGCGCGTCGCGGACGCAGACCGTGTTCCACCACGTTTTGCCCGTCACTTA
>DCDI01000137.1 GCA_002316345.1 Phyllobacteriaceae bacterium UBA1059 | reverse complement strand
GGGACCACTCGACCAAGCTCGAACTGGTGATCTGGGGTGCGCCCCTGCTCATCATCATCGCGCTGGGCCTGATCACCTGGATCAGTACCCACAAGCTCGACCCGTATCGTCCGCTGGACCGCATCGACGCCAACCGTCCGATCACCGCCGAACACAAGGTGCTCGAGGTGCAGGTCGTGTCGCTGGACTGGAAGTGGCTGTTCATCTATCCGGAGCAGGGCATCGCTACGGTCAATGAACTGGTCACGCCGATCGACACCCCGATCCGCTTCAAGATGACCTCGTCGACCGTGATGAACACCTTCTATATCCCGACCCTGGCCGGCATGATCTACACGATGCCTGGCATGGAGACCACCCTGAACGCGGTGATCAACAAGGCCGGCGACTACAAGGGTCTCTCGGCCAACTTCAGCGGCGACGGTTTCTCGCACATGCACTTCGCTTACCGCGGCGTGTCGGCGACCGACTTCGACGCCTGGGTCGCCAAGGCCAAGGCCAGCGGCAACACCCTGGGCCGTGCCGAGTACCTGACGCTGGAAAAACCGTCGGAAAAAGAGCCGGTCCGTCACTACGGCAGCGTGCAGCCGGCCCTGTTCAACGCCATCCTGAACCGCTGCGTCGCCGAAGGCGCCGTCTGCGCGAACCACCAGATGGCTTCCGACATGACCCGCCTGCGCAATGACGTCGCCCTGAAGAACCTGCCGGCCGAAGGACGCCGCCAGGTTGCCGCGAATGCGGCGCTGGGTGCGACGACGGAAGTCTGCGAAACCCCTACCAATTCTGTGAAGAAGTAACCATGCAAGACTCCTTTGACTTGACGAAGCTTATCTTCGGACGGCTCAGCTGGGATGCGATTCCCTTCCATGAGCCGATCCTGATCGCTACCTTCGCAGGCGTGCTCGTCGGTGGTGCGGCCCTTCTCGGCCTAATCACCTACTTCCGCCTGTGGGGCAAACTGTGGAACGACTGGTTCACCAGCATCGACCACAAGAAAATCGGCATCATGTACATGGTGCTCGGCCTCGTCATGCTGCTGCGCGGCTTCGCCGACGCACTGATGATGCGCGCCCAGCAGGCGCTCTCGTTCGGCGAGAACGCCGGCTTCCTGCCGCCGCACCACTACGACCAGGTCTTCACCGCCCACGGCGTGATCATGATCTTCTTCGTGGCCATGCCGCTGGTCACCGGCCTGATGAACTTCGTCGTGCCGTTGCAGATCGGCGCGCGCGACGTGTCCTTCCCCTTCCTGAACAATTTCTCGTTCTGGATGACGGCAGCCGGCGCGATCATCATCATGATCTCGCTGTTCGTCGGCGAGTTCGCGCAAACCGGCTGGCTGGCTTACCCGCCGCTGTCGGGCATCCAGTATAGCCCCGGCGTCGGCGTCGATTACTACATCTGGGGCCTTCAGGTCGCGGGCGTCGGCACGACGCTGTCGGGCATCAACCTGCTCGTCACCATCGTCAAGATGCGCGCGCCCGGCATGACCATGATGAAGATTCCGGTCTTCACCTGGACCTCGCTCTGCACCAACGTGCTGATCGTGGCGACCTTCCCGGTTTTGACGGCCGTGCTCGTGCTGCTTAGCCTCGACCGCTATGTCGGCACCAACTTCTTCACGAACGACTTCGGCGGCAACCCGATGATGTACGTGAACCTGATCTGGATCTGGGGCCACCCGGAAGTCTACATCCTCGTGCTGCCGGCCTTCGGCATCTTCTCCGAAGTGGTCTCGACCTTCTCTGGCAAGCGCCTGTTCGGCTACACGTCCATGGTTTACGCGACGGTGGTCATCACCATCCTGTCTTACCTCGTGTGGCTGCACCACTTCTTCACCATGGGTTCGGGCGCCAGCGTCAACTCCTTCTTCGGCATCACCACGATGATCATCTCGATCCCGACGGGCGCGAAGATCTTCAACTGGCTGTTCACGATGTATCGCGGCCGCATTCGCTTCGAACTGCCGATGATGTGGACGGTTGCCTTCATGCTGACCTTCGTAATCGGCGGCATGACCGGCGTCATGCTGGCGATCCCGCCGGCCGACTTCGTGCTGCACAACTCCCTGTTCCTGGTGGCGCATTTCCACAACGTCATCATCGGCGGCGTGCTGTTCGGCCTGTTTGCCGGGATCAACTACTGGTTCCCGAAGGCGTTCGGCTTCAAGCTCGACACGTTCTGGGGCACGCTGTCCTTCTGGTTCTGGGTTGTCGGCTTCTGGGTCGCCTTTACGCCGCTTTATGTGCTCGGCTTCATGGGCGTGACGCGTCGCCTGCGCGTGTTCGAGGATCCGTCCTTGCAGATCTGGTTCCAGATCGCGGCCTTCGGCGCCTTCCTCGTTGCCTGCGGCATCGCCTGCTTCCTGGTCCAGATCGCCGTCAGCGTATTGCGCCGCGACCAGCTCCGCGACACCACCGGCGATCCTTGGAACGGCCGTACCCTGGAATGGGCGACCGCATCGCCGCCGCCGGACTACAACTTCGCCTTCACGCCGGTGATCCACGACAATGACGCCTTCGCCGACATGAAGAAGCGCGGCTACAAGCGTCCGCTGGAAGGCTACCGAGCCATCCACATGCCGAGCAGCACCGGCACGGGCGTGTTCATTGCAGGGCTCAGCGTCGCACTCGCCTTCGGCCTGATCTGGTACATGTGGTGGTTGGCTGCGCTCTCCTTCGTCGGCATCCTGGCGATCGCGATTGCCCATACCTTCAACTATCACCGGGACTTCCACATCCCTGCGGAAACGGTCGCCGCGACGGAAGCCTCGCGTAGCAAGCTGCTGGCAACAGTGGCAGGACACTGACCATGGCAAGCGCAGTGAATACCGCCGACAACGCGGCCACCAACTCGGACGAAGTCGTATTCTACCTCGCCGACGAGCACGAACACGCCGAAGGCTCTAGCACCGCGCTCGGCTTCTGGGTCTACCTGATGAGCGATTGCCTCATCTTCGCGATCCTGTTCGCCATTTATGGCGTGCTCGGCACGAGCTATGCGGCCGGCCCAGGCCCGCAGGACCTGTTCGAACTCGAACTGGTCGCGATCAACACGGCGATGCTGCTGTTTTCGTCCATCACCTATGGCTTTGCCATGCTGCAGATGGACAAGGGCAATGTGCGCGCCACGCAGCTTTGGCTGGCGATCACCGGCGTGTTCGGCCTGTGCTTCCTCGGCATCGAACTCTACGAGTTCCACCATCTGATCGAGATCGGCGCGACGCCGCAGCGCAGCGCCTTCCTGTCGGCCTTCTTCACGCTGGTGGGCACGCACGGCCTGCATGTCACCTTCGGCATCATCTGGCTGGTGACGCTGATGGTGCAGGTCAGCATGCATGGCCTCATCCCCGCCAATCGTCGCCGGCTGATGTGCCTGTCGATGTTTTGGCACTTCCTCGACGTCATCTGGATCGGCGTCTTCACCTTCGTTTACCTGATGGGGATGCTCCGTTGAGCCAGCACGCCCACACCGCCACGCATGGCGCCGGCAGCCAGACCAAGACGGCTGAGAAGCACGCGCAGGACAATGCCGAAGACCTTCACGACGAAGGCCAGAACCACGGCAGCTATGCGAGCTACATCACGGGCTTCGTGCTGTCCGTCATTCTCACGGCCATTCCGTTCTGGCTCGTCATGCATGGCACGCTCGACAAGAACTGGACGATCTTCATCGTCATGGCAGCAGCCGTGGTGCAGATCGTCGTTCATATGATTTTCTTCCTTCATATGAACGCCAAGTCGGAAGCCGGCTGGAGTTTGATGGCGCTGTTCTTCACGCTCATCATCGTGGTGATCGTGCTCGCCGGCTCGCTTTGGGTCATGTACCACCTCAACACCAACATGATGCCGGGCATGGAGATGGACGGGCAGGGCCCTCAGACCTCGAACCCGGCACCAGGGGGAAGTCCTGACCAGCAGGGCCAATGAGGAGCGACCCGCACGCCGGCCATGGGTGGTCGGCCTGCTGCTCGGCCTGGCTGCTCTCCTGTTCGCCGGCTTCTGCGCGTTGGGCGTCTGGCAGATCGAGCGCCGCGCATGGAAGCTCGACCTGATCGAGCGCGTGGAAGCGCGGGTTCATGCCGAACCCGCGCCCGCA
>DCDI01000102.1 GCA_002316345.1 Phyllobacteriaceae bacterium UBA1059 | reverse complement strand
AGCGGGAGCCGCGCCAGCCGCGTGAACGCCGGCCGTATCGCGATCGCGATCAGGACCAGCGCAACCGCGTCGACGGTTCGGGCCCGCAGCCGGTGATCGAAGGCGTTCCGGCGGAAGTTGCGCATGGCAACGTGCAGGCCGTTCAAAGCCAGCAGGATGCGCAGGATACGGCACCCGTCAGCGTCGAACAGCCGGCCGCACCGGCACCCGTAGCACCCCAGCCGGTCGCGTCCGAAGCCGCTTCTCAGGTGCCGGGTTTGCCGCAGGCTCCGCAGGTTGAAAGCCCTTCGGCTGAAGCCGCGCCGACTATCGAGGCTGTTTCAGTTGATGGCGAAGAACAGCCGGTCCGTAAGGTTCGTAAGCCGCGCAAGCCGCGCGTGCCGAAAGGCGAAGCTGTTGAAGCTGGCGCAAACGACGACCAGCCGGTGGAAGCTGCCAGCTAAAATCTGGCCACTTATGGATCAAGGAAATGGCGGGGTGAAAGCTCCGCCATTTTTCGTTTCAGGCGTTCTTGAGCCGCCTTCTTCGTACCCCCATATGCTCCTTGAACAGGGTCTGCCGGATTGGAGACCCGTCATCTGACACTTGACCGGTGCCGCAAAGCGGGCCGGTTTGGGGAAGGGACCTGATATGAACATCGAGAAGTATTCCGAACGCGTGCGCGGCTTCATCCAGTCCGCGCAGACCATGGCGCTGTCGCGCAACCACCAGCAATTCACGCCCGAACACCTGCTAAAGGTTCTGGTCGACGACGAGGAAGGCCTTGCCGCCAACCTGATCGAACGTGCCGGCGGCCGTCCCAAGGACGTCCAGCTGGGCGTGGAAGCCGCACTCGAAGCAGTGCCGAAGGTGGAAGGCGGCAACGGCCAGCTTTACCTCGCTCAGCCGCTCGCCAAGATCTTCACCACCGCCGAAGACATCGCCAAGAAGGCCGGCGACAGCTTCGTCACCGTCGAGCGCCTGTTGACCGCGCTTGCCGTGGAAAAATCCGCCAAGACCGCTGACATCCTCGCCAAGGCTGGCGTTACGCCCGCCGCGCTCAATGCCGTCATCAACGACCTGCGCAAGGGCCGCACAGCTGACTCCGCTTCGGCCGAGCAGGGCTATGATGCGCTGAAGAAGTACGCCCGCGACCTGACCAAGGATGCGCGCGAAGGCAAGCTCGATCCGGTGATTGGCCGTGACGACGAAATTCGCCGGACCATCCAGGTTCTGTCGCGCCGCACCAAGAACAATCCCGTGCTGATCGGTGAGCCCGGCGTCGGCAAGACCGCCATCGCCGAAGGCCTCGCGCTGCGCATCGTCAACGGCGACGTCCCGGAGAGCCTGCGCGACAAGCAGCTGATGGCGCTCGACATGGGGTCGCTGATCGCGGGCGCGAAATATCGCGGCGAGTTCGAGGAGCGCCTGAAAAGCGTGTTGTCCGAGGTGACTTCGGCCAATGGCGACATCATCCTCTTCATCGATGAAATGCACACGCTGGTCGGCGCCGGCAAGTCGGAAGGCGCGATGGATGCGTCCAATTTGCTTAAGCCAGCCCTCGCACGCGGCGAGTTGCACTGCGTCGGCGCAACCACGCTCGACGAATATCGCAAGCATGTCGAGAAGGACCCGGCGCTCGCCCGCCGCTTCCAGGCCGTGTTTGTCGGTGAACCCACCGTCGAGGACACGATCTCGATCCTGCGCGGCCTGAAGGAAAAATACGAACAGCACCATAAGGTCCGCATCTCGGATTCCGCGCTGGTCTCCGCCGCGACCCTGTCGAACCGCTACATCACCGACCGCTTCCTGCCCGACAAGGCGATCGACCTCGTCGATGAGGCTGCGTCGCGCCTGCGTATGCAGGTCGATTCCAAGCCGGAAGCGCTGGACGAGATCGATCGCCGCATCATGCAGCTCAAGATCGAGCGTGAAGCGCTGAAGGTCGAGAAGGACGCCGCCTCGAGGGATCGCCTCGAGCGGCTGGAAAGCGACCTCGCTTCGCTGGAAGAAGATTCCGCCGAACTGACCTCCAAGTGGCAGGCCGAAAAGCAGAAACTCGGCCTTGCTGCCGACCTCAAGCGCCAGCTCGATGAAGCGCGCAACGAACTCGCCATTGCCCAGCGCAAGGGTGAATTCCAGCGCGCCGGCGAACTCGCTTACGGCCAGATCCCGCAGCTCGAAAAGCAGCTGGTAGACTCTGAAGCGGTGGAAAATCGCGGCTCGATGGTGGAAGAAACCGTCACGCCCGATCACGTTGCCCACATCGTGTCGCGCTGGACCGGCATTCCCGTCGACAAGATGCTGGAAGGCGAGCGCGAAAAGCTGCTGCGCATGGAAGACGAGATCGGCAAGCGCGTCGTCGGCCAGGGCGAGGCGGTTCAGGCCGTGTCGAAAGCCGTTCGCCGCGCCCGCGCAGGCTTGCAGGACCCCAACCGGCCGATCGGCTCCTTCATGTTCCTCGGCCCCACGGGCGTCGGCAAGACCGAGCTCACCAAGGCGCTGGCCAACTTCCTGTTTGCCGATGAGACCGCGATGGTGCGCATCGACATGTCGGAATATATGGAGAAGCACTCGGTTGCCCGCCTGATCGGCGCGCCTCCCGGCTATGTCGGCTATGAAGAAGGCGGCGCGCTGACCGAAGCCGTGCGCCGGCGTCCTTATCAGGTGATCCTGTTCGATGAGATTGAAAAGGCCCATCCGGACGTCTTCAACGTGCTGCTTCAGGTGCTCGATGACGGTCGCCTGACCGACGGTCAGGGCCGCACGGTCGACTTCCGCAACACGCTGATCGTGATGACCTCCAATCTCGGCGCCGAGTTCCTCGTCAATCTCGGCGAGGATCAGCAGGCGGATGCCGCGCGTGAGCAGGTCATGTCGGTGGTGCGCGGCTCGTTCCGGCCGGAGTTCCTCAACCGTATTGATGAGGTCATCCTGTTCCACCGCCTGCGCCGTCAGGACATGGGCCGCATCGTCGAAATCCAGTTGGAGCGCCTGCACAAGCTGCTCGCCGATCGCAAGATCACGATCGACCTGGACACGGAAGCCCGCGACTGGCTCGCCAACAAGGGCTACGATCCCGCTTATGGCGCGCGTCCGCTTAAGCGCGTGATCCAGAAGGAGCTGCAGGATCCGCTCGCCGAAAAGATCCTGATGGGCGACATTCCCGATGGCAGCCGAGTCAAGGTAAGCGCTGGTTCGGACCGGCTGACGTTTTATGTCACCGGCTCGAAAACGGAAGAAAACGGCGAAAAGGTCGCTGCTTAAGCCTCCCAAAACAAAAATGCCCCGTCACATGGCGGGGCATTTCTTTTAAGCGATGTCGGTCAGACCTGATAACCGCCGCTGATGTCGAGCACCGTGCCCGTCACATAGCTGGCATCCGGACCGGCCAGATAGGCGATGCCGGCGGCCACTTCTTCCACCGTGCCGACGCGCTCGATCGCCATGAGGCCGGGCGGGAAGGACGGCAGCACGCCGGCGGAGGCATGGCCCATGTCGGTCATCATCACGCCGGGCTGCACCACATTGACGGTGATGTTGCGCGGTCCAAGATCGCGGGCGGCACCGTGTGCAAAACCCAGGACCGCAGCCTTTGTCGCCGAATACTCCGTCACGAAGGGGAAGGCGACGCGCGTGCCAAGCCCGGAGCCGATCAGGATGATACGCCCGCCATCGCTGAGCTTTTGCGAGGCCGCACGTGTCGTCGCCACCACGCCGAGCACATTCACCCGCCACTGCCGGTCCAACTCGGCGATATCGGCGCTCGGATCATCGATGCGCTTTCCCTGAACGGCGATCGCCGCGTTGCTGACGAAAATATCGAGCTTGTTGAAGGCGCCGATCACCGCCTCGATCAAGGCCGGAGCCGCCGTCGGATCGCCCTGATCGCTCTGGATCGCGACCGCCTTGACGCCTTTTGCCCGCAACTCGGCGACGACTGCCTCGGCTTTTTCACGCGACGACACGTAACTGATGGCGATGTCGGCGCCCAGATCGGCGAAATGGCGGGCGGGTGCCGCGCCCAGTCCGCGCGAGCCGCCGGTAATCAGGGCAACCTTTCCCTGCAATGTCTTGGTCATGAAACACTTCTCCGATAAAATAACAACCGTTACAATAACGATCGGTATCAAATTGGACAAAGCGCGTCCAGTCATTTAGTAATGACCGGTATCAAATTGGAGACTGGTTCCATGGGCCGCCATCGCGAGTTCGATGTCGATGAAGCGCTTGATGCCGTCGTGCGCGTTTTCTGGCGCCGCGGTTATGAAGGCGCGTCCTATGACGACCTGACGGCGGCCACCGGCGTCAAGCGCCCCGGCCTCTACAGCGCCTTCGGCAACAAGGAAGAGCTGTTTCGGCGCGCGCTCGAGCGCTATGCCGATCAATACCTGACCTACATGACCGAGGCCTCCGACCAGCCGAGTTCACGCGCCATGGCCGAGCATATGCTGCGCGGCGTGGTCGAACTCACCACCCGTTATCCCGAGAATTTGGGATGCCTGGGCGTGAACGGCGCATTGACCTGCTCCGAAGCGTCAGAGCCCATCTACAGGCTGCTCGTAGAGTTCCGCGCCAGCGGCGAGACTCGTTTGCGGCAGCGACTCGAAGAGTTCCAAGCCGCCGGAGACTTGCCCGACACAGCCGACTGCGCCGGCATGGCGACCTACCTCATGGCTGTGATCCATGGGATCGCCGTGCAGGCAAAATCTGGCGTGTCACGCGAGGGGCTGGATAAGGTGGTGGATCAGACCTTGGCGGGATGGCCGGGGGCGGGGAAGATGGCCGCATAGAAACATGCAGAACAATAGCTCTGTCTTCATCTGAGTTGCCTGAAAGTTCAGCGCCATCCCCCTTACCGTCACGACTTTGCCGTGCCACCTCTCCCCTTTTCCGGGGGCTNNCAAAGTGGGGGAGAGGTGGCCGGCAGGCCGGTTAGGGGGAGCACCTTCCCGCCGAGCAACGGCTTCATGTTCCTGGCCGAAGACTAATCACCCTTACGAAGCTCTTCCTTCCTTCGTAACAAAAAACGCACATCGACCGCGACCATTTCGTCTTGCAAACGCCCATCCAGCGCGGCGAATATTGTTTCGCAAATACTCTGCGTTTCCTTCAGCGCTTCATGGCTCCAGAACCTCAGTACCGACCAGCCTTCCGCGCACATGAACGCATCTCGGCGTCGATCATAATCTGACTCTGCATGCTGACTGCCATCCAACTCAACGACCAGTCGCCTTTCACGACAAGCAAAGTCAGCGAAATATGGTCCGATCGGATGTTGCCGCACAAACTTATGGCCGCCAAGCTGACGGTTTTTCAACTCGCTCCACAAACGCCGTTCAGCGTGATTGTCGCCTTTCCGAAGCAGTCGTGCACGTTCCGTTGTCCCTGCCTTACGCCGGCTGCGATTTTGCGGATGCTCATCCATGTGTGCTGGCTCCAGCGAGACTTATCCCATATTCTCGCTGCTTCTCTCCTTCATGCAAGCTCGGGAGGGATGGTCTGAATTGATTGTTGAGAGGTAGCCCTTTCAACTTCCAAACATCCGCGAACTCAGCGCTATCCCCCTCACCGACCCTGACGGGCCACCTCTCCCCCGTTCCGGGGGCGAGGAGGGCGCGTCACCTGCAAAGGTAACTGCAGCCTAAGCGTTGCAAATGAGCCACCAACCTCCCCACTTCCTTCCTCTCCCCTACAAAGTGGGGGAGAGGTGGCCGGCAGGCCGGTGAGGGGGAGCGACCTCGCCGCCGCCGCTGCACTCGCCGAACTCAGAGCTGTTCCCTCTCACCGTCACGGCAGCGTCGTGCCCCCTCTCCCCCACGATGTGAGGGAGAGGATCTGCGCCAAATCCTTCAACTCTGCGCTTTGATAAAAAACTTATCCACGCCCCCACTCGTCCCTCCTATTCTCCACCCATCGCCCTTGTCGGGAACTCTGGTGCGCACCGGGGATCAGGGGAGGGCGGCGGTGTCTGGGTTGGTTGGGCTCCGGTAGCCCGATTTGGGGGTAATCAGTCCCCCACAAACCCAGGCCACGGACCGGTTCAGTGCTGGTTCCGCATCCCTCCCAGGGGGAGGGCACGTGCGGAAACAGACCACCGGTTTCGCGGCAAGCGCACCGACGGACGCGAACCATCCGCGCCGTATCAAAAATCAATCAAGGCGCGGTGCTTTGCGTCCGCTTCCCGACTCTCGACGAGGCGGGAAGGTGAGAACCCGTGCCCGCGCCCGACTTATGAACCGGAGATCGTCATGCAAAAGCAAAGTGCCGAAACAAACGAACAGGCCTGGGTGGCCTGGAACGCCGAAGCAATCAAGCTCATCAACCAGGCCGGCGACTTCTTTCACGAAGAGATCGACCCGCGTTTGTGGCAGGATGCTTTGCGCTTCGCCTTGGATGAGCAGGGGGCTTCGGAGCGCTGTCCCCGCCGTGGTTGCCGCGCGGCCCGCAGCTGTCAGCTGCGATTCAAAGCCGGCACGCCTCTTGATTGCGGTGCCGGCCTGTCGGATGAAACACTGAAGCTGGCAATTCAGCTGACTTTGTTCAGCCACCTTGCTTGGTTCGAGCGCTGGTGGGCTGACTTAACCGGACCGACAAGACAGGAGAAGGGTCAGGCCTCGTCGCGCAGATAAGGCTCGACCTTGCCCTTCAGCTTCATGGTCAGCGGCTTACCCTTGCGGTCCAGCGCCTTGCCGGCCTGGACCGTCACCCAGCCTTCNNTACGCAATATTCCTCGACATTGGTTTTTTCCGCGCCGTTGAAGCGGATGCCGACGCCGCGCTCGATCAACGTTTCGTCGTAGTACTTGCTGTCTGGGTCGATGCTCAAACGATCGGGAAGGTCGGTCATGATGGGTTCCGGACAATTGCTTTGGGCCCGCTTAAGGCAATCGCGTGCTGGAGCCAACGCGGAAGTGATGCTTTGCCCCGAAAGCGCCAGTTCTCACGCCATTTTCATGCCCGGTTCATGCGCGATACATCAAAACAGGATCACGCAACCGTGGCGCTAACACTTCGTTTACCACAAGCATGGCGAGATCAGCGCAACGTCAGAGGTTTTAAAAACATGCTTCGCCGCTTGATTCCGCTTGTTCTTCTCGCAACCGTTTCCGGCCTGGTGCCTGCGGGCGCCGTTGGCATGCGCGATGACGCCGCTGTCACGCAGGGCTCGCGCGGCGGCAATGTGCAGCTTGCGCAAAACGGCGACATCCAGGTCTTCTACGACGAATATGGCCGGCGCGTCTTGTTCGACACGCGCTCGGGCCAGGTCATCGGTGTTGAAGAGCCGACCGCGCGCAACGAAGCGCCGTTGCAACGCGAGCGCCGTTCCATGCAGCGGCCGCGCTATAATGATCGCACGGATGATGACCTTTATGGCCGCGGAGGATCGCTGCGCGACAGTCCGGACTATATTCCCGAGCCGGGTGACAGCGGCGAACCCTATCCGCTGACGCGCGAAGAAGATGCGACCTATGCCGGCCGCACCATCGAGCGCCAGCCGCTCGACAACGGCTTCACCGAACCGCCGCCGGCGACAACCGGCTCTACCACGCCGAGCGAGCCCGTCCAGCAGGCTGTACCGAGCACGCCCCGCCTGTCGCCGAAAGCCAGCGAAGACATGGCCAAGCTGCAGGTGCTGCTTGATCGCGGTGGCGCGTCGCCTGGCGTGATCGATGGGCATGATGGCGGCAATGTGCGGAAGGCCTTGCTGGCCTATGAGGAACTGACCGGCGAAACGCTGCCGATCGGCAATTCGGCCGCACTCGACGCGGCGCTCGCTGCAACCGGCGGCCCGGCCTTCATCGAATATACGATCACGCCGGAAGACGTGGCTGCACCCATGGTCGCCTCCGTGCCTGAGGATTACAGCGAAAAGGCCAAGCTCGACCATCTCAGCTACACGTCGGTCACCGAGATGTTCGGCGAGCGCTTCCATATGGACGAAAACTATTTGAAAGCGCTGAATCCGGAAGCCAACTTCAATCGCGCCGGCACGATCATTCGCGTGACGAATATCGGCCAGAACGTAACCGCGCAGGTCGACCGCATCGTGGCCGACAAGGCGCGCAAGCAGGTTCGCGCCTATGATGCGGCGGGCAATCTGGTTGCCGCTTATCCGACCACGATCGGCTCGGGCGACACGCCTTCGCCAAGCGGCACGCATCAGGTCAAGCGCATCGCGTTCGACCCGGAATATACCTACAACCCCAAGCTCAATTTCCAGCAGGGCCAGAACGACAAGGTCCTGCGCATTCCGCCCGGCCCCAATGGCCCCGTCGGCTCGATCTGGATCGCCTTGGACAAGCCGACCTACGGCATCCACGGCACGCCGGAACCCTCGAAGATCGGTAAGACGGAAAGTCATGGCTGCGTGCGCCTGACCAACTGGGATGCCGCCGAGCTCGCCAAGATCGTCAAGCCCGGCGTGTTCGTCCAGTTCCTGGACTGAGACGCGCTTAAATACGGAAACGCCCGCGATGCTGAGGAAAGCGTCGCGGGCGTTTTCATTTCCGGGGAAGATGGTTCAGCAGGCGGACAGAGCCTGGATCAGTTGATCGACACTTCGCGGCTGGCCAGCGTCAGACCCTTCTGCGCTTCATCGGCCAAGAACGCATCGATCCGGTCGCGCTCCCTGCGGAACTCCGCAAGCTCTTCACCCTTCAGCACGCGACTGTCCGGCAAACGAACGCGCATCGGATCGACCTTGGTGCCGTTGACGATCAGTTCGTAATGCAGGTGCGGCCCGGTCGAAAGACCGGTGGTCCCGATGTAGCCGATCACCTGACCCTGCCGAACCTTTGCCCCCTTCACCACACCGGGCGCAAAGGCGTTCTGGTGGTTATACGAGGTCTCATAGCCGTTGGCATGGCGAATGATCGTCTGGTTGCCGAAGGACGAACTCCGCTCCGCCGACTCCACCACACCATTGCCCGCAGCAATGATCGGGGTTCCCCTGGGTGCAGCCCAGTCCACGCCGCTGTGGATGCGGACATAACCGAGGATCGGGTGCTTGCGTCCACCGAAGCCAGAGGTGAAGCGACCGTTCGGCACGGGGTTGCGAAGCAGGAACTGGCGCGAGCTCTTGCCGTCCTGATCGAAGTAGTCGATCGAACCGTCTTCCATCTGGAAGCGATAATAAACCCGCTTCATGTCGCCAAAGTTGGCACTGACATAAAGCAGCTCGGATTCATCCGTGCTGTTGTTGTTCTCGTCTGGCTGCGAGAAAAACACATCCAACCGATCCTTCGGCCCGATCGCTGCCTGGTAATCGACATCCGAAGCCAGCAGCTTCACCAACTGCTTGGTCATGGAACGCGACAGTCCGTACGACAAAGCTGTCCGGTTCACCGCGTCATAGATCGTCGGCAGGTCGCCGCGTGTCGGCAGCGGCAGGTTCTCGCCGAAGGCGCTGGCAACAAGCGGGCTTGGTTCGGGCGCATCGCCCTGTACGAACTGGCCGCGATCGTTAAGCGCGACGGTCAGGATATGCTCGCCCTTCTCATAGAGGCTGCAGCGCAGCATCGTACCGCGATCCCCCACCACTTCCAGGCCGATGCGCAGGACCGATCCGGCCTTGAGCACGTCCTGGCCGGTCAGTGTAGAAAGGGCGAGTGCCATGCGTCGGGTTTCGTCGCCTTCATAGCCGGAGCCTGCAAACGCCGTGTCGAAAGGCTGATCGGCCTTGATGGGCAAGATCTCTTCCGCATAGTCCTTTGTCGCGTCGCTTCCTGCGCGGGTGGAAACCGACATATTTTCCGGCACGATGCGCACGCCGTAAGTGCTCAGTGTTTGCGCATCAACCGCGTCGCCAAAGCGCTCTTCAGCAACATAGTGCAGGGAAGCGACTTGAACGCCGCCATCGGGAAGGATGACACCGGTGGTGCGCACCACATCCTCGACTTCGTCGGCAGACAATTCACTCTTCTCGTCGAAGGCCGCCGTTTCCAGGGGGAAGTCCGCCGTCTTCAACGTGACTTCGCTTTCCACCTTGGCGCCGTAGATCAGCCCGGTATTGGCAGTCTGCACGGATGCGTCTTCAGCAAAGACGTCCAGCGGATCGAATTTGGGGTAGGGCTTGTTGGTCGCCGGACGATCCGCAAGGCTCATGGCCAGATGCATGAAGGGCACCATGCGGACGACATCGCTGTCGCCCTGCTTCGTCACCGTCGACACTTCCATCCGCTGACGATCGGACTGACGCGTAATGGCACGGGGTGGCGCGATGCGATCGCGCTTGGCTGCTTCGCCGGATTGATCGGGTGGAGAGCCGGCAAGAGAAAGGGTGGCTACTTCCGGGGGGGTCGCCAGCTGCTCGCGTCCATCGAGCGCGGCAAACAGGGCAACACCCATCAGGACGCTCGACGTCACGCCAGTCAGGAACGTGCCGGACAACCAACGGGCTGAAACCTCACGCCGGTCGGGCGGACCACTACGGCCGTCTCCATCCAGAGGTGGTTCATTGCCCAAGGCGGCGGCTATGGTCGCGTCGACATCCTGCATCGGTGGTTGAAAGATCTTCCCCAGTCTGCGGCCTTCGGCTCAACGCGGCAACCTTTGCCTGCCCGACGTTCGCAAGTCAACGAAGCGAACCGAATGGGACGAAGCTGGCTGTGTATGCCGCGAGCGTATGGCGCCTCTCTATATAGAGCGCATACCCAACGCCTCTGCCTGCATCATCCCAGCGCTTTTAGGCTGCAATGCGGCTGCCGCTCATTAAGCAAGCGGCACAAGCGTGAGAGGGGACCGAATACCGAGCGGTCGTGTGGAACCTTCCGCTGCGACTTCCATTAGGGAAACTTCAAACCGTCATTTTTCTTTCATGAGCGTGTTGACTCTCGTCGGGC
>DCDI01000101.1:2746-2971 GCA_002316345.1 Phyllobacteriaceae bacterium UBA1059 | reverse complement strand
GGACCCGTCCACCCTACGCAAACCACCATGCTGACGATCGACCTGCGGTGGTGATAAATAACGGACCCTGTGACGGGTCCGTTTTGCTTTGTTACTTCGCGCCGACTTCCTCGCTGGTCGCCGGCTCTTCCGCTTTGCCGTCGGTATAGGTCGCACCCTGGCGATTCTCGTGCGGCGCCGGCTTGCCCGGCAGCGGCGGCAGGGCCTTGGCCTTTTCCAGGTCGA
>DCDI01000101.1:455-2644 GCA_002316345.1 Phyllobacteriaceae bacterium UBA1059 | reverse complement strand
TGCGCAGCTGGATCACTTCCGGGCACTGCTTCAGGTCGCCGCCGACGTTGTTGACCAGGTCGTCGCGCTCCCAGTCCTCGAAGGTGCGGTAGCGGTCGCCGGCCTGCTTGTAGTCGGCCGCGGTCGAGGTGGTCTGGTAACGGCCGAGGTGGCCTTCCACGTATTGATGGTAGTCGCGCTGCGGTTGCGGTGCTTCCTGCAGCCCGCCCATCAGGCTCGGCTCGTAGTTGATGTGCTTGCTCTCGCCGCCATCGTCGACGTAATACGCCATCTGGCCGTCGCGCTGGTTGGTCTTGGCGCGCGCTCGTTCCTGCGGTGCGTTGATCGGCAATTGCAGGTAGTTGGGACCGACGCGGTAGCGCTGGGTGTCCGAGTACGACAGGGTGCGGCCCTGCAGCATCTTGTCGTCGGAAAAATCGATGCCGTCGACCAGCACGCCAGTACCGAAGGCCGATTGCTCGGTTTCCGCGAAGACGTTGTCCGGGTTTTTATCGAGCACCATGCGGCCCGCCGGCAGCAGCGGGAACTGGTCTTCCGGCCAGCGCTTGGTGTCGTCCAGCGGGTCGAAGTCGAGCTCGGGATGCTCGCCGTCGGCCATGATCTGGATACAGAATTCCCATTCCGGATAGTCGCCGCGTTCGATTGCCTGGTAGAGGTCGCGCGTGGCGTGGCTGGTGTCGTGGGCCTGGATCTCGGACGCCTGTTGCGTGGTGAGATTGCGCACGCCCTGGCGCGGTTGCCAGTGGAAGCGGACCAGGTGGGCCACGCCTTCGTCGTTCACCAGCTTGTAGGTGTTGACGCCGGAACCTTCCATCTCGCGGTAGTTGGCAGGGATGCCCCATGGGCTCTTGACCCATGTAACCATGTGCAGCGATTCCGGGTGGTTCGCAATGAAATCGTAGAAACGCCACGGTTCCTGCTGGTTGGTCACCGGGTCCGGCTTGAAGGCGTGGATCATGTCCGGGAACTTGATTGCGTCGCGGATGAAGAAGACCTTCAGGTTGTTGCCGACCAGGTCCCAGTTGCCCTCGACGGTTTTCAGTTTCACCGCAAAGCCGCGCGGGTCGCGGGCCGTTTCCGGAGATTCCTTGCCGCCAATCACTGTCGAGAAGCGCACGAAGGTTGGCGTCTGGACGCCGACTTCGGTGAGTACCTTGGCGCGCGTGTACTTGGAGGCGGGTTCGTCGCCGATCTTGCCATAGGCCTCGAAATAGCCGTGGGCGCCGGTGCCGCGCGCATGGACCACGCGTTCGGGGATGCGTTCGCGGTCGAAGTGGGTGATCTTTTCGATGAACTGGTAGTTCTCGAGCGTAGCCGGGCCGCGCTCACCGACGGAGCGCAGCGACTGGTTGTCGCGCACGGGATGGCCCTGGCGCGTGGTCAGGATGGGACGGTCTGACATGGGAAACTCTCCTCTCTGGGACACATTGAGAGAAAAGTATAGGAAGTTCCTCCAGGGGGCAGCGCGCGGCTGCCCTGCGGAAAAACGCAGCCTCTACAGCGGCTGAAACACGCCGGCGGCGCGGTTTTTCGTCACGTTGTCCCAGGCAAACACCTGGCCATTCATCGCCACGTAGACGCCGGCCGGCAGGGTTTGCGCCGCGGCGCAGGCAAAGCCGAGGTTGAAGAGGGCGTCGGAGTTGGCGATTTCGTAGGGAATCATGGCGCCGGTCAGCACGATGGTCTTGCCGAGGGGGGCAGCGCCGAGCACGCCGGCGGTTTCGCGCATGGTGTCGGTGCCGTGGACGATGACGATGGCTTTTTCAGGCGAGGCCTGGCACGAGGCCAGCACGCGGGCGCGGTCTTCGTCTCCCATGTCGAGCGAATCGAGCAGGGGCAGCACTTCGAGCTCGACCGAAATCGTCATGCGGGCACGGGCGATGACTGCCGGCAGGTGGCTGTCGGCAAAGCCGAGCACACCGTTCAGTTCATTGTAATGTTTGTCGAAGGTGCCGCCGGTGGCGATGAGGCGCAAAGTCATATCGGTTTGTAAAGGCAGTGAAAAAAGGTGGGTAATGATAGCCGCAAACCGTAGTGTATCCATATGTGACTGCGCTAGAATCAGCCGGATCGGATGAGTAGACTCCTCTTTTTTCCAGGCACTTGCCTACGATAGAACATGAAAGCCGTTGCACCAGGAACCGTTATTTTTCACCGTCATCGCGGGTATGGCGTGATCACCCACGTCA
>DCDI01000101.1:0-271 GCA_002316345.1 Phyllobacteriaceae bacterium UBA1059 | reverse complement strand
GCGCACCTGGATGCAGCGCACCTGGCGCGAAGGCTGGTATGGCTCGGGCGCCGAGTACAACAACAATCCGGTGCTGGGCTGGGGCGATTCGCCCGGCGCAACGACCGAGGAATTGATCCATGCGCTGGCCAAGTTCGACCCGCAAGGCCTGGCGCAGGCGCTGGGGCGCGACGAGGATCACACGGCGTGGTTCGCCGATGTCTGCGATTTGCTGCTGCCGGGGTACATGTACAGCCTGAACATGGAGCGTCCCGCCGGTGGGGGATTGATC
>DCDI01000075.1:733-3294 GCA_002316345.1 Phyllobacteriaceae bacterium UBA1059 | reverse complement strand
ATCGAAGGGCGACCATGTGATGTGGGTATTCGGAGCCTACGACGCGCTGCCCAAGACCATCGAATGGCGCTCGAAGGATGCCGAGCGCAAGATTGCGCAGTCACAGGAGTACGTGGCTGCACCTGGCACGAGTGTGGGCGTGGGCTGGGGCGGCGTGACTGCCTTGCCCTTCCTGGTAGGCATCAAGAAGAATCCAGACGGCGTCACGCTCAAGGATGTGCTACCGCCCGAGCAGTACGCGCGCTGGGTGCCGTTGAAACAGAAATACTTTGGCAACGACGACGATATCGAGCGCGAGCGTCCCGTGTTCGTAGCGCAGGAACTGTATCGCCGTGCAATGGCCGAGGCCGGCCTGGCGCGAGGAACGGACCCGCGCGAGGTGCTGGGCAAGCTGGCCAAGAAGCACAACATCAAGTACACCGCGACAGCAGTGACCACAGAGATCAAGGAGCCGGTGAAGACCGTGCGCGAGTTCAAGAAGACCGTCATGGAAGACGTGCCTTGCCTGACCGCGACCATGAACAGCCTGAACACCGACATCCAGGCCATTCGCGTACGTGCGAATGCCTGGGCCATTGGCGAACTCGACGCCATCGAAAAACTCAGTTTCGACGAGCGCGAAACCGCTTGCACCAATGCCTTCCTGAGCAGTGCCATTGTCAAACTGCAGCCGGAAATTCTCACGAATAAGCAACGCACCATGGACAACTGGATGGCGGCTGCCGAGAAAGCGCTGGAGACCAACGCCAGTACCTTTACTGTGCTAAGCATGAAGGAAATCCTGTCGCCGCAAGGCGCGCTGGCGAAATTGAAGGCAAAAGGCTATACGGTCGAGAAGCCGAACTGAGCGGCTTCACAAGAAGAAGGCGGGGCAGGGCGGGCCAGTGCGGCCTGCCAGCCGCGCGCACGCCTACCGTGCACTGAAATTATTGCTATTGCGATATGATCGCTGTCGTTGCGACATGGTTTTGTAACAATTGAAGCCAGCGCACCCACAGAACAACATCAGTGTAAAAGGCCAGAGCATGAAGTTATCCCGCGTCGCCGAGACGATTTCGAATTACGCGCGCGCTGAAATGTACGCGTTGTCTTCGATCCGCAAACTATCGGACGTGCACCTGATCTGGGGACCGCTGTATGCGCGCTCGGCCTACGGCATCGGCGCCAAGGATTTTTCGCTGTACCGCCTGGCCAGCACGCCAAAGCACGCCTGGTCCGATTACCTGATCAACGAGCCGCTCAAAGCCAAGTACGCGGCCATCACCTCCAAGGAAGCGCGCCTGATCGCGGACGACAAGTCGCGCTTCTTCGAACACTGCCATGCACACGGCATCCGCACCATCCCGATCCTGGCGCTGGTCACCAGCCAGCCTTCGCAGGGCGGCATCATCCCGCACCTGAACTCGGCCGAGGAACTGGCGCGCGTGCTGGTGCCGGGCGACTACTTCTTCAAGCCGAGCGGGGGTTCGCACGGGAACGGTACCTTCTCGCTGCGCGTCGAGGGCAATATCTTGCACTGGTCGGGCCGCAGCGGCTCGTTCGAGGACTTTTTAAAGCACTGCCAGGCCGCGCTCCAGTTCACGCGGGCGTTGATCGTGCAGCCGAAGATGGTGAATCACCAGACCATCCGCAACATCACGCAGGCCAGGGGCCTGTCGACGGTGCGCATCGTCACGGTGAGGAAGGGAAGCGAGATCAAGGTGATCGGTTCCTGCCTGCGCATCATCGTCGGCGACGGCGAGACCGACAATTTCACGCATGGATCGAGCGGCAACCTGGTCGGCGCCATCGATTCCGAGACGGGCGAACTGATCGGCGTGCGCTGCTCGATCTCGCGCACCTGGCCGAAGATGACCGACGTACTGGCTCACCCGCGCACTGGTAAGACCATCGTCGGCCTGAAGCTGCCTTACTGGCAGGACGTGGTGGAACTGGTGACCCGCGCCCACCACTCGATCGACAGTCTGTACACGGTGGGCTGGGACGTGGCGATTACCGACGATGGCCCGGTGATCGTGGAAGCGAACTGGCGCTACGACATCGACATCCTGCAGGTGGCCTACAAGAAGGGCTACCGCCAGGTGATTGCCGAGAACATGAGGTTCTGACTGCCTGCAAAGTTGTCAACGCGCCGCAAACACGCGTAGAATGCTGGCAACGCGGGTGTAGTTCAATGGTAGAACGGCAGCTTCCCAAGCTTCATACGAGGGTTCGATTCCCTTCANNCCGCTGCCCGCCGGACCAAAAAACACGCCACTCGGCAATCCTTGCAATGCACACCGTGAGCGCGGCAGCGCCATGCTGGAATCGTGCTTGCCGCCTTCCATGGCGAAGGTGATGTGCGGATGGCTGCCGGCAATCGTCAGCAGCTGCCGCTGGCGCGGCGCCAGGATGCCTGGACCAGGCAAATCCGGGCTCGCCGCCACGCGTGGTTGGACAGCCAGCGACTTGCCTTTGAAACGTATCCTGAGCATCAACGACTGTGGGAGAGAAGTGGTTTCCATGCGAAAGCCTTGATCGGTAAGGGGCGCGGACACGCCGATGATTGTGTTTTTTATATT
>DCDI01000075.1:0-643 GCA_002316345.1 Phyllobacteriaceae bacterium UBA1059 | reverse complement strand
GTGCGCCCCTTGAGCGCGCCGGGGAACTGTGATGACATGGGGGCTCTGCTGGTCCATACCGATCCTTGCCGGAGCGATCCATGTCATTGCCGTCCATCGAGCGCAGGCGCCTCCTGACAGCCTCGCTGCAAGCCATGCTTGCCGCCGGCGGCTGCGCGTTCGCTCCACCCTTGCTGGCGCAGCAGCAGTCACCCATCCTCACGCGCCCGATCCCGTCGTCCGGCGAACAACTCCCCGTGGTCGGCCTGGGCAGCTGGATCACCTTCAACGTCGGCGACGACGCCCAGGCGCGCGCCGCCTGCACCGAGGGGGTAAAAGCCTTTTTCGCCGGCGGCGGACGCCTGATCGACTCGTCGCCCATGTACGGCTCGGCCCAGTCGGTGATTGGCGACGCGCTCGCAAGACTCGGCAATCCCGCGAATCTGTTCTCCGCCGACAAGGTCTGGACCGGCTCCGAAAGCGGCGGCGCGGCCCAGGCCGAGGCTTCGCGCAAGCTGTGGCGCATCCCGCGCTTCGACCTGTTGCAGGTGCATAATTTGCTGGCCGTCGAGGCCCACCTGCCGCTGCTGCTGCGCATGAAGGCAAGCAAGCGCCTGCGCTATGCCGGCATCACCACGTCCGAGGGGCGGCGCCACGGCGAGAT
>DCDI01000206.1 GCA_002316345.1 Phyllobacteriaceae bacterium UBA1059 | reverse complement strand
GGTTGCTGAGGTGCGAGCCCGCACAAGCTCGAGAGCATCGAGCCAGGCGCGGCACACGAGCCTCGAAGGACGCATCTAGTCCTCTTACGAAAAACCCCGACTTTGCAGCCGGGGTTTTCGGATCAAGCGATCGCCTTCAATTGAAGGAAGGCGGCTGCGACAGGTCGGGTGGAGGCGGGGCTGCCGGTTGTGCCGGCTGCCCTTCCTGGCCGGGGATGGCCGGCGGTGTGTCGAAGGAGGGCGGTGCACCGAGCGAGGGCACTTCGAAGCTCGGCATGCCGCCGCCCTGATCGCCGAAGCCCGGAATATCGATCTGGATCGTGTTCGGATCGATCACGGGCGCGTCGCCCTTGTAGTGCATCACCATGCCCGGGAAGATGATCACGAGTGCCACCATCAAGAGCTGGATGCCGACAAATGGAACAGCGCCCCAATAGATCTGGCCTGTGGTGATCGGCTGGATCTTCTTGCCCGTGACACGGTCGAGATAGGGCACGCGAGCCGCGACCGAGCGCAGGAAGAACAGCGCGAAGCCGAAGGGCGGATGCATGAAGCTCGTTTGCATGTTCACGCCAAGCAGCACGCCGAACCAGATGAGATCGATGCCCATCGCGGTGGCAGCCGGTGCAAGCAGCGGCACGATGATGAAAGCGAGCTCGAAGAAGTCGAGGAAGAACGCCAGGAAGAAGACCAGCGCGTTGACCGCGATCAGGAAGCCCACTTCACCGCCCGGCAGGGAGGTCAGCAGGTGTTCCACCCACAGATGACCATTAACGCCATAGAAGGTGAGCGAGAACACGCGGGCGCCAAGCAGGATGAACATCACGAAGGCGGACAGGCGCGTGGTCGAGGTCAGCGCACCGGTGATGACGTCCATGCGCAGCCGGCCCTTGAAAGCGGCCAGGATCAGCGCGCCGACGGCACCCATCGCGCCGCCTTCGGTTGGCGTCGCAATGCCGAGGAAGATCGTGCCGAGCACCAGAAACACCAGCGCCAACGGTGGGATCAGGACGATGATCACCTGCTGCGCCAGGCGCGACATGATGTTGAGGTTCATCGCCTTGTCGGTGATCGCAAACACGTAGATCACGAGCACGCCAACGACGCCGCCGAGAATGTCGGCGTCAGGTCCTTGGCTCGGATAAAGCAGCACATGCGCGCCGTAGCTGATGCCGCCGCAAACAGCCAAGGCGATCAACAGCGAGGTCACGCCATGGCCGAGCGTGCGCGCTTCGAGCGGCAAAGCCGGCATCGACTTGGGGCGCACGATCGACATGATCAGGATGTAGAGCATGTACAAACCGACCAGAACGAGGCCGGGGATCAGCGCGCCCTTGTACATGTCGCCGACCGAGCGGCCGAGCTGGTCGGCCAGCACGATCAAAACGAGCGACGGCGGGATGATCTGCGCCAGCGTGCCGGATGCGGCAATCACGCCTGACGACAGGCGCCGGTCATAGCCATAGCGCATCATGATCGGCAGCGAGATCAGGCCCATCGCGATCACGGATGCCGCGACAACGCCCGTGGTGGCCGCCAGCAGGGCGCCGACGAGGATCACCGCATAGGCCAGGCCGCCGCGGATCGGACCGAACAGCTGCCCGATCGTATCGAGCAGATCCTCGGCCATGCCGCTTTTTTCCAGCACGATGCCCATGAATGTAAAGAACGGGATCGCCAACAATGTTTCGTTGGCAAGCGTCCCCCAGAAGCGGTCAGGCAGAGCGTAAAGCAGCGGCCAGGACAGGTTGATGTTGCCGCCGGACACCGGCGCCAGTTCAACGCCGATCACGAAAAACAGCAAACCGTTGGCGGCAAGCGAGAAGGCGACCGGGTATCCCAGGATCAGGAATACGATCAGCGACACGAACATGATCGGCGCCATGTTCTCGGCGATCAAAGCCATCATTTGCGGATCTCCTCCGCGATGGCCTGACCTTCGAGTTCAGCCGCTTCATGGGCCGACACGAAGGGATTGGGATCCTCGATCAAGCCGCGCATCACGCCGATCTTCTTGATGATTTCGGAAATACCCTGCAGCCCCAGCATTACGAAGCCGATCAGAAGCAGCGACTTGGCCGGCCAGATCAGCAGACCGCCGGCGCTCGATGAGGTCTCGCCATTGCGGTAGGATAGGAGGAAGTAGGGCCAGAAGTAGTAGATCATCAGCAGCACGAACGGCATGAGAAAGAACACATGCCCGAACAGGTCGATCCAGTGTTGCGTGCGGCGCGACCACATGCCGTAAACGATGTCGACGCGGATATGCTCGTTCTGCTTCAGGGTATAGGCAGCGGCCAGAAGGAAGGCTGCGCCGAACAGATACCATTGCAGTTCGAGCCAGGCATTCGACGACACGTTGAACGTCTTGCGAATAATGGCATTGCCGGCGCTGACCAGGATCGCCGCCAGGATCGCCCAGGCAAAGATCTTGCCGATCATCTCGTTGACGCGATCAACCGCCCTCGCAAAAGCGAGCAAAGCTTTCATGCAGAACCTCCTCCCACGACGGCGCATCATCCCACCACCCGCCGACCCGACTGTATGCTCGACCCCATGCACGGCGCAACAACCAGCATTCCACGAGCATCCCGCGCACTAGCAGAGTTGTTGCAGGCTTAAAAGTGCGGCGAAGGGATAAGAAGTAGGCATCAACTGCTCTTGACCTCCGCTATCGGACGCTTCCACCATGATGTTTCGGAGGGAGGGTGCAAATGACAGCCGAGCAGGAAGGAGGCTCGTGAAGACGCAGGCAGGCTGGCCAGTCGACGACATGACATAAGTTATTTCTTAATTGCAGCCTGATACCGGTGATGGAGCGGATCCATAGGCGCGATGCAGAGCAAAGCAGAGGACATTTCAGCCGACATCTATGCGGGGTTTGTACGGTCGCTTTTCAACGATCCGTCAACGCTGCTGATGGGCGCCTGCTGTCATGCGTTGATGGGATCCCTTGTGTACCGCTTGACAGGGCACTGGATCTATCTGGCACTCACTGCTCTGATGTTCCTGGCTGGCGCGATCCGAGCCAGCGTCATTGTCTACTTTCACCGAAAAGGCAGTATCACCGACGGTGCGTCAGCGCGCCGATGGGAGGCCATCTATCTCGCATGTGGAACATTCCAGGGGTTTTGCCTGGGGCTTTTCTGTTTCGCGACGATCTACCTTGTTCCGGACGATTTTGGCGAACTTGCATCGATTGCAACGGCCATGGGATCGACGATCACCATCGTTGGTCGCAACTATGGCTCGCGCAAGATGGTCAACATACTGGCCCTGACCATCGTGCTGCCGATCGCGACCGGCCTGATGCTGAACGGCGATCTGTATCACATCCTTCTAGGTCTGCTCATCGTGCCGTTCATGGTCATCACCATCAAGATGGCCACGCATGTTCGCACCGTGCTGTTTACCGCAATCATGGAAGGCAAATCGTCCAAGCAGATCGCACAGCGCTTCGATCGTGCCTTGAACACGATGTCCCACGGCCTGGCTATGATGAACGCGCAAGGCCAGATTGTCGTGGCCAATGCGGAAGCCGCGCACATGCTCGGTATGCGCTCTCCGTCAAAGATGATCGGCCGAACCCTTCATTCCCTTTTGATGCGTGGTGTCGCAGCCGGGCTGATGGAGGCGAAAGACTGTCATTATGTTGAAAGCCAGCTTGGGCGCGCTTTGCGCGATCAGCGTGATCGCAAGTTGCTCGTCAGTTTCTCTGATGGCCGCCATATCGAATTTTCGGCGCGCGAAGGATCGAACGATCTTGGGGTCATCACGTTCGAGGATGTCACGGCACGCATTGATGCCGAGGAACGCATCCGCTTCATGGCCCGCTATGACAGCCTGACAGGGCTTCCAAACCGGGCTTACTTCCACGAGCTTGTGGCGGAACACATGACGATTGGAGACCGCAGTCGCCTCTGCGGTCTGGTTGTGGTCGACCTCGACGATTTCAAGAGTGTCAACGACACGCTCGGCCATCCCATCGGCGATGGTTTGATCTACGCAGTGGCGAGCAAGCTCAGTAGCTTCGCCTCAGACACGATCAAGGTCAGTCGCTTCGGCGGCGATGAGTTCGTCTTGTTCTTCGATCAGGTAAAGGACCAGGACGAGTTCGTCCTTCTGCTGAGCGAGGTTTTTGAACGCGTATCGGGTGACGTGGATGTTGCGGGCCACCTCCTGCGGCTGCAGGTGAGCGCCGGAGCAGTTCTTTCCGCTGTCCAGCGCACGGATGTCGACAGCATGTTCGTGAAGGCGGATCTGGCGCTCTACAAGGCCAAGGAGCAAGGAAAGAACGGTTGGCGGATCTTCGAAACCGCCATGGACGATGCTTTCCGCAACCGGCAGATCATGAAGGCAGATCTCCGGAGTGCCGTCGAGAATGGCAAGTTGCGGGTGGTTTATCAGCCAATCGTGGGGCTGAACTCCATGCGCATCGATGGATGTGAAGCGCTGTGCCGGTGGGACCATCCCGAACTCGGCCCGATCTCACCATCAGTCTTCATCGCGCTGGCGGAAGAAATCGGCATTATCTCCGATGTCAGCATCTTCGTTTTGAATATGGCATGCCGTGAATGCCTGACCTGGCCTGAGCAGATAGGCGTGTCGGTCAATCTATCGGCGAAGGATTTCCGGGACGGCAACATCGTCGAGCATGTAAGGCTGGCGCTCGAGCAATCCGGCCTTGAGCCCGGCAGGCTGGAGATCGAGGTCACGGAAACAGCGCTGCTCGCCGACAAGTCGCAGAGCCGCCACTATCTTGAGGATCTCAAGGCACTGGGTGTCCGGATTGCTTTGGATGATTTCGGCACTGGCTATTCAAGCTTGAGCTACCTGCACACGCTGCCGCTCGACAAGATCAAGATCGACCGCAGCTTCATCATGGACCTTGCTCGTAATGAAAGGTCGTTGACCCTGCTGAAGGGGATCGTGGGGCTGTCCCGGTCGTTGGGGCTGCAGGTCACGGTCGAGGGGGTCGAAACCTTTGAGCAGTTGCGCATTCTCTCCGACACGGTCGAGCCTGACCTGCTGCAAGGCTTCCTGTTCGGAGCCGCTTTGAACGGCTCGGGAATCAACACGATCGCCGCGACCATGTGGCCGTTCGGAAAAGAGCTGCGGAAAACCCGTCAAATCAGCGCCATTTAAAAGGCTGACGCAGCCTTGTCGCTCGACGAGTCGCCGACCATCGTTCAAACTCCTATCATCGTTAACCCTAACGAAACGTAAACACAGCTTTTGGTATTTTAGATTTTACTGATCTGTTTCGCGCTTTACGGCTGATGGCCGAAGCAGATGGGGATGCTTGATGAGGACTACGGAAATGGCTGCGACGGCACAGGTGGGTGCGGTCGATGAGGAGCCGCAGGGGTTTGCAAGAAACGTCCTGACGCTGCTTGAACGCGTGGAATACCGTCGATGTAACAGCGGCGAGGATCTGGAAGCGATCTATAAGCTTCGATATCGCGCCTATCGCACACACGGCATCGTGTCTGAATCGCCAATGCAGGCGATGAAGGATGATCTGGATGATGCACCAAATTGCCACCGCTTTGGTGTCTTCATCGATGGTCAACTTGCAAGCACGATCCGTGTTCATCACCTGCATGCGGCAGAGCCATATGCTCCCGCCATGACCGTGTTTGGTGATGTACTTGNNTACACTTGGTCCAAGACTTGCGCGTGGAGACAGCTTTATCGATCCTAGCCGTTTGGCTGCGGATCCCGCCCTCATCCGGTTATACCGACCTCTGCCTTATCTTACCTTGCGATTGGCTGTGACGGGAGCCGCTTACTTCAATACGACCAGCTGCCTCTCGATGGTTCGAGACGAGCATACGGCATTCTACCAGCGCATTTTCAATTCGGTTCGGATAGCGGAGCCAAGAGACTATGCCAGCGTGACGGTTCAAGGCATCTTGTTTGAATCGCGTTGCGACAAGAACATGGAAAACACCCTGCGCCGGTTCCCCTTCTTCCGCTCCACGGCGGCGGAGCGGCGGATGTTGTTTGCGCGGCCGGGGCCGGGGGAGTTGGCGCCGCTGACGATCCTGCCGACCGCGAAATATTACCGGCCAGCCGCCTGATCTCCTATGAGATGCAGGTGGACGCGGGCAGGGGAATCATTGAGCGTCTGATTCAAGCGCCGGCAGTCCCCGGTGTGCTTTTGTTACCGGAATGCGAGGGATCGTGACCAAGCCGCCGAAACACAACCCCTTGGTTGAGCCTCGCTCCGACGAGAAGGGCGACGTTGCTATCCGCGATGTCCAGGTCCTGTCGGATAACTGGTACACGCTGCGCAACTACACGATCGATGTTCGCCGTTCCGATGGCACATGGCAGCAGCAGAAGCGCGAAGTGTTCGACCGCGGCAGCGGCGCGGGCATTCTGCTTTACAACAAGGAGCGGCGCAGCATCATCCTGACGCGGCAGTTCCGGCTGCCGGCCTACCTGAATGGCGTGGCCGATGGCATGATGCTGGAAGTGCCGGCGGGCCTCCTCGATGACCGCGATCCGGCAGACGCGATCCGGCACGAGGTCGCCGAAGAAACCGGGTACGCAATTGGAGAACCGCAGAGCATCACGGACTGCTTTTCCAGCCCCGGTGCGGTGACCGAGCGGCTGCATCTGTTTCTGGCCGAATATGATCCGGCGTCCCGGCCCAGCCTTGGCGGCGGGCTGGTAGATGAGGGCGAGGACATCGAGGTCGTGGAAATGGGCTTCGATGACGCCCTGGCCGCGATTGCCGATGGCCGCATTCGCGACGCCAAGACGATCCTGTTGATCTATCATGCGCGGGTGCACGGGGTTCTTTGAACCTTCGGCGCCACCGTTCGTTCCCAAGCGAACCTTAGGAGACTCTCATGACCCTGACTGCCCTGACTTTGACGCCGCTGATTTCGCTGATTGCCGGCGTGCTGATCCTGATCATGCCCCGCCTGCTCAACTATATCGTCGCGCTGTACCTGATCATTATCGGACTGGTCGGCCTATTTCCGCAGCTTGGCGGGTAAGGCGTTCTGTAGACTCATCTCCTATCAGGCCTTCCGCCGCGACAAGTGCGCCATTGCCCTGATCTCGGAGTTTCGCTATGTGCGAGAACAATCTTGCTTGTGGGGGTAAACATGGCTGATCAGACGCCAAGCGGGCCGCTCGAAATGGGCGCCGAGATGGATTATTCCGAGCATGAGAAAACCTATGAAGGTTTTCTTGCGCTGACCAAGTACGGCACGCTCGTGCTTGTTGCTCTTATGATCGCGATGGCTTTCGGCTTCTTCATGGGAGGCGGATTTATTTCGTCCATCATCCTGTTCGCCATCATCTGCGCCGGCGGGACCTTCTTCCTGCGCTCCGCTTGAACGGCTTGAGCCTAGGCTGAAGCCGCTTCCTTCCTGAAACTTCAACGGCGAAAGGGGCGCGCTGTTGGCTCAGACCGTCTTTATTCCAAAAGAGATTGATCCGGCGGAGCCGCGTGTTGCGGCCTCACCTGACACGGTCAAGCGCATGAAGGCGCTTGGGCTCGATGTCGTGGTGGAAGCCGAAGCCGGGCTGCGTTCGCGGATCCCCGACAGCGAATTCACCAAGATGGGCGCAACGATCGGCAGTGTTGCCGATGCTTCAAGCGCTGACGTCGTGCTCAAGGTTCGTCGCCCCTCTGCGGACGAGATCCGAGGCTACAAGTCGGGCGCGCTGGTCATCGCGACCATGGATCCCTATGGCAAGCAGGCCGAGGTCGAGGCCATGGCGTCCGCGGGCATCTCTGCTTTCGCCATGGAGTTCATGCCGCGCATCACCCGCGCTCAGGTCATGGACGTGCTGTCCAGCCAGGCAAATCTTGCCGGTTATCAGGCCGTGGTTGATGCCGCAGCCGTTTACGACCGCGCCCTTCCGATGATGATGACGGCGGCCGGCACCGTGCCCGCTGCCAAGGTGTTCGTGATGGGCGCCGGCGTTGCAGGTTTGCAGGCGATTGCCACCGCGCGCCGCATGGGCGCCATTGTTACCGCCACCGATGTGCGCCCCGCCGCCAAGGAACAGGTGGCCTCGCTCGGCGCCAAGTTCGTTGCTGTCGAGGATGAAGAGTTCAAGGCAGCCGAAACGGCAGGCGGCTATGCCAAGGAAATGTCCAAAGCGTATCAGGACAAGCAGGCAGCGCTTGTTGCCGATCACATTGCCAAGCAGGACATCGTCATCACGACGGCGCTGATCCCAGGCCGCCCTGCGCCGAAGCTGGTTTCGGCTGCGATGGTTGCGGCGATGAAGCCCGGCTCGGTCCTCGTCGATCTCGCGGTTGAACGCGGCGGCAATGTCGAAGGCGCCGTGGCGGATGCCGTGATCACGCTTGAAAACGGCGTCACGATCGTTGGCCACACCAATGTTGCCGGTCGCATCGCGGCGTCCGCCTCGCTGCTTTACGCGCGCAACCTCTACGCCTTCCTGGAATCGATGGTCGACAAGACCTCGAAGACGATCGTGGTCAATCCGGACGACGAGTTGGTGAAGGCGACGTTGCTGACCCATGGCGGCGCTGTGGTTCACCCCAATTTCGCATCGGCAGCACCTGTGGCTGCGCCGACCGCACCTGCAGAAGCGGTCAGCACCGAGCCCGGCCTTGAAGCGGCGCCCGAAGAGGCCGCTGCGGTTGACGGCGAGCAGGCCGGCAAGCCGGAAGGAGCAGCTTGATGGAAAACACGGCAGTTCAGGACGCGCTTGATCGCGTCGACGCGGCAATCACCAACCTTCATCTGGCGCTCGCGCACAACGACAATGTTGCGCAGGCCGTTCATGCCGCATCGGGCGGGGTGATCGATCCCTTCGTGTTCCGTTTGGCGATCTTCGTGCTGGCGATCTTTGTCGGCTATTACGTTGTCTGGTCGGTGACGCCGGCGTTGCACACGCCGCTGATGGCCGTGACCAACGCGATCTCATCGGTGATCGTGGTGGGTGCGCTTCTGGCGGTCGGCATCTCGGCCTCCGGTCTGGCGACCGGCTTCGGCTTCATTGCCTTGATCCTCGCTTCCGTGAACATCTTCGGCGGCTTCCTTGTCACGCAGCGCATGCTGGCGATGTACAAGAAGAAGGAGCGCTAGTTCATGAGCATCAACGTCGCTTCCTTCCTTTATCTCGTTTCCGGCGTCCTGTTCATCATGGCGCTGCGTGGCCTGTCGCATCCCACCACCAGCAGGCAGGGCAATATCTACGGCATGATCGGCATGGCGATCGCGATCGTCACGACGCTCGCCTTGGCGCGCCCGAGCCTGGGCGGCTTCGGCCTGATCGTGCTCG
>DCDI01000172.1 GCA_002316345.1 Phyllobacteriaceae bacterium UBA1059 | reverse complement strand
CGATCATGCTGAGGTGCGGGCCGTAAGCCCAGGGATGACACGACCTATCCAGCGCATCAGGCAGCTAACATGACCACCCGACGCCGATAGTATGCACCAATTGCAATATACAAGGATGAGGACCATTGTGCCTGTCGCCTAGGTGGTCAACGTGGCAGCCGGTTGATCAACCGGGCTGATCGAGCCCACCAAGTACTTCGAAGCTTAGCGGGACGGTCCTCATCCTGAGGTGCGAGCCCGCACGGCATCACCGGACCAAGCGCTCACTTTAGCATGGCGAGCCTCGAAGGGCGCACAACCGTACGTCCATTCGAATCAAACGGCGTGGCTCAGACGACCTGCTCGACCTGCTGCACTTCAGGCACGAAGTGGCGCAGCAGGTTCTGGATGCCGTGCTTCAGCGTGGCGGTGGAGGATGGACAGCCGGCGCAGGCGCCCTTCATGTGGAGGAAGACGGTGCCGTTCTCGTAGCCACGGAAGGTGATATCGCCGCCGTCCTGCGCCACAGCCGGGCGCACGCGCGTGTCGAGCAGTTCCTTGATGGTGACCACGATATCCTGATCGGCGGCATCGAAGAATTCTTCGCCGCTTTCGGCATCTTCGCGCGCCTGCGTCGTGGCCGCGCTCGTCATGACCGGCAGGCCGGCCATGAAATGCTCCATGATCGCGCCGAGGATCGCCGGCTTCATGTGCTGCCAGTCCTGGCCGTCCTTGGTGACGGTCACGAAATCATAGCCGAAGAACACGCCGGTCACGCCCGGAACATCGAACAAGCGGGCAGCCAGCGGCGAGGCGTCGCGTGCGCTCGGCGCATCGCGGAAATCGGCGGTGCCGTCCGCCATCACCACGACACCCGGCAGAAATTTCAGCGTGGCGGGGTTCGGCGTGGATTCAGTCTGAATGAACATGGCGGAACTCCGCTCTCAACCTGTTTGGAATGGTTCTAAATAGACCTTGCAACTCAGCTTTACAAGTGAGCTAGGACTGCGTGGTCACCCGGTCAGGCGAGGTTCTCCATGTCTTGGTCGGACAGTGTTTGCGGCACGATGGTCACCGGAATCGGGAAGCCGCCGCCCTTAGCGATGGTGGCCATCACCAACGGGCCGGGTCCCTCCTTGGCTGCGCTTGCGGCGAGAACCAGGATCGCAATGTCCTGATCTTCTTCCACCTGCGCCAGGATCTCGTCCTTGGCAGCACCCTCACGCACGATCAGCTCCGGCTCGATGCCGAGCGTTTCACGGATCTTGGTTGCAAAATTGTCGAGGGTAAGCTTGGCGCTGGCCGTTGCTTCCGCGCGCATGACCTGTTCGACGCCGAGAAACTGCTGGAAATCGGCATTCTCGACCACGAACAACAAGACCAGCACCCCGCCGGTGGATTTGGCGCGACGCGAGGCGTAGGCGACGGCCCGCTCGCATTCCGGTGTCTCGTCGATCACCGCCAAGAACTTACGGCGATGGCCGGTTTCACGGCTCAATCGTCTGGATACCATGATCTTTCCCCAGAGCTTTAATCAGCGCGGACAATGCCACTTGGTTGAACCAGGAACAAGTCTACCGGCCTTGTAGACATTGACGCGGGGCTGTGCCGCACCGTCCGCTGTTTCCACCAGCGTGATGACATAGCGTTTTGCCGGCTTGTTAGTCCTGCAGGAAGCCGATGATCTGGCGCACCTGCTTCATCGTGCCCTCGGCGATGGTGCGGGCACGCTCGCCACCATCCTTGAGAACGGCATCGACGTAAGCCGTGTCAGCCTGAATGCGGCGCATTTCGGATGCGATCGGGGCAAGCTTTTCCACCGCCAGATCGGCCAGTGCCGGCTTGAACACGGAAAACTGCTGGCCGCCATATTCAGCGATCACGGCTTCGCGCGTTTGATCGGACAAAGCGGCATAGATGCCGATGAGGTTGTCGGCTTCCGGGCGGTCCTTGAGGCCGGCGAGTTCGCTCGGCAGTGCTTCCGGGTCGGTTCGGGCCTTTCGGATCTTCTTGGAGATGGTGTCGGCATCATCCGTCAGGTTGATGCGCGACAGATCCGACGGGTCGGACTTCGACATCTTCTTGGAACCGTCGCGCAGGCTCATCACGCGCGTTGCCGGTCCCTCGATCATCGGCTCGGTCAGAGGGAAGAAGCCGTTGACCTTCTCTTCGCCCATCATCAACTCCACGCCGATACCGAGATCGGCGATGCGATGCGAAAAGTCGTTGTTGAACTTCATGGCGATGTCGCGGGTCAACTCGATATGCTGCTTCTGGTCGTCGCCCACCGGCACATGGGTGGCCCGGTAAAGCAGGATGTCGGCGGCCATCAGGCTGGGGTAGGCAAGCAGGCCGAGCGAGGCGTTTTCGCGGTCCTTGCCGGCCTTGTCCTTGAACTGCGTCATGCGGTTCATCCAGCCGATGCGCGCCACGCAGTTGAAGATCCAGGCGAGCTCGGCATGCTGCATCACCCGGCTCTGGTTGAACACGATGTGCTTGGTCGGATCGATGCCGGCGGCGAGGTAAGCGGCCGTGATGGAGCGGGTCTGGGACGCCAGATCTTCATGCACGAGCTGCGCGGTGATCGAATGCATGTCGACCACGCAATAGATGCAGTCATGCTCGTTCTGCAGCGCGACGAACTTGCGGATCGCGCCGAGATAATTGCCGAGATGCAGATTGCCGGTGGGCTGGACGCCGGAAAAAACGAGCGGCTTGAAAGAGGACATGAGCGCTGTTCCACAAACAGAGCGGCATCCGGCTTGGAACCGGATGCCCTAGGAATTCGCGTGGCTTATGAACGAGCGGACCCGCCCGCGCAAGAACCTCGCGCGGGCTTGGGTTCGCTAGCCGTCGATGCGGCGCACCTGACGCTCGGCGAAGAAGAAAGGCCGCATGTGGGCGCCGAGGATGTTGCCGGCGAAGGCTGCGACTGCCCATAGATAACCATGCACGCTGCCGGAGATGATGCCGGAGAAATAAGCGCCGATATTGCAGCCATAGGCGATGCGGGCGCCGTAGCCGAGCAACAACCCACCGACCACGGCGGCAACAACCGAACGCAGCGGGATCTTCAGGCTGGGTGCAAAGCTGCCGGCGAGTGCCGCAGCCAGCATGGCACCGGCGATAATGCCGAAGTCCATGATGGAGGTGATGTCGGCAAACACGCTTTCCTGCAGCGCCTTCGCATTCGATGGCGTCTGCCAATAGGACCAGGCGGTCGGGTCGATGCCGATCGCCTGCGCGCCCTTTGCGCCCCATAGCGCGAAGGCCGAGGTCACACCCCAGGGACGGCCGGCAAGCGCCAGCGTGGCGAAGTTGAAGATCACCAAGGCAACCGCGCCCCAGACGAGCGGCCAAGGACCGCGCAGGAAGCGCGACAAGCCCTGACGCGGTGACGCGGGTGCCTGTTCGAGCGCGCCGTTGCGGCGCTTCTCGACCAGCACGGTGATGCCGGCGATTGCC
>DCDI01000163.1:927-18340 GCA_002316345.1 Phyllobacteriaceae bacterium UBA1059 | reverse complement strand
TGCGCCACGCCGCCAAGCGCCAGCCTGACATCGCGGATCGTGCCGCCGTCCACCTCGAGCGCCGCTGCAACCGAAACGAGCGCAAAGGCATAGCTCGCGCTGTCGCGCACCTTGCGATAGGTCGAATGCGCAGCGATCAGCTGAGCGGGAAGCTCGACAGCCGTAATCAGCTCGCCGGGTTCCAGAAGGGTTTCGATATCCGGCCGGCCTTCCGGCAGGCGGTGCAGCTCGTTGAAGGGCAGCGTGCGCTTGGCCCTCGCGCCTTCTAGATGAACCACGGCATCCAGCGCCGCCAGCGCCACGCACATGTCCGAGGGATGCGTCGCCACGCAGGCCGGCGAAGCGCCGAGGATGGCATGGATACGGTTGAAACCATCCACCGCATCGCAGCCCTGCCCCGGCTCCCGCTTGTTGCAGCGCGCTCCCGTGTCGTCGTAGAAATAGGTGCAGCGGGTGCGCTGGAGCAGATTGCCGCCCACCGTCGCCATGTTGCGGATCTGCCCGCTCGCACCGGCAACGATCGCGCGCGACAACACGGGAAAGCGCGTACGGACCAGCCTGTGTTCGGCCAGCGCCGTGTTCTTCACGCCAGCCCCGATCAGGATGCCGCCGTCGGCTGTCTCGGTGATGTCGCGCGACAATCCGCTGACATCCACCAGCGCCTGCGGATGCTCGATCCCTTCGCGCATGAGATCCACGAGATTGGTGCCGCCCCCAATATATTTTGTGCCGGCCGTGCTGCCATGAACAACGGCATCCGCGGTGTTTGCGGCGCGCGCATAGGTGAAGGGGATCATTCGCCTGCCTCCACGAAGGTTTCGGTAATGGCGGCGACAATGCCGTTGTAAGCGCCGCAGCGGCAAAGATTGCCGCTCATGCGCTCGCGGNNCGGGTGATCGTTTCAGCCGAGAGGTCTTCCGTCACATGGCTCGGAACGCCGCGCTTGGTTTCGCCCGCCATGCCGATGGCCGAGCAGATCTGGCCAGGGGTACAATAACCGCACTGAAAGCCGTCATGCTCCACAAAGGCTTCCTGAAGCGGATGCAGCGCGCCATTCTCGCCGAGGCCCTCGATCGTCGTGATCTCGCAGCCCTCATATTGCACGGCCAGCGCCAGGCAGGAAACAACGCGCTCCCCATCGACAAGCACGGTACAGGCACCGCAAGCGCCCTGATTGCAGCCCTTCTTGGTTCCAGTGAGATGAAGCTCTTCCCGAAGCAGGTCGAGCAAGGAGACACGCGGGTCGCTAGGCGCCTGCACATCGGTGCCGTTGATCCTGATTGCCATGGCTATCCTTCCGAGGGCTAGGCAAGAACGCGGCATCCCGCGCCCAATCGATCAAACAGTTATAACGATATTCGTATTATTCAACCTTCGTCATATACGATTTTCGTCATCATGCCGACAAAGGCGTCCCGTTCGGCCGGCGAAAGCGGCTGCAGCATGCGAAGATGGAGTTCCCGATAGGCCACAAGAAACCCCTCCACACGTCGCCTGCCTTCCTCCGAGAGATCGAGCGCAACCGCGCGGCGATCTTCTTCCGGACGGGTCCGCTTCAACAGCCCGCGTTTCACCAGGCGGTCGGTTGCGGAAGAGATCGTCGTATGCGGAACGGCCAGAAATCGCGCGATGTCACTGGGCCCGCATTCCGGATGCTCCGCCACATAAAAAAGCGCCTGCTTGTCGAGCTCGTTCAGCGGCTTTTCCGGACCGAGCGCGTCCGCCAGCTTGTAGCGGCGGGGGGAAGGAATNNGCAGCGCCCAAAGTGGCAAGCTGTTTGTCGGTCGGCTGGGTCATACCCACTCATACCGCGCCATTGCGGGCAATAGCCAGATGGCTCCGCGCCGATGAGCCATATGCTCACCGGCACTTTTTATCGCACTCGAACGATCAGTCTTCCTTGATCGCGCTGTTCTTGGCCGTGTCGGCCATGAACACGTAAACCACCAGGGAACACGCAATCATCGCCGTGACATACCAATAGAAGCCCTGCTCCCAGCCGGAGCTCTTGAACTGCAGCGCCACATACTCCGCGGTTCCGCCGAACAGGGTGTTGGCGAGTGCATAAGGCAGCGCCACGCCGAGCGCGCGGATATGGGCAGGGAAGAGCTCCGCCTTCACCACCGCATTGATCGACGTGTAACCCGTCACGATCACGAGAGCCGCCATGGCCAGCAGACCGGCGTTGAACGGGTTTTTTTCCACTTCAAGCGCCGAGAAGATCGGATAGGTGAACAGCACGCCCGCAACGCCGAAGAAGATCATCAGCGGCTTGCGTCCGATCCGGTCCGACAATGCACCGGCCAACGGCTGGAGGCACATGAATACGAACAGCGTGATCGCGCTGATTTCGGAAGCCTGCGTCTTGCTGAAGCCCGACGTGTTGGCGAGGAACTTCTGCATGTAGATGGAATAGGCATAGAACGCCAAGGTGCCGCCGGCCGTCAGCAGCATCACCAGCATGGTTTCCTTGGGGTGCTTGGTCACCAGTTCAAGGAAGCTGGACTTCGGCGCGTTGGAAGCCTGTGCATTCTTGAAGCTGTCGGTTTCATCCAGACCGCGACGCAGCCAGAACACCACCACGGCGAGGCAGGCGCCGATAAAGAACGGAATGCGCCAGCCCCAGGCGTTCAGAGCTTCTTCGGTCATCGTATTCTGGAGCACGATCAGAACCAGCAGCGCGAGAAGCTGGCCGGAAATCAGCGTCACATAAGCGAAGGACGAGTAGAAGCCGCGCGAATTGCGGCCGGCCATTTCCGACAGATAGGTCGCGGACGCGCCATATTCGCCACCCACCGAGAGGCCCTGCATCAGGCGCGCGACCACGAGCAAGATCGGCGCTAGGATACCGATCGTCTGATAATCCGGCGTCACAGCGATGATGAGCGAACCGGCGCACATCAGCGTCACCGACAAAGCCAGACCGGCCTTGCGGCCCTTGCGATCGGAGTAGATGCCCATGATCCAGGCACCAATCGGGCGCATCAGGAAGCCGACGGCAAACACTGCAGCAGACGACAGCAACTGCGCGGTTTGATCGCCCGCCGGGAAGAAGTGCTTGGCAAAATACAGCGCGAAAGCGGCATAAACATACCAGTCGAACCATTCGACCAGATTGCCGGTCGACCCGCCGACGATCGCCTTCAAACGACTGCGACGATCAAGCCCGCTAACAGGAGCCGGTGCGACGCCTGCTGCGTCATTGCGATAAACCATTATTTCCAAATCCTTGTTCTTGGGCGACGCGCCAGTCGGCAACACCACCAGTCCGTGCCGGCCATCAAAATGCGCCTTGAAACAAAACCATGCTTGCTAAGCAGGCTCCTATTGCACAAAAGAGGGACCGTTGCTCAAGCCATTAGCTTATGGAGAGCGCATATCGGGTTCATGCCAGCCAATCCCTGGAAGCGGTTCAAGCCTTGCCCCAGGGCACATCCCCGAAGGCGCCCAGCGGTATCCTAAGGTAGCGTGAGCCGTTGGCTTCCGGTTCAGGCAGTCGCCCTGCTCTTATGTTCACCTGTAGCGCATGAAGAATGAGCTTGGGCATCGGCAAGGTCCGATCCCGTTCCTGGCGCAGCGCCACGTAGGCTTCTTGCGTCGCAGCTTTCTGCAGATGGATATTGGAGCTGCGCTGTTCGGCCACTGTGCTTTGCCAACGCGGCTCGCGCCCGTCAGGCTGATAGTCGTGGCCGGTGAACAGCCGGGTTTCATCGGGCAAGGACAGGATCGCCTGGATCGATTGCCACAAGCGCGCCGCATCGCCGCCGGGGAAATCCGAGCGCGCCGAACCGCTGTCGGGCATGAACAGCGTGTCGTGGATAAAGGCCGCATCTCCCACGACATAGGCGATCGAAGCCAGCGTATGGCCGGGCGAAAACAGCACCCGCACATCCATGTCACCGATCCGGAACTGCTCGCCGTCTTTCCACAACCGGTCCCATTGGGACCCATCCGTCGCAAGATCAGGCCAGTTGTAGATCGCCTTCCATAGCTTCTGCACTTCGGTAATCTGAGCGCCGATCGCCGTCGGCGCGCCAGTCCGGCTCTTCAGGTAGTCCGCCGCCGAAAAATGATCGGCATGCGGATGCGTGTCGAGGATCCATTCCAGCTCGAGCTTCTGTTCGCCGATGTAAGCGAGGATCGCATCCGCGCTGTCCGTGCGAACGGAGCCGGACTTCTCATCATAATCGAGCACCGGATCGATGATCGCGCAGCGCTTCGTTGCCGGGCAGGCAACCACATATTGAACCGAGCAGGTTCGCGGTTCGAAAAAGGCGCGAACATCTGGCAAAAGCATCATCTAGCGGCATTCCTGTCGGTGCGAACCTGTTCAACGAGGCTCGGGAACTTGAGTGCGGGCACGCCATCCAGGCTTGCACGGGATTTCGGTTTGAACCGGGCCGTCGCCGCATCCACTTCATATTGGCCGGCCAAGTCTTCTGCATGAAGCGCCAGCCGCGCAACCGCATCGATGATCGCATCGGCATCCGCATTGGAGTGCAGATAAGACAGGCTGAGCCTGACCCAGCCGGGTTTCTCCGTCTCGTAGCCATCCGCAAGCCGCTTGAACAGGGTGCCGGACGCGCTTTCGTCGATCTCCAACAAGCGATGCGCGTAAGACCCCGCACATGCACAACCGCCCCGCGCCTGCACGCCGAACACGTCGCTCAGCATGCGCGTGAAAAGCTGGTGATGAACGAGATCGCCGTTCCTGCCCGAAATCTGGAAGGAGAAGATAGGCAGGGCCTCGGCACCATCACGCTGTCCGAGCAAGCGAATCTCCGGAACATCCTTCCAGGCACGCAGCGCCCTGTCGCGAAGCTCCGTCTCGCGCCTCAGCAGCGCATCCTCACCAACCGCATCCTTCACAAGCAGCGTAAGGGCCGCCCGGATGTCGCCCACCACATTCGGCGTTCCGGCCTCCTCGCGCGCTTCGACGCGGCGACTATAGGTGTGCGACCATGGCGACACGAAAGACACCGTTCCGCCGCCGGGCGCGGTCGGCGTTTGGCGCTGAACCACTGTGTCGCGGATCACCATCACCCCGCTTGCGCCCGGTCCGCCCGGAAACTTGTGCGGCGAAAACACGATCGCGTCCTTGGCTGCATCCCCCTCGCCCATATCCATCGGCAGATAGGGCGCGCCGCAGGCATAATCCCAAATCGCCATCGCTCCTTGCGCCTTCAGAAGACGCGTGACGGGATCGGGATCGGTCAGAATGCCGGTGACATTGGATGCAGCCGAGAAGCTGCCGACCACGAGATCGGAGCCCGCAGCTTCCCTTAACGCCGCTTCCAGCGCAGCAAGGCAAGGTCCGCCTTCGGCCCGCTCCGGAATTTCCACCATCGTCGCCCCAGATTCGCGCCATGGGAGAATGTTGGAATGATGCTCGTAAGGGCCGATCAGCACAGTAACGCGCTCCCCGGCAAGCACACGCTCACGGATGCGCAGCAGGCCGACAATCCGGTTGATGCCACTCGTTGCACCCGAACCCGTGAAAACCACATGGCAATCCGGCCCGGCGCCGCACAGCTCGCCTATGATGCGGCGCGCATCCTCGCGCATCCGCGTCATGGTCCCACCGCAGAACGACGCTTCCGTGTGGCTGTTGGCGTAAAAGGGCAGCACTTCCGCCTGGATGAAATCCTCGACCTGCCGCAGCGCGCGGCCGGACGCGACATAATCGGCATAAAGCAGATTGCGCTCGCCGAACTGTGTCTCGAAGGCCATGCCGTCCCCGATCAGACCGGCGCGCAGTCTTGCAATGACATCGCCATTTCGAAGCGCATTTCTGAACGCGATCAGCTTGCTCATGGTGTTCTTCCCTTCTCCCCTGCTTTAATGAGGAGGAGTAGCGAAGATCCTGCGCGTTTTTCTCTCAAATTGGGCTTCTTAAGGAGCAAAAATTGTGATTTTGATCGATGAATGAAGCGTAATCTCGATCAGATAGATGCCCACATTCTGCGCGAGTTGCAGCGCGATGCGAGTCAGTCGCAGCGCGACCTCGCCGACTGCATCGGCCTTTCGCAAAACGCGACCTGGCGGCGCGTGAAGCTGTTGGAAGAACGCGGCATCATCAAAGGCCACAGCGCCCGCATCGCACGCGAGGAAGTGGGCCTCGGCCTCGTGGTCTTCGCGATGATCCGCACCCGCAATCATTCCGCCGATTGGCTGAAGCGTTTCCGCGCCCATGTCGGCGCGATCCCGGATGTCATCGACTTCTACCGCATCGGTGGCGACTACGATTATCTCCTAAAGATCGTCACGCGCGACATGAACAGCTATGATCAGGTTTACCAGCGCCTGATCGACAAGCTGGAGCTTGAAACCGTCACCTCCTACTTCGCCATGGAAGCCATCGCCGAAAACCGGCCGCTCGATATCTGACCGGCGAGACGCGCGGTCCGGTGCACTCGGCACCAGCATAACGCGTGCCTTGCCGTGCTCTAATGTCGCATGTTAGACGGGCAAGCTCGTTGATCGCGCAACAGCGCTGATCCTGGTTTGACACACCACAAAGGCTGCCGATCTTGAGCTACCGGCATTCCATGACCTGGCACACCGAAGGCATTCGGGCCGTCGCTCCCGCCAAGTGGCGGTGCCTGGACGGTATGCTCGGCGTGTTCTGGGAAGCGGAAGGACAGGCGGGCGCCAAGGGCTATTACCTGTCGCCCGATCCGCGCATCATGATCTTCTTCAACGAAGTCGGGCAGCAGATCCGCATGTCGAGCCGCGATGGCCGTTTCGGCGCGGATAGCAGGCGCATGACACGCGCGATCTATGTGCCGGCGGGCGTGCCGCTCTGGACGGAGTTCACGGCCTCCCTGCGTTTCTCCCATCTGGATCTTCATTTTCACAGGGATCGGCTGCTCAAGTTCCTCGCGCCCACGATCGGGCGCTCCGCAGCTCTGGCCGCGTCAAGCCAGCCTGTGGAGATCCAGGACGTCAAGGCGCTGGAAGCGCTCGCCGCCTTGCTTGTCGACGACTTTACGAACCCCGTCAGACATCCGATCTACGCCGAAAACCTAATCGGCAGCATCGTCGCGGGCCTTCTTCATATCCCGGGCAACAAGGCCGGCGAACAGAGTGAAGGCAGGCTGACGCAAGCGCAAATGAACAAGCTCGTCGCGCGGGTCGGAGCCTGTCACGACCAGCGCCTGAGCGTAGCCGAAATGGCGGCAACCGTCGGCCTGTCGGAAAGCTGGTTCGCGTCTGTCTTCAAGCAGACAACCGGCAAGACGCCGCTGCAATGGCAGCTTGGACGACGCGTCGAACTTGCCCAGACGCTGCTGATGGAAGGGGACCTGACACTCGCCGGCATCGCAGCGCAGCTCGGCTTCTGCGATCAGGCCCACCTGACCAAAGCCTTCCGCCAGATCGCCGGCGAAACACCCGCCGCGTGGCGTCGCACGCAGCAGGGCGCCTAATCCAAGGAGCGCTCCGCCGGCTCGAGCGCTGGCGAAGCCTCGCGCCTTACCAGGTCTTCTTCAGCGTTGCCGAGATCGAGCGGCCGGTATTGTAGAAGTCCGCGCCGAAGCCACCGTAAGCAACATGCTTCTCGTCGAAGATGTTGTTGACGTTGAGTTGCAGCGTGGTGTTCTCGACGACCTCATAGTTCAGCGCGGCATCGAAGATGACGTTGCTATCGGCCGAGCTCACATTGGCATCGGTCAGGAAGTAGGAACCGATATAGCGCGCGCCTGCGCCAACCGTCAGGTCGCCGCGCTTGCCTTCGCCCTGCAGCGTGTAGTCCAGCCACAGCGAAGCGATGTGCTCGGGAACGAGCTGCGGCCGGTTGCCTTCGTTACCGCCGGTGCCGTTCTCCGTGATCTCGGCATCGAGATAGGAGTAGGCAGCCGTCAGGGTGAAGTTCTGCGGCAGTTCCGCCTTGGCTTCCAGGTCGATACCACGCACCTCGATCTCGCCGATCGTGCTCGGCAGCAGGGTGACCGGGTTGACCACCGTGATGTCGGTCTTGCTCAGATCATAAACGGAGGCAGTGAAGAGCGCTGGGAATGCAGTCGGCTGATACTTGATGCCGACCTCATACTGCTCGCCATGCTCGACCTTCGCCGTGATGTCGCTGGCCGGAACCACCGACTCCGCATAGCTCGCATAGGTCGCGAATTCTGGCGTGAACTTGTAGGTCAGGCCGAACCGCTTGGTGAACTCGCTGAAGTCGCCGTCGGCGTCCGTCGAAAGCTCAAACGCGGTGCCCGGATAGTACGCGCCCTTGTTGTTGATATCGATCCAATCATTGCGCAGACCGACGGTGGCGATCAGCTTCTCGGAAAATTCGAGTTCCTGCTGCAGATACAGCCCGGTCGTTTCCTGCCGATTGGTCGAATAGGAGAACAACTCGGAGCGGTCTGGTCCACCGGTGAAGATCGGATTGGTGAAGTCCAGCGAGCCTGCGGGCTGGTAGGTGCCGTCGGTGTCCTCGACCTGCTTGTTATACATGATGCCGACAAGGGTTCGGCTATCCACCGAACCGAAGCTGGTTTCATACTGCAGACGGGCATCGCCGATGAACTGCCGGCTGTCCGCTTCCTCGCCAACGAAGGCGCGGTCAACCACGGTCGAACCGTCGGTCGGCGTGGCGGCGATATAAGCATAGCCGTATCCATGCTCGGCATTGCTGTAGCGCGAATTGGCCGCGAAGGTCAGGCCGTTGCCGAAATCATGGTCGAAGAACGCGCTGACCGTGTCGCGATCCGTGCGGCGATAATTGTAGCTCGGCTCGCCGAAGAAGCTGCTGCGGTCGAAATCATAGCCTTCCGGAATGCCGCCATTGCTCGGCACGCCATTGTCGTGGAGATGATCGAACACGACCGTGAAATTGGTGGCATCGTCGGGACGCCAGGTCAGCCCGCCCTGGATGAACTTGGTATCGTCGCGCGAGTAATCGTAATCGAGATCGGCATCCTTGAGCTTGCCGGTCAGGCGGTAGGACAGGGTGTCGTCGCTCGTGATGTTGTCGCCGAAGTCGAAGCCGACTTCCTTGCGCTCGAAAGAGCCACCCGTGACATAGGCCTCACCCCAACGGCCGCGCTTCGGCATCTTGGTGACATAGTTCACCGCACCGCCCGGATCGGACACACCGAAGGTCGTTGAGCTGCCGCCCTTGAGCACTTCGACGCGGTCATAGGCATAGGGTTCTTCGCGAAGGCTGCCGAACGGGCGGCCCAGCGTCAGCCCATCGCGATAGGTGTAAGCGTCGAAGCCGCGGATCTTGTAGACGTCGAAACGGTCGTCCGAACCGTAGAAGTCGGTGACGACACCTGCCGTATATTGCAGAACTTCCTCTATGGATTCCGCGTCGCGCTTGTCGATTTCCTTAGACGTGACGACCGACACGGAAGCCGGCGTGTCCAAGATTGTCGTCGGAAGCTTCCCGCCTACCGTGGTATGTTCGGCAACGATCGTGCCGTTATCGTCATCCCCGCCAACGCCGCTGCCGCCGCCACCGGACACCACGACCTGCTGCAGAACGACCGCTTCACCCGTGGTTTCCGCCTGCTGCGCGTAAGACAGGGTCGGCGCAAAGGCGATCATCGCCGTGCAGCCAAGAAGAACCGCGGCACGATGCCTGACTGGTGTGCGGTCGTTTCCGTTGGTGTTCATCGTTCGCGTTCCAGGACGTTGATGTTGCATGACTGGCAGTCGGCCGCACGTGCGAGCCGAGGGATGATGGCCAGACGCAGTTCAGAAGATCGGGGCAACCGAGATCCCCATCTCAGGCCGCCGCGAACAGTCTGGTTTAAACCCCCGTCGTTCCGCTAACTTGAGCACGTAAGTCAGGTATTGTAAATTCCTCTTGCCTTGTAGGAAACCCCGGCAACATGGCCCAACTTCCGGGTGCAGTGTTGCATCTGTGTTGACCTCCCAAGCTAAACCTGAAAGGCAAGCTCAACTTTCAGCAACGATGGGGTATTCCAATGCTGCTGCGGTTTATCCGCCTTCTTCTTCCCGCCATGTGGCTTGCCGCGATCGACCTTACCGCCGCTTCGGCGCAGGAAGCCACCTTCCCAATCACCATCAAGCATGCGCTGGGAACCACGATTATCGCCAAGAAGCCGGAGCGGGTGGCCACGGTGTCTTGGGCGAACCACGAAGTGCCGCTTGCGCTGGGCGTCGTTCCGGTCGGCATGGCCGCAGCCAATTTTGGCGACGACGATAATGATGGCCTGTTGCCCTGGGTCGCCGAAAAGCTGAAGGCGCTCGGCGCGCAAAAGCCGGTGCTGTTCGACGAAGGCGACGGCATCGATTTCGAGGCGGTTGCGGCAACGCAGCCTGACGTGATCCTCGCCTCCTACTCCGGTCTCAGCCAGGCGGACTACGACACGCTGAGCCAGATCGCACCCGTGGTCGCCTATCCGACAGCACCATGGTCCACCAGCTGGCGCGACATGATCCGCCTGAACAGCACCGCTCTCGGCATGGCTAGGCAAGGCGACGAGCTGATTGCCAAGACCGAAGCCGAGATCGCGGATGCCGTCGCCAAGCATCCCGAACTCGCAGGCAAATCGGCGATGTTCGTGACCCATCTGGATCCGACCGATCTCAGCATCGTCAATTTCTACACCACCAACGATACCCGCGTCGCCTTCTTCCAGGACTTGGGTCTCAAGTCGCCGAAGAGCGTGATCGAGGCCTCAAAGGCTGGCATTTTCGCAGGCTCCGCCAGCGCCGAACGCGTTGATTCCTTCGATGATGTCGACATCGTCGTCACCTATGGCACTCAGCAACTGGTCGAGGCGGTAACCGCCAATCCGCTTTTGTCCAAGATGCCTGCCGTCAGCCGCGGCGCGATTGTGACGCTGGGCCGCAATCCGCTGGGAACCGCCGCCAATCCGACGCCGCTATCGATTGCCTATGTCTTGAACGACTATCTGGCCCTGCTGTCCGAAGCGGCCAAGAAGGCAAAATGACAGGGCGAACTGCCAGCCAGGCGATCGATGGGAGCGTCACTCGTGCGCGCCCGGTGATACCCATCGCGCATGTCTCGACGCGCCAGCGAAGCCTTTGGCTGGTTGTTCTGCTGGCCATTCTCGCTTTGCTCGTCGCCGGATCGATCGCCATCGGCACGCGCGAAGTTCCCTGGGAAGAAATCTTGCTTGCCCTTTCCGGCCAAGTCGACAGCATCGGCCAGGCTGCCGTTTCCGTCCGTATTTCCCGCACGCTGCTCGCCGTTCTGGCCGGGGCCGCACTCGCCGTTTCCGGCACGATCATGCAGGGCGTCACGCGCAACCCCCTCGCCGATCCCGGCATTCTCGGCGTTAATATGGGCGCGTCGCTGGCCGTGGTCGTAGGCGTCGTCTGGTTCAACATCGACTCGGCGCAAGCCTTCATCTGGGTGGCGATCCTTGGTGCTGCCTGCTCGGCGATCTTCGTTTACACGATCGGCTCGCTCGGCCGTGGCGGCGCAACGCCGCTGAAGCTGGCGCTGGCCGGTGCCGCCACCTCCATTGCTTTGTCATCCCTGGTCATCGCCTTCGTGCTGGGCAGAAACGACATCGCTGGCGGTTTGCGATCCTGGCAGATCGGCGGCGTCGGCGGCGCCACCTTCGAGCGCATGGAGCATGTTCTGCCCTTCCTGGCCGTCGGCTTCGCCATCAGCTTTCTGTCCGCACGCAAGCTGAACGCGCTTGCACTCGGCGACGAGATGGCTGCCGGACTGGGCGAGCGAGTCGCATGGGCCCGCGCGGCGGCAGCCTTCGGCGCGGTTCTGTTATGCGGCGCAACCACCGCGATCTGCGGACCGATCGGCTTTGTCGGTCTGGTGGTGCCGCATCTCTGCCGGCTCCTCATCGGCATCGACCATCGCTGGCTCCTGCCTTTCTCGGCCATCACCGGAGCCTCCCTGCTGCTTCTTGCCGATATTGTCGGCCGCATCATTGCGCGCCCCAGCGAGCTGGATGTCGGCATCGTCACGGCCTTTGTCGGCGCGCCCTTCTTTATCTGGATCGTCCGACGCCAGCGGGTGCGTGATCTGTGACCGCCGCCGCTTTCCAAGTTGAAGCGATCGCATCCGGCCGCCGCAAGCGCCAGAACCGTCGCAGAGCGGTGCTGATCGCCGCCGCGCTCCTGCTCGTCGCCATGTTCGTTCTGGCCTTGATGCTCGGTCAGTCCTTCACCCGGCCCGGCACCGTGATCCGCGTGCTCCTTGGCCAGGACGTACCGGGTGCGTCCTTCACCGTGGGACAGCTTCGCTTGCCGCGCGCCGTGATGTCGATCCTCGCCGGCCTGTCTTTCGGACTAGCCGGCGCGGCGTTCCAGATCATGCTGCGCAATCCGCTCGCCAGCCCGGACATCATCGGCATCAGCGTCGGCGCCAGTGCGGCGGCCGTCTTCGCCATCGTCGTTCTGTCTCTCAGCGGCCCGATCGTATCGCTATTCGCCGTACTCTCAGGGCTGGGCGTCGCCCTTCTGATCTACGGCCTTTCTTTCCGAAACGGCGTTGCGGGAACGCGCCTCATTCTGGTCGGCATCGGCGTGTCCGCCATGCTGGAAAGCTTCATCGCCTACACCCTGTCCAAGGCACCCGCCTGGAACCTGCAGGAAGCGATGCGCTGGCTGACCGGCAGCGTCAATGGCGCGCAACTCGCCCAAGCGCTGCCTTTGCTGCTGGCCCTGCTGGTGTTCGGCGGCCTGCTGCTCAGCCGCAGCCGCGACCTCGAAGCCCTTCGCTTGGGTGACGACATGGCGGCAGCACTCGGCACCGATGTCCCCAGAACACGCGCGCTGGTGATCTTTGCCGCCGTCGGCACGATCGCGGTGGCAACCGCCGTCACCGGGCCAATCTCCTTCGTCGCCTTCCTGTCAGGCCCCATTGCCGCGCGCATGGTCGGCGCGCATGGATCGCTGTTGATCCCCGCTGCTTTGGTCGGCGCCGCCCTCGTCCTTGTTGGCGATTACGTAGGCCAGTTTCTTCTGCCCGGCCGCTATCCCGTTGGCGTCATCACCGGCGCGCTGGGAGCCCCCTACCTGATTTACCTGATCATCAGGGTCAATCGCACCGGCAAGTCTCTATGACCCAGCATACCCTCAGTATCAGCGATCTCGCCGCCGGTTATGGCGATGCCCTCGTGCTCGACGGCCTCGACCTCGACGTGCCGACCGGCAGCATCACGGCAATCGTCGGCGCCAATGCCTGCGGCAAGTCCACGCTTCTGCGCGTCATGTCCCGCCTTCTGTCACCGAGGAGCGGTCAGGTGCTGCTCGACGGCAAGTCGATCCACCGCATGCCGCCGCGCCAGCTTGCGCGCACGCTCGGCCTTTTGCCGCAATCGCCGATCGCCCCGGAAGGCATCACCGTCGCCGATCTCGTCAGTCGCGGCCGCCACCCTCACCAAGGCTTGTTGTCGCGCTGGACCCATGCCGATGACGAGGCTGTCGCATCCGCACTGGAAGCCACCAAGACCTTTGATCTCGCCGAACGCCCGGTGGACGAACTCTCCGGTGGCCAGCGCCAGCGCGTGTGGATCGCCATGGCGCTTGCCCAGCAGACCGATCTCCTGCTGCTCGACGAGCCCANNCCTCAACCTCGCCGCCCGCTACGCCGATTATCTCGTGGCGATGGCCGAAGGCCGGCTGCATGCGGCAGGCAAACCGGAAGCCATCCTGACCGAAGACACCGTCCGCACGGTGTTCGGGCTGGAAAGCCGCATCATCCTCGACCCGACGTCGGGCCGCCCGCTCATGCTGCCGATTGGTCGTCACCGAATGATGATCGACGGCAATCCTTGACCATCGACCTCAACTTAAATCATTGCTATGGACGCATCCGCGGCAACAAGCGTGGCAGCGCGCTTCCATCCCGATCCAGTGTTCATGAGGAGTACCAGTGACCATGCAAGCTGAGACCTTCAAGCTCTCCGGCACCGCGCGCCCCAAGAACGCGCTGAGCATGCTCGACGAGATCTGCGAGCACTTCGTTGAACATTCCGATGTGGAGCGCTCGGAGAACTTCGCGCGGCTGTCGAGCCCGATCGGCAACGCCGACATTGTTCTGCGCGAAGACCGGCTGTTGATCGAGCTGACCTGCCCCACCAAGGACACGCTGCATCTCACCCGCAACAGCATTGCAGAGCATCTCTTCTACTTCGCCGGCGACGATCCGCTCGAACTCACCTGGACCGATCCGGCTCCTCCAGCCGTCTTGCCGAACCTCACCGAGGTCACGGTTGTTTCAGCCGAAGACGTCACGCCGCATATGCGCCGCGTNNCGTGAAGTTTCGCTGCGAGGATGTGTCCCGCTTTATCGGAGCCGGCATGCATGTGCGTATGCTGGTCCCGCCGCGCAACCGCGAGCCGGTCTGGCCCGGTTTGCGCGAGGATGGCCGTCTGGCCTATCCCACCGGCGACGACGAACTGCTGGTGCGCGTTTACACGATCCGTGCCGTGGATGCCGAGCACCGCGAACTCTGGGTCGATTTCCTCCAGCATCCGATCCCCGGCGTGGCAACGCCCGGTGCCGACTTCGCCAGGGACGCGCAGCCCGGCGACAAGGCCGCGTTTCTCGGACCCGGTGGCGGCAGTCTTCCCGTGGCCGACACCATCCTTCTGATCGGCGACGAGGCCGCTTTACCAGCCATCGCCCGCATTGCAGCCGAAGTTCCGGCCGGCACACGGATGAAGGCGATCATCGAGGTTGAGGACGCTGCGGAAGAGCAGCCCCTTCCCACCGCCGGTATCTTGGAAACACGGTGGCTTCACCGGAAGACCTATCCCACGGATGCCAGGAACGTGCTGCGAAACGCCGCCAATGAGGCGATCAAGGCAACCGATGACACCACCTTCGTTTGGGTCGCCTGCGAGAAGGAAGATGTCCGCACACTCCGCTCGCTGATGACGAAGCGGCGCCACAACAAGAAGCTGATGTACATTGCCTGGTACTGGGCTCGCGAACGGGCCTAGCGGCCCCCGCGGTCAGCCTGCCGGATTTATGATCTTTGTTTCAGGGTTGCCCACATTCTTTGCATGTTTGCCGCGCCGGGAGACTGGCGGCGCGTACGAAAATGCGGAATAGATGCAGCATTAAGAACAAGGAGACCATCATGAACCTCCCGGGAACACTCAAAGCCGCTCTGTTCGGTGCAGCACTTGCCGGCCTCGCCGGTCCGGCCCTGGCCGACCAGCTCGCCGACATCAAGGCGGCCGGCAAGATCATCACCGCCACCGACATGCATTATGCGCCCTTCGACATGCTGAACAACGGCACGTATGAAGGCATGACGAAGGACCTGTTCGACGGCGTTTCCAAGGAAATCGGCGCCGAGCCGGTTTACCAGGACATTCCGTGGACGGCCGAACTGCCGGGCCTTGAAGTCAAGAAGTTCGACATCGTCATCGCGCCCGTCACCGTCACGCCCGAGCGCCTCGAGCGTTATTCCTTCAGCCTGCCGATCGCCGACGCCACCGTTGCTTTGGTGCGGGCCGCCAGCAATACCGAGCTGAAGCAGCCGGAAGACATCAAGGGCAAGACGGTCGGCGTGCAGCAGGGCACCGCTCAGTTCCGCCAGCTCCAGGCCTTCGGCGAAAAGGTCGGCGGCGTCACCGTCAAGGAATATGGCACGACCGACGAAGCCTATGCCGATCTCGCGGCTGGCCGTCTGGACGCCGTTGCCGGTTCGATGCCGAACCTCACTTACCTTGTGAAGAACCGCGGCGAAACCTTCGCTTTGTTCGACAAGCCGACCTTCGGCCAGCCGACCTATTTTGCTTGGGTCATCCGCAAGGACGCTGACAGCGAAAGCTTCACCAAGGCCGTCAATGAAGCCCTGCTGAAGATGACCGATGATGGCCGCGTGAAAACCGTCCAGGAAAAGTGGCTCGGCACCTACACCGAACTGCCGCGCGAAGTTCCGACCAAGTAAAACCGAGCGGCCGGCGGCTTCATCTGATCCGCCGGCCCCTCGTTTGGACCATCCATGTTTTCGGTTGCAACGTTCCTGAGCAGCTTCGAACCCTTGTTCTGGGCTGCGCGCTTCACGCTGTTGATTTCCGTTCTGGGCATCGCGCTCGGGCTGGTCATCGCCGCTTTGGTATGCGCGGCCGCACTCTCACGCTTCGCTCCTTTCCGCTGGCTTGCAGCACTCTGGGTCAGTTTCCTGCGTGGCGTCCCGCTGCTCGTGCAGCTTCTGCTTTTCTATTATCTCCTGCCCGTGGTCGGCATCGACGTCCCCGCCTTGGTCGCGGCGGTTGTCACCGTCGGCATCTGCGCCAGCGCCTACATCTCCGAGATTTGGCGCGGCGCGATCATGGCCCTGCCTACCGGACAGGTCGCCGCCGCAACCGCGATCGGCATGGCCCCGCGCGATATCTGGACCCGCATTATCCTGCCGCAAGCCTTCAAGCTCTCGCTGCCGGCTCTCGTCAATGAGTTGATCCTGCTGGTGAAGGCCTCGTCGCTCGTCTCCGTCGTCGGCATCCTCGAACTCACCCGCGCCTCTCAGTNNCCTCGACCCCCCCCGCGCCTCTCAGGCGCAGGCCGCGACAACCTTCCGCCCCCTGGAAGTCTACCTCGCCGCAGCCTGCATCTACCTCCTGATCAACCTCTTTCTTGCAGCACTTGGGCGTTATCTCGAGCACAGGATGGCCGTCTGATGGACTGGACTATCCTGCAGCAATACGGCCCGCTGCTTCTCAGCGGCTTCGGCACCACGATCCTGTGCTGGGCGCTGGGCACGGTGTTCAGCATGATGCTCGGCCTCGTGATCGCACTCGTGCAGCGCTATTGCCCCAGCCCGCTCGGTTGGGTGATCCAAGCCTATATCGAGATCATCCGTGGCACGCCCTTCCTTGTGCAGCTCTTCGTGCTGTATTACGGCGGTCCGCTAATTGGCCTGCGGCTCGATGCCCTGCCCGCCGGCCTTCTCGGCCTCACCATCTATGGCAGCCCCTATTTCGCGGAAATCTTCCGCTCGGCCTTCAATGCCGTGCCGCTCGGCCAGATCGAAGCCGCCCGCGCCATCGGCATGTCCGAGCCCTCGATCATCCGGCGCATCCTTCTGCCGCTCGGCCTGGTTTCAGCCCTGCCCGCGCTGGTGAACTTCTCGATCATCCTCACCAAGGAAACCGTGATCTTGTCGATCATCACGGTGCCGGAACTCACCTACCAGACGCAGCGCATGTCCACGGAAACCTTCCGCTACATCGAAGCCAATCTGGCGCTCGCGCTGTTCTTCTGGGCCTTGGTGGAAACCATTTCGCGCGTTGGCCGCAAGCTGGAAAAACGCGTCACACGCCATCTGATTGAAAGGACGTAAGATGCCCGGCGCATCATCCGTCGAAATCCGCAAGGTCAACAAGCATCACGGGCAATTCCACGCTCTGAAGGATGTCGACCTCTCCATTCTGCCCGGCAAGGTCACCTGTCTCATCGGCCCGTCCGGTTCCGGCAAGTCCACCC
>DCDI01000163.1:0-807 GCA_002316345.1 Phyllobacteriaceae bacterium UBA1059 | reverse complement strand
GTGTTCCAGCAGTTCAACCTGTGGCCGCATATGACCGCGCTCGGCAACGTCACCGAAGGCCTGATCCGCGTGCGCGGCCTACCCAAGGCGGAAGCCGAACGCCGCGCGAGGGAAGCGCTGGAAAAGGTCGGTCTGTCCGACAAGATGGCCAGCCATCCCTCGCGCCTGTCCGGCGGCCAGCAACAGCGTGTGGCAATCGCCCGCGCACTCGCCATGGAACCGCGCCTGATGCTGTTCGACGAGCCTACTTCGGCGCTCGACCCGGAACTCGTGGGCGAAGTCCTCAACGTCATGAAGACATTGGCGACCGAGGGCATGACCATGGTGGTCGTCACCCACGAAATGGGCTTCGCCGCCCACGTCGCCGATCAGGTGGCCTTCATGGAAAAGGGCGAACTGGTCAGCGTGGATGCACCGGACAAGATCCTGCACAACCCGCATNNNNTCCTCGCATCAAGGCCTTCCTGCGCACCTATCACGAGCGCAACAGCTTCTAAGCCGGTGAATGCTTCGGGTGCTGAGTAACCCTGCTCATAAGCAGAAGCAACGTGTCGCACTTCCAGTCAGATGAAGGTGTTCAGCATCTTGATCTGGGGATTGCATCCGTAAGTTCGTGCCTCTATCCCGCGAGATGGATCAGGGTAGTGCGAAATGAACAATGACAGCAGACTGAGACAGACGTTCCCAGCGATCATCTATCTGCTTGTCGCACTACCACTCGTGTTCTTTCTTTCTTGGTGGCGGCAGCCTATCGGCGTTCCCGACGAATTGGCCCATATCGCAAGAGCGGCACCACTTGCCGACGGT
>DCDI01000048.1:4683-12016 GCA_002316345.1 Phyllobacteriaceae bacterium UBA1059 | reverse complement strand
GCCTGAGAGCTGGCGCGGCTTGCGGGTGGCGAAGGCGCGCGGCAACTTGACGAGATCCAGCAGCTCGAACATGCGCTGTTGCCGGTCGGCAAGCGTGCGGCCGACGCCGAACTTTTCCAGCGTCCGGATGATCTGCGAACCGACCGAATGGCTGGGATTGAGCGTATCGAACGGGTTCTGGAACACCATCTGGATCGAAGAAATCGTATCGACGTCCCGCCCTTCGATCGCCGTGCCTTGAATGGGCTTATTCCCGAGCAGGATGTCGCCGGAGGTAGCCGTTTCCAGACCGAGCAGCACCTTGGCGAGGGTCGACTTGCCGCAACCACTTTCGCCCACGATCGCGACCGTCTCGCTTTCGCGCGCTTCAAAGGAGATGGACTCGTTGGCCTTTACCACGCGCGTTTCGGCAGCGCCGAACATCGCATTGGCAGCGACCTGATAATACTTTTTGAGATTGTCGATCTTCAGCACCGGCGCGCCCGGTGTAACTGGCGGCTTCTCCGTCTTGGTGCCGGCGGGCACGGCCGTCCAGTCGATCTCGTCGAAGCGAATGCAGCGGCTGGCATGATTGGCGTGATCCGGCACGTCGATCATCGGGATCTCGGCGGCGTTGCACACTCCTTCCACGAAGTGGTGACAGCGCGGGCCGAAGTTGCAGCCCTTCGGCCGTTCATGCGGCAGCGGCAGCTGGCCGGGAATGGCGATCAACGGGCGTGAATTCTTGTCGGCGCCCGGTAGCGGGATCGAGCGGAACAGTCCTTGCGTATAAGGATGCCGCATATGATCGAACACATCCTTGACCGGCCCGGTCTCCACCGCTTCGCCGGAATACATCACGGTGATGCGGTCACAGGTCTCGAGGATCAGGCCGAGATTGTGCGACACGAAGATCATCGACGTGCCGAACTCCTTGCCAAGCCCTTTCACGAGCTCCACGATGCCGGCTTCCACCGTCACATCGAGCGCGGTGGTCGGCTCATCAAGAAGCAACAGCGCCGGCTTGGACAGGAGCGCCATCGCGATGACGATGCGCTGCTGCTGACCGCCGGNNCCGCCGGAGAGCTGATGCGGATAAGAGCGCATCATGCGTTCAGGGTCCGGCAGCTTCACCGCGCGCACGGTCTCCAAGGCGCGTTGATAGGCCTCCTCCTTGGACACCTTGTCGTGGATGATCGGCACTTCCATCAGCTGCTGACCGATCTTCATCGCCGGGTTCAGCGACGCCATCGGCTCCTGATAGATCATCGCGATCTTGTTGCCGCGAATGGCGCGCAGCTCGGCATCCGACATGTCGCCCATGTCCTTGCCCTGGAACTTGATGCGCCCACCGACGATCTTCCCGACATTGGAGAGGTCGCGCATGATGCCGAGCGACACGGTGGACTTGCCGCAGCCGCTTTCGCCGACGATCCCCATCGCCTCTCCCGGCATCACCGAGCAGGAGAAGTCCATCACCGCAGGGATTTCACCCTTTCGGGTAAAGAAGGAGATCGACAGGTTCTCGATCTCGAGGATCGGCTGGGCGTCGGTTTCCGGTTGCAGATTGCTGACGTGCTGGTTCATCGCCGTCTCCTCAATCTTTCATCGATTGCTCACGCAGGGCATCGGCAAGCAGGTTGAGCCCTAATACGAAAGACATCAGGGCGATCGTCGGCGGCAAAGCCGGATGGATCTGTGCGCGCAGGAGCCGGCTGGCTTCCTTGATCGAGGTACCCCAATCCGGGCTTTCGGGCGCGAGCCCCAAGCCGAAGTAACCGAGCGTGCCGAGCAGGATCGTGGTGTAGCCGATGCGCAAACAGGCATCCACGATCAGCGGTCCGCGCGCATTTGGCAGGATTTCCCACAGCATGATGTACCATGGCGTCTCGCCGCGCGTTTGCGCCGCCGCCACATAGTCTCGCGTCTTGATGTCCATCACCAGGCCGCGCACGATCCGGAACACGCCGGGGCTGGACGCGAACACCACGGCCACGAAGATGTTGAGCTGGTTGGGCGAAATCGAGATCAGGCCGAGCGGATCGGCGTCGAATACCAGCCCCGCATAAATCCAGGCGCCCAGCACCAGCGTCAAGCCGAGCAGTGGGTAAAGGCGCTCCGGCCGCGTCTTGAAGCGGGTAAAGAACAGCACCGCAAAAAACACGATCGGGAACAGGAAGAACACCGCAGCCAGTGCGTAAGGGATCGGCGTATCCATGATGCCAGGCGTCACCAGCAGGTAGAACAGCAGGATGACCGGGAACGCGAGCACGAGGTTCGCCAGAAACGACAACACCGAATCGATGCGCCCACCATAGTATCCCGCCGGCAGGCCGAGCGTCGTGCCAACCATCAGCGCGAAGGCTGTTGCGGCCGGCGCGATGATCAGCACGATGCGGCTGCCATAAACCATCCGGCTGAAGATATCGCGCGCCAACCGGTCTCCCCCAAAGAGATAGGCGACGCCCGATTGCGGGTCGATCGCCCCGGGCAGAGCGTCCTTCATGATCGCGACCTGCGCCAGCGGATCGAAGGTCACGACAACGGCCGCGAACATGGCGGTGAACAGCCAGAACAGGCAGATCATGACGCCGGCAATGCCGACGCCGGAGTCGAACAGGTGACCGTAGAGCCCGAGGCGCTTCTTGAAGGTGAAGCTCGCAACCAGCACCAGAGCGAGCGCCAGCCAGACCGGCCAGAACTGCTTGAGAACGCCGAGGACGATGCCTGTGATGCCGAGATAATCCATTTGCATCAGGTATCCGCCCTACTGCACGCGAATGCGCGGGTTGAGGTAAGCGTAGCCGATATCCGAGATGAGCTGCGTAAACAGCACAACGAAAACCGAGACCAGCGAACAGCCGAGAAGAAGGTCGATGTCGTTGTTGGCCGCACCCTCAACGAGCGCATAACCGAAGCCCTGGTAACGGAACATCGTTTCAACGATCACGACGCCCGTCAGCAGCCATGGGAATTGCAGCATGATGACGGTGAAGGGCGCGATCAGCGCATTGCGCAGAGCATGCTTGATGACGACCGAGCTGAAGGACAGGCCCTTCAAACGCGCGGTGCGGATATATTGCTGCGTCATCACCTCCACCATGGAAGCGCGCGTCATGCGGGCGATATAGCCGATGCCGTAGATCGCCATGGTCATGACCGGCAGGGTGAAGTTGGAGAAGGTGATGCCCTGGTTCGTCGCCGTTGCGGCCGAACCATTCAGCCAGCCGAGCCATGAGGCGAAGATGACCGTGAAGATGACGCCCGAGACATATTCCGGTGTTGCCGTGGTGGTGATCGAAGCCATGGATAGCGTGCGATCGGTCCGCGACCCTTCGCGCATGCCGGCCAGCACGCCGATCAGCAGCGAGATCGGGACCATCACGGCCATGACCCAGAACATCAGGATTCCGGTTGCTCCCAGTGCTGGGAACAGCCGTTCGGCAACGGGCACGCGGAACTTGGTGGAACAGCCGAACTCGCCCTGCAACAAGCCGGAATAAGCGGGTTCGGACGGCTCGTCGCAGAAGCGGAAGCGCGGAATGGCTTGGCCCGTTGCAGCGTCGATGTTGGGCTGCTTGGGCACCACGCCCAGCCACTGGCCGTAGCGCACAAAGAAGTTCTGGCGATAGCCGTTGCGCTCAAGCCAGGATTCGAGCTGCTCGGCGGTGGCGCGCGACTCCGTCTGCGTGATCGCCAGTTTCTTGAGGTTGGGCTCAAGGTTGACGAGGAAGAAAACAACCACAGTCAGGGCGAACATGGTCAGTGCCATGATGCCCAGTCTGCGCAAGATGAACGATAACATTGCATCCCCTGCCGAAAATCGAGCACGCCCGATGGGGAGTGCTTGAGGTTGGGGTCAGGCAATTCGCGTGAAAGCGACGAATTGCTGAAGGTCGGACCTTTCCGCCCTTGAAGAAGCGGGCGCCGCGTAAACGACGCCCGAATGGATCAGGCTTCGTCGAGCCAGACCTTGCCCAGGTTCAGCTGCTGCATCGGGTGCTGGATGTAGTTATGCACCACCGGCTGGTAGTGGTTATACACCTTGCGCCAATAAGGCAGGATGATGATGCCGGAGTCCTGCAGGATCTTCTCGACGTCGCCCATCACCGTCTTGCGCTGTTCCGGATCGATGATCGACAGGGCCTTGGCGAGCTTCTCGTCGAATTCCTTGTTTGACCAGCCCGTTTCGTTCCATGCTTCGCCGGTGCGGTAGGCAAGCGCCAGAACCTGCACGCCAAGCGGACGCATGGTCCAGTTGGTGAGGGAATACGGGTACTTCGTCCAGTCATTCCAGAAGGTGGAACCCGGCAGAACCGTACGCTTCACCTTGATGCCGGCATCGCGCAGCTGGGCGGCAATCGCGTCGCCTGTGTTCTTGTGCCAGTCTTCGTCCGACGAGATCAGCTCATGCTCGAAATCGGCGGCACCGGCCTCAGCCAGCAGCGCCTTTGCCTTCTCGACATCGCGAGCGACCTTCGGCAGCTCGACATATTCGGGATGGATTGGCGCAACATGGTGGTTTTCCGCCACAACGCCCGCATTATCGACGCCAAGCTGCATCACCACGGCATTGTCGACGCCGAGCTGCAGGGCGTTGCGCACGCGCTGATCGTCGTAAGGCTTGTTGGTGACGTTGGTGCGCGCCACGATGGTGATCGACGTCACCGCTTCGTTGCGCTGGAGGCCGAGCCCATCCATGATGTCGAGATAGTCCGGCGTGGTCTCGTAATTGGCGTGGACTTCGCCCGCCTCGAAGGCGTTCACCGCAGCAGACGGATCGGTGCCGTAGTCGATGAACTCGACGCCATCGAGCATGACCTCGCCACCCCACCACTTGCCGTCCTCACGCCGCTTGTAGACGACGCGTTCGCCGACCGCGAAGGATTCCAGCTCGAACGGACCGGTGCCGATCTTGTTGCGCGTGAAGTCCGAACCATCCTTGTCGAAAGTCGGGTGCACGACGAGGCAGGGATAATCCGCCAGGTTCGGAATGAAGGAGATATCCGGCTCAGTGAGCGTGATCTTGACCGTATGATCATCCACAACGGTGGCGCCGCTGTCACGGATTTTGCCGGTGGCCTGATCAACCAGCGTGCCCATGCGCGCCACCATGGAATTGCCTTCCACGGACTTGTCGCACCAGCGTGTGAGATTGAACATCAGGTGGTCGGCAACCAGGGGATCGCCGTTCGTCCAAACCGCGTCCGGACGCAACTTCATGACATATTCGGTGGCGTTGTCGTTCACTTCCCAGCTTTCGAGCAGATAAGGCTCGAACGTGTATTCCGGGGTATAAAGAACCAGGGCTTCCAGGGACTGTCGCTGGGAGTTGGCGATCTCGGTCCAGTCGGCCAGACGCGGATCCTTCGGCGTGCGGATCGACATGTTGACCTTGAGCACGCCGCCCTTCTTCGGTTGAGCATCCTGCGCAAGGGCCGGCGTCGGCAGGCCGATCATGCCATAGGCCATCGCGCTGGAAGCGCCGAAAACGCTGGCAAGCGCCAGGAACTCGCGCCGGTCGAGACCGCCCGCCTTCACCTGGTCGGCTGCGGCGTGGATGTGATCCGGTACCTTGTTCCCGTTGTTCTTGAAGAAGGTCATCGAGGTTCTCCCGCTTGATGTTGCCTTATTGTCGCTACAATTGAGCATTGCGCCCGATATGTCAAAGTGCGGCTTTTGCCGTGTTCCCGGTCGCAAATCTGCAACGTTCCTTGCCCGTCAGTCGGCGCGATTGCGACAGGAAACGGGAAAATTAGACCACAGCCTCAAAGCTTATGGCGCACGGAAATGTCGATGAGGTGACGCGATCGATGGCCGCCTTGGCAGGTCGGGGATGACGCGCTTAGTCGCGAAACAACTTGGCCTCCACTTAAGTTGATCCTGCAAAAACTGCCTGATTGACTCCAGTACCGAGCAGCGTTCATGTGCCTGCCGAACTGGCAAGTCTTGGGGGACGACATGGCGTTGCAGGCACGGGGTAAACTGGGCGCGTGGTTTGGCGCCGTTTTGCTTGGGCTGGCGTTGGTCGGTGGCGCCTCGGCGCAATCCGCTCGCACAATCGAGACCACGCCGGATGTCGATTATTTCGGCTTCGACTTGCGCACGGAAAAGGGCCTGTCGCTCGATCAGTGTGAAGCAACCTGCCTGGATGACAAGACCTGCCGCGCTTTCACCTACAACTCGAAGGCGCAGTGGTGCTTTCTGAAATCCGACTTCGATAAGACGATCGAGGCGCCGGGTGCGATCGCCGGAAAGGTCGTCGATCAGGCTGCCGAACCCGACCTCGGCGCGCCGGCCGCGCTGACCTTCTTGCCAGCAGATATTGTCGACACCGCACGCAAGTATCGCGCTACGGTCACAGCCACGCAGATTGACGACGGCGCAGGCCTGAACGACCTCCTCGCGCAAGCCCGCCAGACGGTTGAAGCCGATCCGGCCGGCGCGACAGAACTGTTTACGAAGGCGCTGGCGCTTTCCCCGGATGATGCCGGGATCTGGACCGAGCTGACGCGCGCATCCCTGGCTGCAACGCCTTCAGGCTATAGCGACCAGCAGACCTTCAACGCCAATGCGACATCGGCTGCGCTGAACGGCTACCTGTCCAGCCGCAGCGCCACACAGCGCGCCGACGCCCTCGCAGCACTAGCCGCAGCCCTCGATCGCAAGGACCTCTACCGTCCTGCCCTCAGCGCCTATGAAGCGAGCCTCGACCTCGTCAACGACGCCGAAGTGCAAGCGGCCTTTGCCGACTTGAAGGTGCGCAAGGGCTTCCGCATCCTCGACAATTCAGTCGATGCCGACTCCGCCACGCCGCGCATCTGCGCTCAGTTCTCAGAAGAACTGGTCAAGTCCGGAACGGACTACGCAACCTTCGTCACACTGGACGGCAAGGCGCCGCCTGCGATCGAGGCGAAAGACAAGCAGATCTGCATCGACGGCCTTGAACATGGCCACGAATACCGCGTCACGTTCCGTAGCGGACTGCCGGCCGCCATCGGCGAGAGCCTGCAGGCGCCGGTGACGCTGAACCTTTATGTGCGCGACCGGACGCCGTCCGCCCGCTTTACTGGCGATGCCTTCGTGCTGCCGTCCGCTGGCCGCCACGGTCTGCCGCTCGTCACCGTCAACATGGACACGGCCAAGCTTCAGCTGTTCCGCATCGGCGACCGCGCACTGAGCCAGCTTCTGTCCGGTGAGCAGTTCCTTCGCCAGCTCGACGGCTACAGCCTGTCGACGATTGAAAGCGATCTCGGCACGCCGGCCTGGGAAGGCACGATCGACGTTGCCAACGAACTCAACAAGGAGGTCGTGACCTCCTTCCCCGTCGATGAAACCCTGCCCGAGCGCAAGC
>DCDI01000048.1:376-4673 GCA_002316345.1 Phyllobacteriaceae bacterium UBA1059 | reverse complement strand
CGCCCGCCGACGACCGCAGTGAGACCTACAGCAACAAGGCCACGCAGTGGTTCGTGGTGTCCGATATCGGCCTTTCGACTTATACCGGGCAAGATGGCCTGACCGTCTTTGCGCGCTCGATGAACTCGGCCGAGCCGTTGGAAGATGTCGAACTGACCCTGCTCGCCCGCAACAACGAGGTTCTGGGCACAGCAACCAGCGATGACGAAGGCAAGGCGACGTTCACGCCCGGCCTCGTACGCGGCACGGCGGGGCTTGTACCCACGGCCTTGATGGCGCGTTCGGGCGACGACTTCGTGTTCCTAGACATGACGCGGGCCGGCTTCGACCTGTCCGACCGCGGCGTCACCGGCCGCGCAGCACCCGGTGCGCTCGACATCTTTGCCTGGACCGAGCGTGGCATCTACCGCGCCGGCGAGACGGTGCATGCCGCAGCCCTCGTGCGCAATGACGAGGCCAAGGCCGTCGACGCATTGCCGCTCACCTTCATCTTCACGCGGCCGGACGGCGTTGAAGACCGCCGCATCGTCGTGTCCGAAGCTTCGCTCGGCGGCTATGCGGTTGATTTCCCAACCCAGTCCAATGCCATGCGTGGCAGCTGGCAGCTGCGCATCTACGCCGATCCCAAGCAGCCCTCGCTCGCCGCGCAAAGCTTCCTCGTGGAAGACTTCGTGCCGGATCGCATCGAGTTCGATCTTGCGGCAGCTTCGCCCGAGATCGCGGTGGGCGAAGCCGACACGATGTCGGTCGATGGCCGCTTCCTGTATGGCGCACCGGCAGCCGGCCTTTCCATCGAAGGCGAGGTCAATGTTCGCACCACCCGCGACTGGGCACGCTTCCCCGGCTTTCAGTTCGGTTTGGCCGATGAAGACAGCGAGGAGCAGGGTCAGGTTCTGCCGCTCGAAAATCTTCCGCTGCTCGACGACGAAGGTAAGGCAAGCTTCGACGTGTCGGTCGATGCGCCGCCATCCACTACGCGCCTGCTGAACGCCGAAGTCGTGATCCGCATGCGCGAAGGCGGCGGCCGCGCCGTGGAGCGTCGCACTGAAGTCGCGATCCGGCCCGAAACCAACATGATCGGCATCCGCCTCGAAGGCGGCAACGACTCCGTGCCGGAAGGCTCGACCGCGCGCTTCTCGGTGCTTGCAGCGGATGCGCAAGGCAACCGGATCGACGCACCCGGCCTATCCTGGCGGCTGATCAAGATCGATCGCGATTACCAATGGTATCGCTCGAACGGCTCCTGGAACTACGAGCCGGTCACCCGCACGTCCAAGATTGCGGAAGGCAAGATCGACGCCAAGGCCAATGCCGAGGCCCAGATCGCAACCCCGGTCGCCTGGGGCCGCTATCGTCTGGAGATCGAAACCAGTGATCCCGCCGGTCCGGCCACCAGCCGCGAGTTCGAAGCGGGCTGGTATGTGGAAGCAAGCTCGACCGAAACGCCGGACGCCCTGGAAGTCGCCTTCGACAAGCCCTCTTACGCGGTCGGGGATACCGCCAAGCTGCAAGTCACGCCGCGTTTTGGCGGTGAGGCGCTGATTACAGTCGGCTCCGAGCGCCTGGTGTCCACCATTACCGCGTCGGTTCCGGAAGGCGGCACCACGATCGACGTGCCGGTGACCGAAGATTTTGGTGCGGGTGCCTATGTGACCACCACCCTGTTCCGTCCAGGCGAAGCAGCCGAAAGCCGCCTGCCGATGCGCGCGATCGGCATCAAGTGGCTGGCGGTCGATCCGGCCGAGCGCAAGCTCAACATTGCCCTCGACACGCCGGAAAAGAGCGCCCCGCGCTCGCCACTGGTGATCCCGGTTTCCGTACCGGGTGCTGCAGACAAGGAAGCTTACATCACTGTGGCCGCCGTGGATGTCGGCATCCTGAACCTGACCAGCTACAAGGCGCCGGATCCCGAAGGCTGGTACTACGGCCAGCGCCAGCTCGGACTGGAAATCCGCGACCTTTACGGCCGCCTGATCGATGGTTCGCTCGGCGCTACCGGTCGCATCCGGACCGGTGGTGACGGCGGCGACGTGACATCGCGCGGCAACCCGCCGAAGGAAAAGCTCGTCGCCTTCTTCTCTGGCCCTGTTAAGCTCGACGATGAAGGCAAGGCGGAGGTCTCGTTCGACCTGCCGCAGTTCAACGGCACCGTTCGCGTCATGGCTGTGGCCTGGACCGAAGATGCCGTCGGCCATGCCGAAAAGGACGTCATCGTCCGGGATCCGGTGGTGATCACGGCCGGCCTGCCCCGCTTCCTGACGCCTGGCGATGCAGCCGAACTGCGCCTCGACCTCGCCAACACCGATGGTCCGGCTGGCAGCTGGACGCTGGACGTCACCACCAACGACCAGATCGTTGCCGATGCGGGATCAAACCCGATCGAGCTTGCCGCAGGTGGCAAGGCCACCGTCAAGGTGCCGTTGACCGGCATGCAAACGGGCGATGGTCGGATCATGGTTAGCCTGCGCCATCCCGATGGCACGCAGATCGATCAGGAACTGTTCCTGCCGCTGCGGCCATCCAACGCGCCGGTTACCACACGCAACGTCGTCTCGCTCGCACCGGGCGCAAGCCTGACGGTGGATCGCGAATTGCTGGCCTCCTCGATCCTCGACGGTGCCAGTGTTTCGATCGGCGTGACACCGAACGCGGCGTTTGACGTGGCCTCGCTGGTCATGACGCTCGACCGCTATCCTTATGGCTGCGCCGAGCAGACGACGAGCCGCGCCATGCCGCTCCTCTACCTTTCGGAGCTCGCAAAGGCTGCCGGCATCCCGGATGATCCAGCCATCAAGGGTCGCATCCAGGATGCCATTGCACGGGTGCTGTCGTACCAGTCGTCTTCCGGCAGCTTCGGCCTTTGGGGTCCGGGCTACGGCGACCTGTGGCTCGACGCCTATGTCACCGACTTCCTGACGCGGGCACGTGAGCAGGGCTATGAAGTGCCGGCGCAGGCCATGATGCTGGCCGTCCAGAGCCTCGGCAATTCCGTGGCTTACGATGTCGACCTGCAGTCGAAAGACAGCGAGATCGCTTACACCTTCTATGTCCTTGCCCGGAACAAGAAGGCCTCAATCGGCGATCTTCGCTATTATGCCGATACCCGCATCGAAGAGTTCAAGACACCGATGGCGCGTGCGCAATTGGGTGCCGCCTTGGCCCTTTACGGCGACACCAATCGGGCGGAAGCAGCCTTCGGCTCGGCTTTCCGGCTGGCGAGCGAGAGTTCGGAAAACCAGCTTTATCGCTCCGACTACGGTTCGGACCTGCGAGACGGCGCGGCCATGCTGGCGCTTGCTGCGGAAACCAAACCGTCGCCGGCCTTCATGCCGCAGATGATCAGCCTCGTTGCCAAGGAGCGTAACACTCGGTCTTACACCAGCACCCAGGAAGAAGCCTGGATGACGTTGGCGGCTCGGGCCGTTGTAGCCTCCACCGGCGGCATGAAGCTCGACATTAATGGAACTCCGCAGGACGGCGGCTATTCGCAGCGCCTGGACGGCACCGTGTTGCAGGACCAGCCTGTCACGATCACCAATAACGGCAAAGCGCCCGTGGATGCCGTCGTCACTGCTGTCGCTCCTCCGGTCCAGCCGCTACCAGCCGGTGGCAACGGCTTTGCGATCGAGCGCAGCTATTTTGCGCTGGATGGCCAGCCGGTGAACCCCAGCGAGGTCGAGCAGAACCAGCGCTTCGTGGTCGTGCTGAAGATGCGCGAAGACAATGCCTGGCCCTCGCGCGTGCTGGTCACGGACCTGCTTCCGGCCGGCTTCGAGATCGACAATCCGTCGGTCGTCAACAGCGCCGGCCTGTCCAACTTCGACTGGCTGGAAGAAACGGAAACCGCGCATCTCGAATTCCGCGACGACCGCTTCGTGGCCGCCTTCAACCGTACGGAGGATAGCCCGCGCGAGGTCTCGGTCGCTTATGTCGTGCGCGCGGTAACGCAGGGAGTTTATGCCCATCCTGCCGCCAGCGTCGAAGACATGTACCGGCCGGAGTTCTCGGCGCGGACGGCGAGCGGCATGATGGAGGTCAAGGCACCCTGATATGCGGGTTTCGCGCAAGCTCACGATCGGGCTTGGCCTCGCCGCTGGTCTGGCAGTCGGCGCCTGGCAGGGTCTGCTTGCGCTCGACCGCGCCTATCCGCCACCGCTCGATGCGCCACCTGCTGTGTCGCGTGAAGTCGTCGACCGAAACGGCGCCCTGTTGCGCGCCTTTGCGGCACCCGATGGCCGCTGGCGGCTGAAGGTCGATCTCGATACGGTCGATCCGGCTTTGATCGAGATGCTGGTGT
>DCDI01000048.1:0-248 GCA_002316345.1 Phyllobacteriaceae bacterium UBA1059 | reverse complement strand
CGCCTGCTGGAGCCGCGCGAAGAGCGGTCGATGGGGGCCAAGCTCAAGCAGGCAGTTCGCGCTTTGCAGATCGAGCGGCGCTTGAGCAAGCGCGAAATCCTTGAACGCTACCTGACGCTCGCGCCTTATGGCGGCAATCTGGAGGGCATCCGCTCCGCTTCGCTAGCGTGGTTCGGGCGAGAGCCGCGTGGGCTGGGCGTCGGCGAGCAGGCGCTGCTGGTTGCCCTTCCCCAATCACCCGAAAGCCG
>DCDI01000179.1:5666-7014 GCA_002316345.1 Phyllobacteriaceae bacterium UBA1059 | reverse complement strand
GCGTTTCGAGGGTCAGCGGCACGATGGGGAGGGCGAAGGAGGGCAGGCCTTCCGGCAACTGGCCCATGTCGCTGACGGTGTTGACTGGAAGGTTCAGCGCGATGCTGACGGCAGCCAAAACGAGGATCGCCATCAGGGGCGAGGGCACAGCCTTGGTGAGGCGCGGAAAGAGGTAAATGATGGCAAGGCCGGCGGCAACCATTGCGTAAGTGTGCCAGGTTACGCCGATGAGCTGCGGCAGCTGCGCCATGAAGATCAGGATGGCCAGCGCGTTGACGAAGCCGGTGATCACCGATCGTGACACGAACTGCATTAGGAGATCGAGGCGCAGCAAGCCGGCGACGATCTGGATCAACCCCATCAGGATGGTGGCGGCGAACAGATACTCAACGCCGTGATCCCGAACGAGCGGTGTCACCACGACGGCGACCGCAGCTGTCGCGGCCGAGATCATGCCAGGCCGTCCGCCCAGGAAGGCGATAACCATGGCGATAACTACTGAAGCGTAAAGACCGACACGCGGATCGACGCCGGAAATGATGGAGAAGCCGATCGCCTCAGGAATAAGCGCCAAGGCGACGACGATGCCGGCCAGCACGTCGCGGCGCGCTTGGGCCGCAGTGTTGAACCACTCGGAGCGCGAGCGGGAGATAAAGGTGTTCATGAGATACCAGGAGGCAGGCACATGGAGCCGCCCGGCAAGAGCGGCAAAACTAAGTGAACTATGTGCTCTGTTGTCCGGCGGATCGGCGGCCGGAATAGCCACCCGGGCTCTCACCGGGTCCATGCGACTGAATCCTTATTAGGTCGACTTTGATCAGCAGACAATCTGCTTATTTAGATGCTGGTGACACGTCGCTCTAGAGGATTGCCCAGAGCGATGTCCTTGACCGACTTTCAGGCGAAGCCGAAAGCAGACCTACAGAGTACGCGTTTTGAAGATCGCACGTGTAATTGCGATCTCGACAGAACGGGCTGGCGATCACTTGCGTCGCCGACGGTAGCCTTGCGATTTCTGTTTCATTCGTTCAAAACCCAGCCTGGGTGTTCGCAGTTTCAGACGTGGGCAGGTGATAACGTTGGTCGGGCCGCCAGCGAGATCATCCTGTCTGAGGCACCCGATGGCCAGCATCTTTCGTGTTCGTTCAACTGCATTGCGTCGCTTTCTCGATAGCGAGGCAGCCGGCGGCATCGTCCTCATGGTTGCAGCGGCACTGGCTCTTCTCGTTGCGAACTCACCGTTGGCGACGACCTACTTTGCCGTCCTTAAGACATATGTCGGACCTTTGAGCGTCAGCCACTGGATCAACGATGGGCTGATGGCCATGTTCTTCCTGCTGGTCGGACT
>DCDI01000179.1:0-5571 GCA_002316345.1 Phyllobacteriaceae bacterium UBA1059 | reverse complement strand
GGGCGCCGTGCTCATCATCGCGATTTTCTATACCAACGACCTGCAGCTTTGGGCGCTGGCTGGCGCCGGGATCGTGATGGGTGTGCTTTTTGGGCTCAACCGCTGCGGCGTCAGGGCATTGTTGCCGTACCTGTTGCTGGGTGCCGTGCTTTCGGTGCTCGTGCTTCTGTCAGGCGTCCATGCAACGGTTGCGGGCGTAGCGCTGGCCTTGACCATTCCTCTCGTATCCCCTGTGGGTGGTCAAAGTGAGCATACCGTTCATTCACCGCTGCATAACCTTGAGCACGCATTGGCCAAGTTTGTGCCATTCATCATCATACCGATCTTCGGCTTCGCCAATGCAGGCGTAAGCCTGAAGGGCGTCGATGCTTCTGCATTGACGAACACGTTGACCATCGGCGTTGCAGGCGGCTTGATGGTGGGGAAGGTCATCGGGGTCTACGGCACCGCGCTTATCGCGGTGAAGTTCGGCTTGGCCGACGCACCGGCGAACGCCGCTCCCTTGCATGTACTTGGAGTGGCCTTGCTGTGCGGTATAGGCTTCACAATGAGCCTCTTCATCGGACTGCTGGCGTTTCCAGACAACCAGCTTCTGCAGGACGAGGTAAAGATCGGCATTCTGTTAGGCTCTGCCCTTTCCGCCGTTCTAGGCACGCTGGTGCTGCGTTTTAGCCCCAGGCCAGGTGGCATCGAAGCACGATCGTTTTAGCAGGTCCGTCTGCTGACCGCTTCATACTGCTGGAGATGTTGGCTCTCTCGCTTTGGAGGATCCTGCGTCCGCAAGCCTTATCAATTGTATACCCCTTTGTACGCATCCTTCAGGTGAGGTTCACCGTTAAAGCCGCACCATGGATGCCAGCTCCATGATGAAGCTGAAGGAAAACCTATGAAGAAGATTATCTTGAGCGCAGTTGCCGCTCTGATTGTTACGACCATGCCGAGCCTTGCACAAACTCATCGCACCGAGGCTCGCGAGCACCGTCAAGATCATCGTATCGTTCGCGGTGCGGTGCGTGGCGAGCTGACACCGCGGGAATTGCGTCAGATCGAACGTCAGCAGCGCCGCATTGATCGCACGCAAAATCGGGCGGCACGTGACGGTTACATCAGCGCGGCCTNNAGCGCCGCCGGATCGAGCGTCAGCAAAACCGTGCGTCGCGTAACATCCACCGGAAAACCCATAACGGCCGGACCATGTAATTGGCTCTACTAAACTCGGCTCATGAAAATGAAGGCCTGCATCTAGCGGGCCTTCTAACAATGCGGACGGACAGCTTTGATGCCTTTCACGTCTTGCCTTAAATATTGCGGCCCGAACATTGGTGGTCTTTTTACGTTCGGCATCTGAAAGGACTCCGACATGACACCTTACTTCTTCGATGTGCTCGCTAATGACAAACTCACTAAGGACGATCTAGGCTTGGAGCTTAACAGCCTGGAAGAGGTAAGAAGCGCCGCAATGCACGCTCTTCCTGCGATTGCCAAGGACGAGTTGACGATGGAAAGCGACCATCAGAGCTATACGATCCTCGTGCGAAGCGAGGGTGGTGAACCGATCTACACAGCCACGTTGAACTTTGCCGGATTATGGCTCAGTCATGCTAAGCCTGAGCTATAGTCCACAGGCTTCAACCAATCAGGCGTACATATTTTGACAGGTAGACGGCCCACGCAACCTTTATTAGGACATGATCCGTGAAGAGGGGTAGGTGGGCCCATCTTCAGATTTAAAGCGGGTCTCTGAAGCTGGAGCCAGGTGCGTTCCTCCCCAACGGAGTGAATGCCTATGCCTGGGTCTGCCAACGCTGCTCTCATCAAAGGCCTCGCGACAAAAGCGAGGCTCTCTGAAGAAGACCGATCCGCTTTAGCTGCTCTCCCTATCGACGAACTCCATGTCCAGCGCGGACAGGATGTTTTGCGCGAGGGTGATCGACCATCACGCAGCGCCTTGCTGATCTCCGGGCTGACATGCAGTTACAAAACGCTCGCCAGCGGGCGCCGGCAGATCACTGCTTTCTATCATGCTGGCGATGTACCGGATCTTCAAAGCCTGCACTTGGATGTCGCTGACAACAGCATCCTCGCCCTTGTCGATTCCCATATCGGGTATATCCGCCACCGCGATCTGGAGGACATCAGCGCCAAGTATCCAACGGTGTCTAAGGCGCTTTGGCGCGCAACCCTCGTTGACGCGGCAATCTATCGGGAGTGGACCACAAACCTGGGGCAACGGGATGCAATGTCGCGTATGGCGCACCTTTTCTGCGAGACGCTAGTAAAACAGCAGGTCATCGGCCTGGCATCAGGCGACAGCTGCATGTTTCCAGTCACGCAGGCAGAACTCGCGGACGCCCTTGGTCTGTCCGTGGTTCATGTGAACAGATCCTTGATGGAGTTGCGCGCAAGCGGGACCATCAGCTTCGAGCGAGCCGAGCTCATCGTTCACGACCTGGGTGCTCTGGAGAAACAAGGCGGGTTCGACCGATCATACCTCCATCTTCGCATGGATGATCATGCGCCGCATAAGCTGAAATGAAGGAGCTGACGAGATGGAACGGTATTGGACCGAAGAACCTAAGTCGTTGCCTTCAGCAACCGATGATGGCGGCTTGACACCCTACTTCTTCGACTTCCGCGAGGGGAACAGCTTTGTCTCGGACAATGAAGGCGTTGAATTTGCTTCGTTGAAGCTAGCCAGGATGGAAGCCGCTCAGGCGATCACCGGGTATGCGAAGGATGTCGCCACTGAGGATGGTCGACTTGAGATAGTCATTGAGGTGCGAACAGGCAGAGGTTGGCAGGTCACGTCCAGGATCGTGCTTGAGACGACTGGGTAGAGGTATCATCGAAAGATTGGATCTCAGGCTGCGTGAATCGCCCAGATCCATGACACCGATGACCGAAGCTGGCAGTTCCACGACAGCACGCCTGACGCGCTACGAGCTGCCATCTGGGTGCTTCCGAGTCTGCCAAACCAAGTGAACTCTGACGTGATATGACGTGGTCGAGCCAAACATTGACCGCATTGCCATGCAAGCGCGATCGCTTCGGCCTTCGCACCCAGCGCGTTCACTCGCCTTCGCTGCTGCGTGAGATCGCCGAAGACCTCAAACGCATCTCAGGAGACAGGGAAACCAATGCCTGTCGTGTCTACGTTGATGAGGTCCTTCGCTGCCCTTACTGAGGCTTACGCATCTTGGCTATTCGCGTCTACGCTTTGTGGGGCGGGCACCGTACCAAGTCTTGGCTGATGGAGCTGGCAGCGCGGCATACATCTCATAGCCGTCCCGGTAATCGTGAGATGCGATGGCATGATCTGGAGACGTTCACTACGCGTAAAGCGCTGCGCCCTCTTTTGAAGGAGGAGGACGCACATTGGGTTCTCGACGCGCGGTTCACCGACTCAGGATGGAGGTTCGACCAACTCGAGCTTACGTTACCCCTTGTTCCTGATGCCATGTTCCTGAGCCAGCTTGAGGCAGAATTGGCCAGCCAAGATCCGGAACGGAGGTTGGGAGCACTGAGGCTGGTGCGGGCACGTCGAACCTTCTTCGGCAACCGACAAGCTCCCACCGAACGTCTCGTAAGCGATCCCGAAGTCCGGAACTTCGCTTTGGTGCTGCTGCATCAATCTTGGCTTGTAACTAAGCCTAAGCAGAATGGTCAGAACGAGCACAGGAGCACTGAGGTGACAAAGAATGTCGTGCATGCGAGCCCGCGTAAGCCGGCCCGATTGAGATCTCGCAAGGACCGGTCACGAAAATGAAAGCTCGGTAAGCGTGCGAATAATGGCGGGATCGAGGTCGGGATCGGTCGGGCTACTTTTAAGCTGCGTTGCTAATGAGCACCGAGGTGATGACTGGTGGGAAGCGGAACGGCAGGTTTCCGGCGGCAACGTCCAGAAAGTGGACCCACTAAGTGGACGAGCTTCGGCGGCAACGCACCCCATATTTGGGGTTGGGATCAGCTTCACCGCCATCCAGCAGCAGTATTGGAGAGGCCGTACGTGACAATTGAACATTCGGCTCAGCAACTAACTGCCTAATGTCTGTTTTTTGGAAAACATGAGACCCTCTTCGCAGACGGTTCGAATCCTGCTTCAATAAAGTACCGATATAATAGAGAGGGAGTGATGCCGCAGGATCATACAGGTCTTGGAACCCTGCTCGTGCCAGGTTTCCCAGACAGCAAGGTTGTGCTCGATATCGCTCCGGATAACGCCGGCGGCTGGCAGATGGTGCGCGGAACCATCACGGGTGATCCCGCTGTCTTGGCTGCTGCCTTCAACAACAATCAGGAAGCTCGACTGGTGCATGATGCCAGCGGGTTTCTCATGTATGTGACCATCGCGGACGTTGCCGCCGAGGGCATTGCCTTCGTTACGGTGTACGCATCCGAGCAGAGTTCGAAATGATCAATCGGCGAAACTTCGCCGCTGGTGAACTACTCAAATCGCCGTTTTAGAATTGGCGTGAACCGATCAAGGACGACTTCGCGACTTAAGCCATTGTTGGGAAGAAGTGGGCTTAGTGCAGGATCAAACCGGGCTTTGATCGATGAGCATTTCCGAAGACGCCATGTACCGACACCTCGTTGCGGGGGTGAAGGATTATGCCATCTACCTGCTGGATGCCGACGGTACCATCCTGAACTGGAACGAAGGCGCCCAACGGCTGCAAGGCTACGCCGCCAGCGAGATCATCGGGAAGAACTTCGAGCTGTTCTACACGTCCGACGACAGGCAACGCGGGGCTTCGGCCCGCAACCTTCGTCAAGCGCGATCGCAGCACCATATCTCGGACGAGGGCTGGCGAGTGCGCAAAGACGGTTCCCGGTTTTGGGCTCATGTGACCATCGATGCTGTCTACGACGAGGCGGGTGCCTTCATTGGCTTTGCCAAGATCACCCGCGACATGTCGGAGCGCCGCAATGCCGAGCGGAAGCTGCTCCACATCGCTTCCCATGATGGACTGACGCGTCTGGCCAACCGCGGCCACTTCCAGGAATGCCTGAGTGAAGAGCTTCCACGCGTGGCGTACGGAGCCNNACATGTCAACGACACGCTTGGCCACGACGCCGGTGACCAGCTTCTCAAGCAGGTCAGCTTGCGCCTGAAGAGCTTGGCTGGTCCTGTTGACATCGTGGCTCGCCTCGGTGGCGATGAGTTCGCTGTCCTGCAAAACTTGGGCAGCCATGAAGAGCCTGGACGACTAGGAGCCGCTATCGTTGAAGCGCTGGATACCCCCTTCGATTTAGGAGGAACGCCATTCAAGATAAGCGCCAGTGTCGGGATAGCTTCATCCCCGGAGCATGGGTTCTCGGCAACGGAGATCCTGCAGAACGCCGATCTCGCTTTGTACGAGGCCAAGCGAAGTGGCCGTAACCGCTGCTTGGTGTTTTCCCACGAGATCAGCGCGTTGGCTACCGACCGGCGCATCAAGGAGCTGAGGCTCCAGCATGCGGTGGCGAGCGAATCCTTTGAACTTCACTATCAACCGGTCGTGAGTGCGAGTTCCGCCGACGTTGTTGGTTTCGAGGCCTTGTTACGGTGGCACGAGGAGGAGGAAGAAG
>DCDI01000185.1:19803-38726 GCA_002316345.1 Phyllobacteriaceae bacterium UBA1059 | reverse complement strand
TCCTTCTGTTTGAATGAAATGGCGCTAAACTAACGTAAACATTCAGCGTGTGATCGAATGGCTTACACTTACCGCTTGAACTCTAGCCAATGACACGGCGGCAAACGCCAGCCTCCCCGAGGGCGATGCCGTCGGTCAACCGCTTCCTTCACAAGCTGCCAGTTTCCAGCTGCAGCGTATCAGGCACAATGGATTTTGACAGCGATGCCAAGTTCATCGCGTGCATTCCCGTGCGCGATGAACAAGCCCATATTTCCCTATGTCTCGAGGCGTTGGACGGCGAGTTGGAAGAATGTGACGCCGTCGTTCTTGTAGCCAATGGTTGTCGAGACCGGACGGTTGACATTGCGCTTGAAAGAATGACGCTGTGGAAGCGTCGATGGCTTCTGATCGATTGTACGTGGAAGCCTGGTACCGGAAGCGCTCCGTTAGCACGACGTTTGGCAATGGACGTTGCGGCGCACTGCGGCGCTTCTAGTCTTCTATTCTCCGTCGATGGCGATACGATCGTCCAGCCCGGCCTGCGAAACGCTTATATGCGGGAGTTTGAACACGGCTATGATCTGGTTTGCGGCCGCATCGGTTTCATCGCTTCGGAGACTGCCGTTCTTCCGGAGGCCAATGCAATTCATGAAGCGGTCATCCGAGAATATCGAGAAACGTCGCGTTTCATCGAAGCGCTCATCTTCCCGGATGAGGAAAACCCATGGCCGCATCACGGCAACATAGGCGGGGCGAACTTTGCACTACGGGCTGATGCGTATCAGCGGATTGGCGGACTTCCAACGCCGCCTTCCGGCGAGGATCGAGCGCTTCGAAGGCTATGTCAGGCGCATGATCTGCGCATTCGCTATTCCGATGGCCCTCGCGTCGAGACCTCGTGCCGGCTGTTCGGCCGCGCCAGCGGTGGGCTGTCGGATGAATTGCGGCGCAACCGCACCGAGACTGATCCCGTCGTTGACGAACTGCTTGAGCCGCCGGAGCAGCTTCTTCTTCGCCTGAGAAGTTGCCTGCAGTTCAGATCGGCAACGGACGCGCAGAAGCGCGATTTGTTGAAGGCACTTCTTCTGCCACAAGCAGCAGCCGAGACAGTTCTGGCGCTTCCAAGCAGTGCAGGATGGCAGATGGTGGAAGACACCAGCGCGATGCTGAAGCGAACACGGATGCGTCTCAGCGATCTTGTTGAGCATCTTCCTGGTCTGCGACAGATGCTTTCCGCCGTTGAAGAAGCTCAATCCGAAATTCCGGAGTCTCTTCGAACTTGAGTGTCTCGAACGTCCGGCCCAGAGCGCACCGGAAGAAATCGGATGCTGTTCGCCCATCAAGCGGAGTGCCGGTCGAACCGAGCCAGGACACCGCGACAATGCACGCGTCGGGCGCCAGGCGCGTCGTCAAATTGTCAGCGAGCGTTGTCAAAGCACCCTCGTCGAGGAAATATAGCACCTCCGACAGAAGTACGAGATCGAAGGAACCATCAGGCATGTCGGCCGGCATGCTGCCTGTCGTGAAGTGTGCCTGCTCCCCCCATCCGAAATTTTGGGCGCGTTGGATGATCGCTGGATCGCGGTCGAAGCCAACGGCGGTTTGCACCAGCCCGGCCTGAAGCAAGGCTCCGGAAAGGTGTCCTTCGCCACAACCCGCTTCAAGCGATCGTCGGAACGGTGTTCCGTGCCGTGTTTCGCTCAGCAGCGAAACAACTGACTCGCGCTTCTGCCTTTCATAGGCGGAGCTGCGCACATGCCAGGGATCGCCATCATCTGCGTAAAGCCGGGCAAAGTGATCCGGGCCGGGGAGGGATCCAGGAAGCTCAAGCCACGAAATTCGCTCGAGTGGCTGCGTATGATGATCAATGAACCAGGCGGGAAGAACGAAGCCGCTGGGACTGTCCGGCACGACCTTGCCTAGCTGGCTTGCATGACAGGCGATGGCGCGAGCCTTGAGTTTAGGCTCGGTTTCTACCCTGAAAGCCGTCATGCCTTCCGTCTGGCAGGCAACATCGTCTTCCAGCCGGCAGGTCCAAACCTCGTAGAAAAGGATTCGGAGGGTCGGTATGATGGTGCGAACTTCCAGCGCGATGGCTGCCGCCGTCGCGTGATCGGGGTGGGGATCATCGGCATGCGGTGCTGCGAGAGCGGTTGCACCTAATCGTTCGCAGAGTTCGGCAACGGCGGCTGCTGCAGCCGCTCGCTCAGGGTGCCTCCCTGATCCCCCGTCGGGAAGACCGAGGCGCAAATGCTCGACATGGTCGCAGCCGAGCATGCGCATGGCGGCTCTTTGTTCTTCGCGCCTGATTGCTCCGAGGTTGTCGGGCGGAAAAAGCGCGGAGCCAGGATGAGAGCTGCCGCCATCGGTCAACGCGACCAGCCCGAGCCTGCGTTTCGAACGCCCCGCTTCGATAAACAACGCCGAACAGCCCAACGTTTCGTCGTCGGGATGTGGGGCAAGCACAACCAGCCCGCCGCTGCCGACCAATCTCGAAACAGGCGCGACGGGTGCGGCGCGCATAACGGCGTTCCATTGACCCATGGTCGATGCGGCCATGATCAAAGACCGCTCGCCAGGACACGGCCGTGCTGCAGCAACACGGCGTCCGGGTTGGCTTGGCGTATATACACGGCCAGATCGCGGGTGAGCCGCTCAACCGGATGCGAGGTTTCGAACGAACCCAAGCCAAGGGCTCGCTCGGCGAGATCGATGACGCTCATCGCGGCTTCTTCCGTGACCAGCCTGGAATAGGCGGACAAAGCCACCGTCTGGGCGATTTCGTCCGTATGGGCATCCGGCATGGTGGTTTCAACGCGTTGCGCGGCATCCTCGATCCACAAACGCGCTGTTCGTGCCTGCATGATGGCGCGGCCGATTCGTGCCCGTTGCAGAGGATGCTCGGCACGGCCGTTGTCGTTCAACTCCCTTGCAATGATCCTGACGATTGCTTCGATGGCGCCCAGCTGCGCGGCCGCGCAACGCCATATGCCGCCCACGAACCAGGGTTCACGACGATAGCAGTCGGGCTGTCCAACGAAGGCCTCAGGGCCGAGGGTCAAATTCTCGAAGCTGTACGTACCGGATGCCGTGCGTTGCATGCCGCGATAATGCCAGGAAGACAGATCCACTCGCGAGGGATCATCGACGGGTAGAAGCAAAAGCTGCATGGGACCGTCTTTCTGGCTGATGGGCACGAGTGCGGCACGAAGAATGCCTGCTCCGGACGCATAGCGCTTCGACCCGCGGATGCGCCATGCGCTTGTCCCTTCAACACCATCCAGCCTGACGGGCTCCTTGCCGTCTGCACCCCAGACGCCGAGCATCCCACCGTTCTGAACGGTTTCAAGGACGAAGTTCTGCTGCGCGGCGCTGCCATAAAGCGCAACCAGTTGCAGCACGTTCAAATGGCCTTCGAGCAGCCGGGCAGTACTCAGATCAATGCCGCCGATCTTGCTCAGGCAGCCAAGCACCGATTTCCAGTCGCCAGTATACCGATAGCCGCCCTGTTCAACAGGCGAAACGAAGCGCTGCAAAAGACCATGCTCAACCAGGATAGGTAAGACGGCCCGAAAGTCGTCTTCTGCGAGCCCATGCACCGCCTGGCGCAGGTCGTCAGAAAACGCAGCGACGAGGGCACGCTTCTTTGGGCCGAAGCCTCTTGGGTCATCAATCATGCATTCGACTTTCCGGGTAGGCTCTCGGACCGGGTAAGGCAACGTCAGCTGAACAGGCGGCTATCGCCCTGCTGCGCTTCAACGATTTCAGCGGCCGAGGGCTCGCGAAGGCGTTCGATCTGTGTGCTTTGGCTCGACCATCGGATCAAGCCACGCTCGTTGAATTGCCCAAGCCAATAATCCATGCACCATCGACCGTGACGTGCATAAAAGAGTTTGGCGTTTCGCAGAATGTGGTCGAAGTGCTGCAAGGGCGGCACGGAGATCGGGTGGTGCTGATGGTAGCAGCGGGCGCCGCTTGTCCAGAAGAAGGGCAGGCCAGCAGCCGCCAGCCTGCGTGCAAAATCCGTTTCCTCGCCGCCGTAACCAACGAAGGCCTCGTCCATGCCGCCGATGTCCAGGTAGCTTGCGCGTGGCAGAGCGAACGACAAACCCCAAAGCTCTCCGGCGTCTGGTTCTTCCCTGACCCCCATTGACGGGATTGGCGGCTTTGCAGGATGCGGCGCTCCCGTCTGATCGAGTGCTGCAAAATCAAGCGTGTCGCCAACGGCTTTGGCAGGAAGGTAGAAGACCTCGCCGAGAAACAATCCTTCCTGTTCGCCCGCTGCCTTCTGATAAGCGCCGACGACGCCGGGACTTGCGATGCAGTCGACATCGAGGAAGACGAGAAGGTCTCCACGGGCCGCTTCCGCTGCCCGGTTACGAGCCGCTGCGAGCGGGAGTGGATCGCCCGGCACCAGAACATGCCGAACCGGGCATTCCGGGTCGGGTAGATCGTCGTGTGGTGCCTCCTGCATCCACGCGATGACCAGTTCGTCCGGCGGCGTGGTTTGCAGTGCGATGCTCTTCAGGAGGTTGATGAGATGGGTTCTGCGTCCGCGAACGAGGGTCAGGACGCTGGTGCGCATGTCTCTCTCGACTGATTGCGGAAGTGCAGAACGCCTTCGATGATGCCGCGCGCATATTTTTCACGTGCCACATAGGAATGCGCGAGCGAGGGAAGATTGGCGAGATCGTCCGAGAAATTCGCGACGATGATGGCCTGCGGCATGGTGCGGAGCATCTCTATGTCGTTACCGGAATCTCCCGCCACAAAGACGGCATCCTTGGACAGGCTATAGCGGTTACGCACGAAATCCACGGCGGTGCCTTTCGATGCGCGGATCGGCAGGATGTCGAGATACCGGGCATGGCTATGGATAACCGAGCAGCGCAAGTTCCTTGCTTCAAGCCTCGCTTTCACCCGCTGCACGACACCTGCACTGCCATCGCTGAAGTAGCTCAGCTTGTGGGAGCGCTGTTCGAGTGGCGCCTGGGGGTGGATGCCCTCGAGGTCGAGCAGAGCCTCGTGAGCCGCTTCACGGTTCCAACCTCTCGATACGATCGCACGCCATTCGAGATCGGCGCTGTAGGTCGTGCCATTTGGGTCGAGATGGTAGATTTCCGATCCAACGGACGTGATCATGACCTGGGGACGCGGCGCGTCCTGCTGTTCGAGGATGGCCATGGCACTATGAAACGAGCGTCCTGTCGCAACGCCAAAGGCAAGTTGGTCTTCCTTGCTGTGCCAGTCGCCGAAGACCTGCATGCAATCTTCGCAGCCAACCAGCGTATTATCGATATCGCAGATCAGCAGTTGCGAAGGCCGGCTGACCAAAGGCTTGGGCGTCAGCAAGGACTGGATGAGGCCATGATAGCGGCTGGCATGGCGGGTCCAATCGTAGTTCTTGACGGCAATGCGCCCTTGCGATGCGAAACGATCCCAGAGTTGTTGATCATCCAGGATGCTCAAGGCCGCTTGCGTGATGGCCTTCGGCGAGCGGGGATCAACCAGAACACCGTTGCGGCACATCTCGACGATATCGTTCGGCCCGCCGGAATCGGTTGCGATGATCGGCAGACCGACCGCCGAGGCTTCAAGCAAGGTCAGGCCAAATGGCTCGTTCAGGGCAGGGTTGACGAAGATGCCACGCCTTTCACGCGCATAGGCGTAAATGGCCGGAATGTCTTCAGAGCGATGGGTCTTCGGATACGCTACCGAACCGTAGAGATCGTATCGGTCGATCAGATGAAGAAGGTCGCGGACAGTGTCCGCCATGTCCCCATCCAGATCGGTGTAGTCGTCTCGCGAGCCGGCGATCAGAACGAGATTGGCCCGTTCGCGAAGTTCAGCACTTTCGCCAAACGCTGTAACAAGGGCGGCAAGGTTCTTTTTGCGAACCGGGCGCGCGATCGCCAAAAGCTGCGGCTTAGTGGCATCAACCAGGAAACGATCTATGGCGCCACGAACATCCTTAGTGGAGTGAGCATTGGCAAAGCGCTCCAGATCGCTGCCGGGCGGAAGAACGCGGATATGGCCCGGCGCGTAATGGTCGTAATGAGCATATTGCACCTCGGCCTCGTCACGCGATGATGCGATGATCGCGCTGGCTTTGGCGGCGGCCATTTCCTCTGCGGCGATCCGTTCGGCCAATCCACGCCAATCCGAGCCATCCGATTGCACCGCATGCTTCTTCACACGGCCGAGCGAATGCGCCGTGAAGATGAACGGAATGCCGAGCCGGTCCTGAACGATCTCCGCGACCACTGCGGCATCCGCATAATGCGCATGGATCATGTCCGGCTTAGTCGGCTCACCTTCGATGAACCCCGCTAGCGCCCCGGCGAAGGACTGCGTTTCGGTGTGGAGGTCTTCTTTTGCGAGATAAATCTTGGATGTCGTGGGAAATCGTACGATCTCGACCTTGGCGCTGACCTGCTCACGAGGTTGCGCATAGCTCATGCCATGTTCGCTGCCAAAATGCCGTGTGGCGATAACAACACGATCGATGAGCGGTGATTTTGCGGAGGCTTCAACGAGGTCGAGCAGGTAGCGGATGTGGCCCCCGGTGTCAGCTGTGATGCCATATTCGACATCATGACCGCGCAGACACCCTTGAAGTGCCACATGCAAGATGAACATTACCCGCTAGCTCGCAACTCAAAACCCCACAAACAGAGACGCTATGCCTGATCGGCAAAAACCCTTGCGCGTTGCGCAAGTCGCACCGACCATCTTCCCCGTGCCTCCAAAAGATCATGGAGGCACCGAGCGGATCATCAACGATTTGTCCGTCGCGCTGACACGCTTAGGCGTGAACGTAACGCTTCTTGCGCCGTCTGACAGTACCGTTGAGGTCAAACGGGTCGGGCTCCTGCCAAGTTTGTCATTCCTTGAAGCAAAACAGGGTTCCGTTCCTCCATCGATACCGGCGGTCTTGGAGGCTGCGCGGTTGGAGGATCTGAGAACGCGCCTCGATCAGTTCGACATCATTCACTGTCACGGTGAGTTTGCGCATGCCGTTGTTTTGGGCGAGCGCCGTGGGCAGAGCGTAACGACGATCCATTGGCGTGTGGACGAGCTCGATCGCGAACTTTTCTTCTCGCGATTTCCCGATCTTCCGGTTGCCGCGATCTCGGCCGCGCAGGAGAGCGGCATTCCGCAACCCAATCGCGCGGGTGTGGTGCATCACGGCATCGAACGCGATCGTTATGCGTTTTCTTCACAGAGCGAAGGCTACTTGGCTTTTGTTGGAAGAATGACGGATCAAAAACGGCCGGACCGGGCCATTCGCGCCGCCAGGGCCGCCGGTCGGCCCATTCGCCTGGCGGGCACCATCGATGTCGGCAATCCCCGCTACTTCGACAATGAAGTGCGGCCGTTGTTATCAGATGAGGCTGTTTATGTCGGTCCGCTGGGCGACCGCGAAAAGGGTCGGCTGCTTGCCGGCGCCGACGCCTTGTTGTTTCCGACCGACTGGCCCGAGCCGTTCGGGCTGGTGATGATCGAAGCCATGGCGTGTGGAACACCCGTGATAGCCTGGCGAAAGGGGAGTGTGCCCGAAATCGTCGAGGACGGCGTCACGGGCTTCATCGTAGAAAGTGAAGCGGAGGCTGTGTCGGCAATCCAGCGCCTCCACACGCTCAATCGCGCTCGCGTCCGGAACCGCTTCGAAGAGCGCTTTACCTCCGATCGAATGGCAAGGGATTACCTATCTCTCTACCACAAGCTTCTTGGCCGCTGATGCGCACGGCACTTCTGGCGTGGGACTACCCGCCATCCCCGAGCGGCCTGTCAACGGCAGCGCGCGAAATCGCCGAAAGCCTTGCTGAAGCGGGCGCAGATGCGACCGTGTTCACGATGGACCGGACCGGACGCGAGATGGTCAACGGTGTGCAACTCATCGGCTGCGCCATTCCGGAAAAGGCCATGCTTGCCAAGCTCAGGCTCTTCGGAGGTATTGGCCATATGGCTGCGCCTTCAGCCTTTCGCCAGGCGGTCCTTGCCGAGCATAAGCGGCGCCCGTTCGATGTGCTTGAAGCCACCAACTGGTACGCGCCGGCAAGTCTGCTCGTGTCATGCCTTCCCGTCGTGACCCGTAACTCGACCCCCGCAGCCTTCTCACGCGACAATCCGGGTTCGATGCGTGATCGGGTAGACGCTTGGGCGGCCGACCGTCTGGAACGAAAACAGGCTCAAGGCAGCGCTGCCCTTATTTCCAATACGGATGATCACGGTCAGCGCATGCAAGAGCACTACCGGTTGCAGGTCGATGATCAACCCCATGCGGTCATAGGCTTGAGCCTTTCGCCCGACAGCCTGCAAAGAGCCGCACACGCGACTTACCCTTCCGGAACCGCGTCTCCCATTCGTCTGCTTTTTGTTGGTCGTGCCGAACATCGCAAAGGCTTCGACACGATCCTGGAAGCCGTTTCCATTCTGCGCGTTGAAGCCCTAAAAGGCGCGATACCCGCCTTTGTTGTCGACCTCGTCGGCATTGCGCCGGACGACCTCCCGCCTGGACTGGACCAGGAAGATCGAAAATGCCTAAAGCCAGTGGGACGCGTGCATGAAACGGCACTTGCGGGCTTCTATGAAGCGGCGCATGCGGTTCTGGCTCCTTCACGCTACGAAAGCTTTGGCCTCGTTTACCAAGAAGGTCTCGCCTATGGGCGACCGATGATCGCGTCCAGCGAAGATGCCAGCGCGCGGGTGTTTGTTGGCATGACCGGTGCCGGCATCATGGCGGAGCGCAATACGGGTAACGCGCTTGCTGCTGCGATCCGTCCGGTTCTCAACGATCCGGACCTGCGAAACACGTTGCGCAAGAAGGCGTTGGAGGCGGCAGGCCGCTTCAACAGGGAAACGCTCGGTCGTGAAACGCTGGCGCTCTACCAGAAAGCGGTCGCGGCCTATCAAGCACGATAGGGTTCAAGCAGGGTTCGCATCTCGTCGAGCCGACCTTCGCCCGGCGCAAGCGCCTCATAGTGCTTCGATCGCGCCAGAACATGGCTTCGCGTCAAGTGGTGGTCGATGGCAGCGTTCAAGGCAATGAAGCTTTTCTGCCATGGACGCACCGGACGTTCATGCACGCTGCCGGCGAAGCGAAGCTCGCGCCGGTTCAGCCGGTACTGGGTGTCGGGATAAAGCGTCGACAAAACGCCATCAACCAGGTTGCGGCGTGGAAGTCCGATCGAAACGACGCCTTGCCGATCGGCCAGCGAGGCAAACTTGGCCAAGTTTTCACCTTGCGAAACCGGAAACGTCTCGTCCGCATCAAGTTGAATCTGCCAAGCGCAGGATGATGCCGCCTGCAAGGCGTTTCGCTGCGCCGCGAAATCTCCCGCGAGGGGCCGTGGCACAAGCCGCACGACCATCTTGCCGAACCTGGCGTCTGAAATGATCGAGGCAGGCGCGGCGGGGGCATCCGCCATCACGACCATCTCGCGCGCCCATGCGCTGTGTTCGGCGTGGCGGTCCAGCACGTCAGTGACGTCTTCCGCACGACAAAGGATCCCCAGCGAAAGTGCCGTTGGTTCGATTTGTGCGACATCGATGATCGACGCGTCGGCTGCCAGGTTGCCGTGCGGGTTGCACAACGCGTGTTCCTGATCCGGCTCCAAGGGGATAACGGCTCTCCCGAAACGCGTTGCAGCCGTTCGAAGCGTGTAGATGTCCAGGCCATAGCCAGCATCGGCATCGGAAACGTAATGGCCTTGTGCTGTTCTTGTCTTCAAATGATGCAGGTCACGGGTCCCCGCCGAGGGATCGTCGACCAGCACCCCGCATGACCCGCATGCAAGCTCGAACCTCCGCTCGATTCCGCCGGCAAAAAGCAGGGTACGGTTCGTTTCGGTCCACATCGATGCGGAACAAACAAAGCAGCGCGAGGTCATGAAGCACTTTTTCGGGGCAGGGAATGCAGCGTCAGTCTTCCTTGGTCTGCCTGCTCTTCAAACCAGCGTTTTTCTTCCATCCAGGAGTGGCCGCTCCAGCCTTCAAACCCGAAGCCATGAACATCAATCCTGGTTTGCGTCGGAAGCATGCCGAGCAGAAACAGCGCTACCAGAAAGCCCGTGCTTGGCGTTGGGACCCTATTTTCAGATGACGCGAGAAGCTGTCTTGCGCTTTGATGAACCGTTCCCGGCAGAATGGTCACGGAAACCTTCGGTCTTTCCAACAAGGATTGTGCGGCGTCTGTCCAATCGCGCCCGTCTTTTTCCTGCGCGCTCGGGTTCTCGGTCTTGCGTGGAAAAGGGAAGAGGATGTGGCTCGCTTGTTGAACAACAGGGCGCTGCACGAAAGTGGCATCGCTCAGCCACTCCTCCATTTGGCCGCCATGATTGACAAGCGCCAGATGCGTTACCCGTTTGCCCGACCACGTACCGAACCCGGAAGCGTTGTTGAAACGAACAACCCACTCGGCAGCATCAATTTGATCGGCGCTGCTGAGCGAGTGCAAATCAGGTGCGTTGCCGACGATGGCGACCGAACGGGGGATGTCGTTTTCCAAAGCTGCAGCCTCCGGCACGATGATGATCTCTCACCCGAAATGTAGGACGGTCATCTGGACTCTTGGCTTCCTGGCATCATCTTGCCGGAACCGGAAGTCATCAACTTGAAAGACCAGTCATTGAAGAAGCCGATCTCCTTTTTCGTCCATCATCAAGGCCGAGGGCATGCCAATCGCGCAATGGCGTTGATCGCCCAATTCTCCGAGGACCGGCCGGTCTCGGTTCTGACGGCTGGACCCGAACTTTTCGCAGGCTTCAAGCGTGACATCGAGATCATCACCCTTCCGAACATGATCGGCGCTGCGGTTCCCACGGCACGGCTTTATGCCGAACCGACGCCGCAAGTCATGCATTGCGTGCCGCTCGGTCTCGCCGAAATGCGGCGAACCATGCGCCTGATCCTCGATCATCTCGACGATCGCCAAAGCGGTCTTCTGGTGGTGGATGTTTCAGCAGAAATCGGTCTCTTGTCCCGTATCGCCAGCGTTCCGTCCGTGCAGATCCGGATGCACGGCGACCGCTCCGATATCGGCCATATCGGCGCCTATGAAGCAGCCGTCGGTATGCTCGCGCCCTTTGACGAGCGCCTGGAGCAGGACGACTATCCCGCCTATCTGCGTGCCAAGACCTTGTATACCGGCGGTCTCTGCACAACGCTGACCGACGTGCCCTCAAAACAGGAAGCACGCCGGAGCCTCGGCCTCGATGCCGATCGCGAGCTGATCGTGGTCGTTACCGGCGGCGGCGGTGCCGGCACGCCCTACGCTCCGCTCACGGTCGCCGCTCGTGCGGCACCTGATGCCCTCTGGCTCACAATTGGGCCGACTCATCGCGAAGGACATGAAACAGACTTCTCCAACCTTCGTGAACTTGGTTGGGTCGAGAATGTCACCGACTACCTGGCTGCAGCGGACATCGTGATTGCGTCCGCAGGCGACAACACCATCCACGAAGTCGCCCGGATCGGCCAAAAGCTCGTGATCATGCCGGAATGGCGCTACTTCGGTGAGCAGGTTCGGAAAGCGGAAAGCCTGGTGCAACTCGGCGCTGCCATCAGTGCTCCACGCTGGCCAGGCGATTTTTCTTCCTGGAACGACCTTCTTTCCGTAGCACGTTCGATAGACACCGACGCAATTCGTTCGATCTACGCACCACAAGCCGCCGACCGCGGCGCCGTATGGCTTGAAACGCTGGTTGATGAGTTGTGGGCTAGTTAGACAAGCAGGCAAATCTCGTTATTGAAGCGGCCACCACGTTATCTTGATGTCTTGCTGAAAGCCGCCACCTTCGCCACACTTTGGCAGCACATATTATACGCTCAGCTGGCGCGACCGATGACTACGCATCTGGCTCCAGCTTCAGCAGCCGCAGCGTCCCATTATCCATCTTGCCCGAAAAGAAAGCCTCAAGCGCTTCCCGAAAAACAGACCCTCCACCTGCCGCCAGCGAAAACAGCGTCATCGACGAATGAAACTTCAAATCATCCGGTGAGCCAAAGATCTTATGCACAGACAAGTGAGGGTGGCACAGAACGGCGGCCGTGCATTCCTCAAGCCGCGACCCCAGGACAGAATCGGCCAGATAAGCCTGAGCCTCAGCCAGCCCAATGATGCCGTACCGCTCCGCCATCGGCGATCGACCTAACCCACGCAACTGCGGGAAAATGAACCACATCCAGTGACTAAGCTTGCGGCCACCTCGCAACTCCGAAAGAGCCGAAGCGTAAGTGCCGGCTTGAGCATCAAGGAAGCGCGAAAGATCGAACGAACCGGTGGGTGCCATCGTCACGAGCTAACGTGCACGGGCAAGCTGGCAAGGTCTTCAGTGCCAGCGATGATGGATGCGGCATTCAAAAGCAGACAGGATCACCCGGGAGGATGACGACCTATGTCCAAACCCTGCCGATATGGCCTGAGTTCTACGGTGCATATGACCGGCGTCAGCGCTCGCCAAGTCTCACGGGATCAACCGACTCCGCTCGCTTCAGCGTCCGCAGCGAAAAGGTGGAGCGCGTTTGGCGGATGTTGCCGATCTTGTAGNNGAGCGCGTGTGCTTTACTCCCGGCAGTTTATACAACTTCTGGCGCAGGAAGCGCTCGTAGTCGGCTGTATCAGCCACCGCGACTTTGACGAGATAGTCGTATTCGCCGGTAACAAGGTTGGCTTCGAGCACTTCCGGAATGCGTGTGAGGGCTTGGCCGAAGCGTTCGAGAACCTCTTCCTCGTGCTTGTCCAACGTAATTTCCACGAAGACCACATCGCGCAGCCCGAGAGCGCCGTTGTCGACAACCGCGACATAGCGCTCGATGATGCCTTCGCTTTCGAGGCGCTTGACGCGGTTCCAGCAGGGTGAGGGGGATAGGCCGACGCGGGTGGCGAGATCGCTGTTGGTCAGACGGCCGTCATTCAGGAGGGCGGAAAGGATTCGCCGGTCTGTCGCGTCGATCTGGCTGCGTTTCGCGCGCTTCGATCGTGCAGAAGAGTCTTCCATGCTAGCACCTCAAGGGAGACGATTATCCTGTTTGAGTGACCATGAACGAGGAGAAAAAGAAAGTTCCTTGTTGTCCGCACCAGTAGGATCACTGAAAATGCTGGGGAGGACAGCCTTGATCCGTTCTTTGCTCGATCCACGGGCTGCGTCGGCTTATGCTGGTCTGATGCGGCGCTTCGACATGGCATCCGCACTACCGAATGGGAGGTTCTGCTGTGAGTGATTTCGCTCCGCTTTCGCTTCATGTGCCGGCGCCGCCGTCGCGCGAGGAAAATGCGCCTGTCGATACGTCGCGCCTGTCGCCGGCCGGTGCCGTGCGGCGTCCGCCGGTCGATGCCGATCCGCAGGATATCCGAGATTTGGCTTACTCGCTGATCCGCGTGCTGGATGATGACGGCTCAGCCAAAGGCGAGTGGGCGCCGGCGCTAGACACTGATGCTCTGCGCGGCGGGTTGCGCGCCATGATGAAGACGCGCGCTTATGACCAACGCATGATGCGCATGCAGCGGCAGGGCCTTACGTCGTTTTATATGCAATGCACGGGAGAGGAGGCCGTCGCCTGCGCCTTCCAGTCTGCGCTGCAAAAAGGCGACATGAATTTTCCGACCTACCGCCAGCAGGGCCTCCTCATCGCGCAGGATTGGCCGGTGGTCGACATGATCAACCAGATCCTGTCCAATTCGGCCGACCGCATCAAGGGCCGTCAGCTGCCGGTGATGTATTCGGCCAAGGAAGCCGGCTTCTTCTCGATCTCCGGCAATCTGGGCACGCAGTATATTCAGGCGGTGGGTTGGGCCATGGCGTCCGCCATCCGCAACGACACGAAGGTGGCAGCGGCCTGGATCGGTGACGGGTCGACCGCTGAAAGCGACTTTCACGCCGCGCTGGTTTTTGCCTCGGTCTACCGACCTCCGATCATCCTCAACGTCGTGAACAATCAGTGGGCAATCTCCTCGCCGCAATCGATGGCTGGCGGTGAGCGGACGACCTTTGCCGCGCGCGCGCATGGTTATGGCATTCCGTCGCTGCGTGTGGACGGTAACGATTATCTTGCGGTCAATGCGGTTGCGAGCTGGGCCGTGGAGCGGGCACGGCGCAATCTCGGGCCGACCCTGATCGAGTGGGTGACCTATCGCGTCGCGCCGCATTCGACTTCGGATGATCCCAGCAAGTATCGGGCAAAGGATGCATCCGCCGCCTGGCCGCTCGGCGATCCGATTACCAGGCTGAAAGCGCATCTGGTGAGCCGAGGCGAGTGGAGCGAGGAGCGATCCGTGCAGCTCGAAGCCGAGCTCGATCAGGAGATCGCGGCAGCCGCTCAGGAAGCGCGGTGCTCAGGCACGCTGCATGATGGGCCAAAGCAGAGTCCCGCCACCATGTTCGAGGACGTTTACAAGGACGTGCCGCGTCACCTGCGCGAACAGCGCCAGAAGCTGGGATATTGAGCTTATGCCTTCTCGCACAATGATCGAGGCGATCCGCAGCGCCATTGACCTTTCCATGGAGCGCGATGATCGCGTTGTGGTGTTCGGTGAGGATGTCGGCTTCTTCGGCGGCGTGTTTCGCTGCACTGAAGGGCTGCAGAAGAAATATGGCACGTCCCGCTGCTTTGATACGCCGATTTCGGAAACCGGCATCGTGGGTGCTGCCGTCGGGATGGGCGCCTATGGGTTGCGGCCTATCGCCGAGATCCAGTTCGCCGACTACATGTATCCCGCCTATGACCAGATCGTTTCGGAAGCCGCGCGTCTGCGCTTTCGCTCTGCCGGGGATTTTACCGCGCCGATGGTGGTGCGGATGCCATGCGGCGGCGGCATCTTCGGCGGCCAGACGCACAGCCAGAGCCCGGAAGCGCTGTTTACCCATGTTGCCGGCCTGAAGACGGTCATTCCGTCAAACCCCTATGATGCCAAGGGCTTGCTGATTTCGGCGATCGAGGACGACGATCCCGTCATCTTCCTCGAGCCCAAGCGGCTTTATAATGGCCCGTTCGATGGTCATCATGATCGGCCGGTCGTGCCCTGGTCCAAGCATCCGCTGTCGGATGTCCCGGACGAACATTATACCGTGCCGATCGGCAAGGCCGTGATCCGGCGCGAGGGATCAGCCGTGACCGTTCTTGCCTATGGCACGATGGTGCATGTGGCCGAGGTTGCTGCGCAGGATACCGGGATCGACGCGGAAATCATCGACTTGCGTACCCTGGTGCCGCTCGATATCGACGCGATCGTCGCTTCGGTCGAAAAAACCGGCCGCTGCGTTGTGGTGCATGAAGCGACCCGCACTTCCGGCTTCGGCGCGGAACTGGCGGCTGAAGTGCAGGAGCGCTGCTTCTACCATCTGGAAAAACCGGTGCTGCGTGTAACCGGCTGGGACACGCCCTATCCGCATGTCCACGAGTGGGAGTATTTCCCGGGGCCGAAGCGCGTTGGCGAGGCCTTAGTGGAAGCAACTGCCCGGGATTGATCCAGCCGGGTGTTGAAGCGCCTGCCTCAGCCGGCGCTTCAACAAACACGTCAGGCGTCAAGTCCGAGATTGGCGCGTAACGTATCGCCTTCGTAAGCCTGTCGAAAAAGCCCGCGGCGCCGCAGTTCGGGGATGACGAGCTCGACGAAGCTGTGGAGTTCGCCCGGGAAAAAGGCGGGCATGACGTTGAAGCCGTCGCAGGCGCCGCCGGTGAACCAGGCTTCCAACTCGTCTGCGATATCCTGCGCGGTGCCGACCAGACGCCAATGGCCGCGTGCGCCGGCAAAGTGACGAGCGACTTCGCGGATCGTGAGGTTGTCGCGCCGGGCCTGTTCCACGACGAGCGCCTGACGGCTCTGCATGCCTTGCGTGACCTCCAGGTTTGGCAGCGGACCGTCGAGCGGCAGATCCTTGAGTGCATCGGTGGCCAGATAGCTGGCGAGAAGCGACAGGCCGACCTCATCGGGGATCAGATTTTGTAGGGCGTCGAGCTTGGCCTGAGCTTCTTCGCGTGTTGCCGCAACGATCGGTGACACGCCGGGCATGATCTTGATGTGGTCGGGATTCCGCCCCACGGCGCGGGTGCGGGCTTTCACATCGTCATAGAAGCTTCTCGCGCTGTCGATGGTCTGTGCGGCCGTGAACACGACATCGGCGGTTCGGGCGGCCAGGTCGCGGCCGACATCGGAGGCACCGGCTTGCACCATCACCGGCTTGCCCTGCCGTGAGGCGGTGAGCCCCAGACCCTGCTGTACGATGAAGTGCTCGCCGCTGTGATTGAGCGGCGCGGATCGGTCAGCCGGGTTCCAGAGCCGCGCCACGACATCAGCAAATTCGTCGGCGCGATGATAGCGATCGACATGCTTGCGCAGACCTTCCGCGCCAAAATTCGCGGCTTCGATCTCGCTTGCGGATGTCACCAGGTTCCAGCCGGCGCGGCTGCCGCTCAACAGGTCGAGCGTGGCAAAGGCACGGGCAAGCGCATAGGGCTCGTTATAGGATGTCGAGGCGGTTGCCACGAGACCGATGCGGCTGGTTTGTGCGGCGATGGCGGCCAGCAGGCTCAGCGGTTCGAAGCCGATCGAACGCGCTGTCTGACTCGCAGTCCGGGTGTTCGCATCGCGCAAGCCAGCAGCGTCCTCAAGGAAAACGAGGTCGAAGCCGGCCTTCTCTGCTGTTTGCGCCACGCGGATATACTGATCGACATCAAGGCCCATGTCGGCGGCGGCATCCGGGTGACGCCAAGCGGCGATGTGGTGGCCGGTTGGCATCAGAAAGGCGCCGAGCTTCATCTGCGCGCGCATCAAGCGGCTCCTTCCAGGCGGCTGCGGAGAGTGGTGGAGGCATGCCGAGTGCCCGCGCTGGTCGAGAGGGTTTGCAGCACTGTTTCGGCTTCCTCGGGAGAGCGAAGGCGTAGAACAATCCCGTCTGCATCCGCCCGTCGCTGTTCCCTGGTAAAGGCGCCAGCATTGATCATGCGCAGGTGCTTTGCTTTGCCATGAGGAGGTACGTCGCCCTCGAAGAGGACGATGTCGGCGAGATCAGCGACCTCTCCGATAGCAGGCCGATCATCCGCACGCAGCATCAGGATCGGGCGGTCTTGTGGTGAGCGCATGATGTTCAACGGTCCGCGCACGGAAAAGAACGCGCCTTGGTGGTCGAGGTAATGCATCCGGCTCGGATCGATGAACTGGCCTGATTGCTTGTTCATCACCACGGCATCGGCGTCCCAGCCATGCCACAGACCTTCCACAACGCGCGTGAACTCAGCGATGCGCACCGGCGTGTTGCCACCCGGCATGCGGATAGGCGCGCTGAAGGCGGCGTCCTCCGCGGCTGATTGGTCAAATGTCACGCACCAACCGATCCGGCCGTGGCTGATCTGGTCGAGTGAGGCAAGGCGCCGTGAGAGATTGTAGGGCTGGTGGCCGCCGGTGGAGGTTGCCGCGATCAGGCCGATGCGCTGCGTCGAAGCGGCGAGAAACCCGAGCAGGATCGTGGCGTCCGGCCAGCCGCTTGTTCCATCGGGCTTGGCGATCGTGTCCGGCATGATTACGAAGTCCACGCCGCCTGCCTCGGCCATCTGGACAACGCGCTGGACGCCGTCGATCGTCCAGTCCGGCGCTTGACCGAAGCTGCCGCCAAGTTCCAGGCAAATCAGCATGTTCGTCTCCATTCCAACAGCAAGGCGGGCACTTGTCGCGCAAGCGGTCGAGGTCAAGCCAGGTGCGAACTGGCGCCGCTGAAAAGCGCGCGCATGGCTTCCGCCGTCTCGGCACACCAAAGCCGCTCATGCAGCATCTGCGCGTCCGGTCCGGTTTCGCGATCCTCTTCCAGCGCAGGCACATTCGCGCGGATCCGCGTTTGCAGCCAACCGGCCACCGCGCCGAGGTGCTGATCCGGTTCTCCTTGTGCGCGAAGGCTGCAGGCTTGTGCCGCAAACATCGCTTCCAGCGTGATCATCCAGCGGCACAAAGCGATCTGCTCGTCGAGCTTGGTGATCGTCAGCGGCGTCATCGGCGCCACATCCTCGACCGTATCGGACACGGAAAGCGCATCGAGGCTGGCGGGTGCTGCCTTGAGCCGGATCTCGACCTGGAGTGCCGCCAGAGCTTTTTGCATGGGTACGAAGCCAGCCGACGCGCCGCCGGCCGGTGACAAATAGTTGGGCAGCCCGGACAAGCGCCCCGTCATCAGCTTGATCGAACGCTGCGCCGAAGCCGTCGCGAGATGGGCAAGGCTGATGGCGAGCGTATCGAAGGCGAGTGCGATTGCCGGTGTGTGGAAGTTTGCGGCCGAGTGAATTTCCTCGTCTTCCACCAGCACCAGCGGATTGTCGGCTGCGCCATTCAGTTCGATTTCGACCTCCCGGGAGGCGGCGGCATAGGCGGCGAGCGTCGTGCCGGTGACCTGCGCCAAAGTGCGGAAGGAAAGGGCATCCTGCACCTTGCGCCCGGGCTGCGGTGCATGGAGGCTGCTGCCGTCCAACGCGTGGCGGAAAAGCACTGCTGCGTCGCTCTGGCCGGCTGCCGGGCGAATATCTGCCAAGCGGGGATCGAAGATGCGAGGGTTTGCACCATAGCCTTCGAAGGCCAGCGCGCCCGTGGCGATATGCAGGCGCAGGAGGTCGCTCAAGCTATCCAGCGAAAGCGCTGCCATCGCTGTGGTGACGGCCGACGCGTTGGCGATGGCGAGACCATCCTTGGCGGCGAGCTGGACGGGAGCGAGGCCGGCTGCACGAAAAGCATCCGCCGCTTCCACAATGCGNNCCGATCACTGCTGCGGCCATGCTCATGGAGACAATGAGATCGCCCGTGCCGAGCGATCCGCGTGACGGCAAAACCGGCACGATGTCGCGCGCCAGCATCGCGACAAGCAGATCGAACACGTCGAGCGACACACCGGCGCCGCCCTTGGCCAGACCGGCGATGCGGCAGAACAAGGCGGCACGGCAAGTTTCCACCGCCAGCGGTT
>DCDI01000185.1:0-19783 GCA_002316345.1 Phyllobacteriaceae bacterium UBA1059 | reverse complement strand
TTCGCCGATGCCCGCCACTCGCGCACGCACCATCTGCGCCTGAAAGTCCGCCACCGCGTCCTGGTCGATGCGATGGCCGATATTGCCGCCAAGACCAGTGTTCAGACCATAAACCGCAATCCCGTCGCGTAGATGGCGGTCCACCACGCTGCGCGCTGCGATCATTCGCTCGCGCACCCCGGCATCAAGCGCGATCTGCACCGGCTTGCGTGCGGCGGCGGTGATGTCGGCAAGTGTCAGCCGACGCTCACCCAGAACGAAGGCGGCGGGCGTCACGCGTAGCGCAGCCGGTGCCCGGCGCCGATGCTTTCCGCCTTCTTCAGGAAGGCGTGGCCGAGCGCGATATCCGACAAGGACAGGCCGCGATGCCAGAACAGGTTGGTTTCGGTCTCGCTTTCACGGCCGGGCTTCAGCCCCGCCACGATCTGCCCGAGCTCGGCATGCAGCGTTTGTTCTGACAGTTTGCCGGCTTCCACATGAGCGCGCAGCGAGCCGAACTTGCCGCCCTTGCACTGGCCCCAATCATCCACCACGAGCTTCGCCATGATGTCGGTCAGCGACAATTCCACAGCGCTCATCGTGCCATAAGGCACTACAAGTGCGCCGGGCTTGATCCACTCGGTCTTCAGCATCGGCGTCGGCTCGCTCAACCGCGAGGCTTCCACCACGATGTCGGCGCCTTCGATGCAGGATTGCCAGTCCTCGGTGACGATGACCTCCTTGTTGAGGTCTCGCCTCAAGCGTTCGGCAAAGGCGTTGCGACTTTCCGGTCGGCGGGAATGAACCCGGATCACCTCGAAGTCGAACAGGCTATCGAGCAGCCGTACGTTCCAATAGGCCGTGCCGCGCGCGCCGATATGGCCCAGAACTTTCGAATTCTTGCGCGCCAGGTATTTCGCGCCGATCGCGGTCACTGCCCCGGTGCGCATATCGGTGATACCGCTGGCATCGAGGATCGCGCGCGGCATGCCGGTGCGGGGATCGAACAGGTTGAGGATGCCGAACTCCGACGGCAGCCCTTGCTTGTAGTTGTCGACGAAATCGCCGACGACCTTCACGCCCGCCGCATCGATCTCGCCGCCGATCCAGCCCCGTAGGACGTTGAAATGCCCTTCAACGCCCGCGCGCGGCTCTAAGTGGACACGCGGTTCGATCTCGGTTTCGCGACGCCCCTGCATGGCCAGACTTTCTTCGATGGCGGCCAGAATCTCTGCATCGCTCAAGGCGGCGGCTTCGATGTCGAAGCGGTTGAGATAGGTGATGTAGATCGGCTGCATCTGGACTCCGGCGGTAGGCATCTCGTGTCGCAGTGGTTCTAACCCGCTGGAGATGCCGCCACAAACTCTCGTTACAGTATGAGGTAAGTTAAAGAGTTTGGTTACCGAATTCCTTCATGATCATCCCATCACAGAGCGCAGCCAGCTTTCAGGGTGTGGCTTCTGGTCGATGCGTGATCGTATAGGGGCTTGTTTATGCGTAAATGCTTGTCTGCGTCAGACCGGCCTCGGTCGCGTTCCGCATCGTCCCGGATTTCTCGTTCCGGTCCGCTTCTGGCTGGTAGCCTGTTCCTCGGTATACTGGCGGCGTGGGGCGGTGGATTGGCTGTTTCCGTGCATCTGGCAGCCCAGCCCGAAAGCAAGCCGGTTTCGGTTCGGCCTCTGTTTGCCGGTGGAACTGCCCAATCGGCAGCAAAGACGGTGAAATCCTCTCGCCCCGGACAAACGGAAGGCGCTTTGCGTGCGCCAGACTTCGTTCGTGAGGCCTGGGCGCGCGATGCTGCCGAGCGCGGCGAACAGCGTCAGGTTGCCAGTGCGTTCGAGACACGCTTCGTTCCGGCAAAAAAGGCCGCAGGATCGATCACCGGCGAGCAGTTCGCTTCGCTGGTAAAGGCAAGTCAGCAGGCTGCCGAGGCAAAAGCCGCGCAGATCGCACAGGCTGCGGTCGCCCCTGTGGCAACGCCGCCTGTGGATGCCGCCCCGGCGCCGGTGCAGATGGCGTCACTCGCCAAGTCCGCCAAGGCGAAGATGCTGGCGGCCGAGACCGATCAGGAGGCGGAAGCCGAAGATGCGGCAGACAACAACAACACGGTTCTCGCTTCCTTGGAAACGGACGACCTTCCCGACCTCGGCCTCGTTCCGTCCTGGCGGCCGGCAATTGCGCGCAAAAGCGTGATTGCGCCTGTTATTCCTGACAAACGCGGCGAAGTCGTTCCGACCCTCGCCTATGCGCGGCCCGACAGTCCCATTGAGCGGCCTGCGGCCAAGTCCGCTGCGATCCCTTGGCCGGATGTCGGCCGCAAGACCGCCATCTACGATATCAGTGCGGGTGTGGTTCACATGCCCAACGGCGAGAAGCTCGAAGCGCATTCCGGCCGCGGCGCCATGCGTGACAATCCGAACTACACGCATGTGAAGATGCGCGGGGCCACGCCCGCATCAACCTACAAGCTCACCATGCGCGAAACCCGCTTCCATGGCGTAGAGGCCATCCGGCTCAACCCAATCGACGGCAAAGCTCCAAAGGGCCGCACCGGCCTCCTCGCCCACACTTACCTGCTACGCGTGCCCGGCGACTCCAGCGGCTGCGTCGTGTTCAAGAATTACCCGCAGTTTCTGGCAGCCTTCAAGCGTGGCGAGATCACCCACATGGTGGTTGTGCCGAGGCTTCAGGATGCACCCGCCGCACCGCGGTTGGCTTCGTTCTTTTCCCGACGCGGATAAGACCGGTACGGATCTCACTGGAAAAGAAAGGCCGCCCGGGTTCGGGCGGCCTTTTGGTTTATTCGATGATGGGTTCGATCAGGCCGCTTCGCGGTACTTCGCGATGATCGCGTCGCCCATTTCAACCGTGCCGACCTCGCGCATGCCGTCGGACAGGATGTCCTTGGTGCGCATACCGTCTGCCAGCACGGCGGCGATGGCGGCTTCCAGGCGATCGGCTTCGGCCACCATGTCGAAGGAATAGCGAAGGCACATCGCGAAGGACGCGATCATGGCGATCGGATTGGCGATGCCCTTTCCGGCAATATCGGGGGCAGAGCCATGCACGGGCTCATACAACGCCTTGCGCTTGCCGGTCTTGGCGTCCGGTGCGCCGAGCGAAGCGGAAGGCAGCATGCCAAGCGAGCCTGTCAGCATCGCGGCCACGTCCGACAGCATGTCGCCGAACAGATTGTCGGTCACGATCACATCGAACTGCTTGGGCCAGCGCACCAGCTGCATGCCGCCGGCATCGGCCAGCATGTGGTCGAGCTTCACGTCGCTGTAGCCCTTGTGGGTGGCTGTCACGACCTCGTTCCACAACACGCCCGACTTCATGACGTTGCGCTTTTCCATGGACGTTACATGGTTCTTGCGCGTGCGAGCCAGTTCGAAGGCCATGGCCGCGATGCGCTCGATCTCATAGGTGTCGTAGACCTGCGTATCGACCGCACGCTTCTGACCGTTGCCGAGATCGGTGATCTGCTTGGGCTCTCCAAAATAAACGCCGCCGGTGAGTTCGCGCAGGATCAGGATGTCGAGACCCTCGATGACTTCCTGCTTCAGCGACGAGGAAGAGGCCAACGCAGGATAGCAGATCGCCGGGCGCAGATTGGCAAACAGTTCGAGATCCTTGCGCAGCCGCAAAAGGCCGGCTTCCGGGCGCACATCATAGGGCACGCCATCCCACTTCGGTCCGCCGACCGCGCCAAACAGAACGGCATCGGCAGCTGTCGCCTTCGCCATATCCGCGTCCGAGATGGCGGCACCATGCGCATCATAAGCGCAGCCGCCGACCAGGCCTTCTTCCGTTTGAAACGAAGCGCCGTTTTCGTTCATGACGGCAATGAGCTTCTTGACCTCGGCCATGGCCTCGGGACCGATGCCGTCGCCGGCGAGAAGAAGAAGCTTGTGCGTCATGGGAGAAGTCCTCGGCTCTCGTGAAATGCTGCCTGTTTGCTAATGGGCGATAGTGAGTGATGCAAGGGAACTTCGATGAGCCAGACTTGAGTTCGGACGCGTTTGTGTGTATATGTGTCGTGATCTATACACATGAGGTGCGGCTGTGCGGACCAACATCGACATAGACGATGCCTTGATGGCTGAAGCTATGAAAGCAGGTGGCTTTCCCACGAAGAAGGCGGCCGTTGAGGCTGGGCTGAGGGAGCTTGTACGTCACAAACATCTAAAACAGACCCTCGATGAACTCTGGGGTTCTGTGCCTGATTGGGAAGGCGATATAGATACGATGCGGCGTGGCGCTCAGCCGGAGTACGGCTTTCATGAAGACGACGAGACGTGATCGTCGTCGACAGCTCGGTCTGGATCAATTTGATCCGGAGGAAGTCTACGAGAAGCACGATGGTTCTGATGCAAGAGCTTGAACCAACGGAGATTATCGTTGGTGACCTCGTTCTTGCAGAGGTCCTGCAGGGATGCAAAACAGAATTAGAGGCTGACCGGACTGAACGGCTGTTGCGACGCTTCGATACCGACGACATGCTGGGCATGGAAGCTGCGAGGCAGGCTGCGCGCAACTACCGGCATTTGCGCCAACGCGGCATCACGATCCGCTCACCCATCGATGTGATGATCGCAACCTATTGCATCAATCGCGGCTACGCACTCCTCACCGAGGACCGTGATTTCAAGCCGATGGCGCAGCATCTTGGGCTGCGCCTGATCGAATAGCCTTAGCGCCTCAAGCCCAGGGACGTGCGGCAGCGTTCTGCTGCTCAAATGCCGAGATCGAAGACGCCTTTTCCAGCGTCAGGCCGATGTCGTCCAAGCCGTTCAGCAGGCAGTAGCGCTTGAAGTCGTCGAGGTCGAAGGTGATCGTGCCGCCATCCGGGCCGCTGATCGTCTTGGCTTCGAGGTCGATCGTCAGCGTAGCATTGGCGCCGCGCGAGGCGTCGTCCAGCAGCTTTTCCAGGTTATCCGGGCTGACGGTGATCGGCAGAATGCCGTTCTTGAAGCAGTTGTTGTAGAAGATGTCGGCGAAGCTGGTGGAAATCACGCAGCGAATGCCGAAATCGAGCAAGGCCCACGGCGCATGCTCGCGCGAGGAGCCGCAGCCGAAATTGTCGCCGGCGACCAGGATCTGCGCGCTGCGATAGGCTGGCTTGTTCAGCACGAAGTCCGGGTTTTCCGAACCGTCCTCGTTGAAGCGCATTTCAGCGAACAGGCCCTTCTTCAGGCCGGTGCGTTCGATAGTCTTGAGGTAGTCCTTGGGGATGATCATGTCCGTGTCGACATTGACGATCGGCAGCGGTGCAGCGACGCCCGTCAGCTTGGTAAACTTGTCCATGATGAAACTCCCTTCGTTTACGGAGAGCGTACCCGTTGTTACGGCACTCCCTAGCAGATGCCGCCGGAACTGAAAAGCGCCGGACTATGCCGGCGCTGCATCATCTCGGGGCCTGCCGGCAATCAAGCCGGTCAAACGTGGCGTTCGACCATCATCTTCTTGATTTCGGCAATCGCCTTGGCGGGATTGAGACCCTTGGGGCAGGTTTGCGCGCAGTTCATGATGGTATGGCAGCGATACAGGCGAAATGGGTCCTCGAGATTGTCGAGGCGCTCGCCGGTCGCCTCGTCTCTGGAGTCGATCAGCCAGCGATAGGCCTGCAGGAGCACGGCGGGGCCGAGATAGCGGTCGCCGTTCCACCAATAGCTCGGGCATGAGGTCTGGCAGCAGAAGCACAGGATGCACTCGTAGAGACCGTCAAGCTTCTGGCGGTCCTCATGGCTTTGCAACCATTCCTTGGCGGGCTCGGGCGAGACCGTCTTGAGGTAAGGCTCGATCGAGGTGAGTTGCGCGTAAGGAACCGTCAGATCCGGCACGAGATCCTTGACCACCGGCATATGCGGCAGCGGATAGATCTTCACGGCACCTGAAATGTCGTCGGACCCCTTGGTGCAGGCCAGCGTGTTCGTGCCATCGATGTTCATGGCGCAGGAGCCGCAAATGCCCTCGCGGCAGGAACGGCGCAGCGTCAGGGTCGGATCGACCTTGTCCTTGATCCACAACAGCGCATCCAGAACCATCGGGCCGCAATCGTCGGTATCAACGAAATAGGTATCGATCGACGGCGTCTCGCCGTCATCCGGCGACCAGCGATAGATCTTGTATTCGCGCAGATTGGTCGCGCCGTCCGGCTTCGGCCAGGTCTTGCCCGTGCGGATCTTCGAGTTCTTGGGAAGGGTGAGTTCAACCATGACCTTCTCCGATCAATAGACGCGCGCCTTGGGCGCGATCTTGGCGAGGCTGATGCCGCCGTCTTCTTCCTTCAGCAGCGGTTCGGTGTGAACCGGGCGGTAGGACAGGGTGACGGTGCCGTCAGGATCGAGATGCGACAGCGTGTGAACGCGCCAGTTGACGTCGTCGCGTGAAGAGAAGTCTTCGCGTGCATGGGCGCCGCGGCTTTCCTTGCGGGCTTCGGCGCCATAGACCGTGCATATGGCGTTGGCCATGAGGTTTTCCAACTCCAGCGTTTCCACCAGATCGGAATTCCAGATCATCGAACGGTCGCTGACCTTGATGTCCGGCAGTTCCTTCCAGATGGCGGAAATGCGCTGACAGCCATTTTCGAGCGACTCTTGCGTGCGGAACACGGCGGCGTCTTCCTGCATGGCGCGCTGCATCTTTTCACGCAGCTTGGCCGTCGGCGAAGAGCCATTGGCGTAACGCAGGCGGTCGAAGCGGGCCATGATCTTGTCGACCGAGGCTTGGTTCGGCGAGAGGATCGGCGCTTCGCGGTCGATCACCTGGCCGGCGCGGATCGCTGCGGCGCGACCGAACACAACGAGATCGATCAACGAGTTGGAGCCGAGGCGATTGGCGCCGTGGACGGAAGCGCAGCCGGCCTCACCCACGGCCATCAGGCCGGGCGTCACGCGGTCCGGTTCTTCCGGCGTCGGGCTCAGCACCTCGCCCCAATAGTTCGTGGGAATGCCGCCCATATTGTAGTGAACGGTCGGCAGAACCGGGATCGGCTCCTTCGTGACATCCACGCCGGCAAAGATCTTCGCGCTCTCGGAAATGCCCGGCAGACGCTCATGCAGCACGGCCGGATCAAGATGGTCGAGATGCAGGAAGATGTGGTCCTTGTTCTTGCCGACGCCGCGGCCATCGCGGATTTCCAGCGTCATGCAGCGGGAAACCACGTCGCGCGAGGCCAGATCCTTGGCCGATGGAGCATAGCGCTCCATGAAGCGCTCGCCTTCGGAGTTGACGAGATAACCGCCTTCGCCGCGTGCGCCTTCGGTAATCAGGCAGCCCGCGCCATAGATGCCGGTCGGATGGAACTGCACAAATTCCATGTCCTGCAGAGGCAAGCCGGCGCGTGCGACCATGCCGCCGCCGTCGCCGGTGCAGGTATGTGCGGAAGTGGCCGAGAAATATGCGCGGCCATAACCACCGGTCGCCAGCACCACCATCTTGGCGGAGAAGCGGTGGATCGTGCCGTCATCCAGGTTCCAGGCGATCACGCCCGTGCAGGTGCCGTCCGGATCCATGATCAGGTCGAGCGCGAAATATTCGATAAAGAACTGCGCGTTGTGCTTGATCGACTGGCCATACAGCGTGTGCAGGATGGCGTGGCCGGTGCGGTCGGCGGCGGCGCAAGTGCGCTGCACGGGCGGACCGTCGCCATAGTTCATCATGTGGCCGCCGAAGGGGCGCTGATAGATCTTGCCTTCTTCGGTGCGCGAGAAGGGCACGCCGTAATGCTCCAGCTCGTAAACGGCGGCCGGCGCTTCACGGGTCAGATATTCCATGGCGTCGACATCGCCGAGCCAGTCGGAGCCCTTCACTGTGTCGAACAGGTGCCACTTCCAGCTGTCGGCGCCCATGTTCTGCAGCGAGGCGGCGATACCGCCCTGGGCTGCAACCGTGTGCGATCGGGTCGGGAAGACCTTGGTGATGCAAGCGGTCTTCAGGCCCTGTTCGGCCATGCCCAGCGTGGCGCGAAGACCGGCGCCGCCGGCACCGACCACAACCACGTCGAACTTGTGATCGACGAACTGATAAGCAGGAGCAGTTTGTGCTGTCGCCATTGCCGCGTCAGCCTCCGAATGCGATTTTGAGAAGAGAAAACACGCAAATTCCGCCCACCAGCACCACGAAGAAGCTGTTGAGCATCATCAGCGTGACCTTGAGCAGTTCGCTGTGGATGTAGTCGGAAACGACTTCCTGCATGCCCAAGCGCATATGCTCCAGGCTAATCAGGATAAACAGCATCACCGGCACCCAGACGAGCGGCTGGCCGAGCGTTGCGCGGACTTCGGTGAAGCTGCTGCCGGCCAGAGAAACAACCAGACCGATCACGAAGAGCGACAATGGAAAAAGGGCTGCGGAGGTCACACGCACAGCCCAGAAATGGCTGGTGCCGCTCTTGGTGGAGCCGAGGCCGCGAACCCTGTTCAGGGGCGTACGCATGTCTGCCATGTCAAAGCACCAGATAAAGCGCGACCCAGGTCAGCGCGGTCAGAACAACGGATGCGATCAGCGAGGCCCAGGACGTTTGCCGCGACACATGCTTTTCCATGGCAATGCCGGTGTCCCACAGCATGTGTCGAACGCCGCCAACCGCATGCAGGAACATCGCCCAGGTGAAGCCGAGCAGGACGAGCTTTCCGAAGATCGATCCCATCACGGCATTGGCCGTGTCGAACCAGTCCGGCGATGTTGCCGCGGCGACCAGCCACCAGGCAACCAGAAGCGTGCCGAAGTACAGCGCGCCGCCGGAAACGCGATGCGCAATCGACAGCGTCATCGTGATCGGCCAGCGATAGATGGTGAAATGCGGTGAAAGCGGCCGTCTGGACGCGACAGTTGATCGGCTCATGGCTCCCCCGGCTCGGACCCGTGTTGGCCGGAACAAAACCGGCGCCGGCCCTACGGATTGCGACATTGGCTGCGGGTCTCTTAATCAGCTTTTTGCAGCGCGTCAAAGCCCCAAACAGGTGTTTGACTTGAATCTAGCGTCGGTTGATCGGCGGACCAGGTTTTTGCTGTCCGTTCAATCGATTAGGCAGGTGTTTGACCTGTCAGGAGCGTTTGCAGCTCAATGTCGGCTTGCCGGCAACCATGTAGAGCGCTTCGCCATCTTCCAGAACGATGGCCTGGTTGGAGCCGCCGAATCGCGCATTCTGCGTCGGTGGGGCAGCGGGCAGGTCGATGGACGCGCCATCCGTGCCCTGAACCCGCACGGCACTGCCCAGGTTTTCAACTGTGATGGAGCCGTCTTCGCCGCAGCTATAGGTCGCCATACGCGGTTGTGCGGCGGTGCCTTCGGCTCCGCCCGTATTCGCATTGTTGGTCGTTTCCGACGCGACGCAGGCGGCGGCCAGGATCGCCAAGGCAATCAGGGCCACCGTGTTCCGGACGAGGCGTCCGGTCTTCTGATTCGTTTCCATCAACGGCAGGATTACCGCCGCCGTGATTGGTGATCAACGCCGAACGGGGGTGCTGGAGGTTACCTTGCGCTGAAGTCGATGATGTAGCTCGTCCAGTCGGCCGGGGCCGCCACCTGCTCATAGAGCTTGCGGCCGTCTTCCGGTTGCCGCGGCGCATTGAGGATGAGGTATCGCCAGCCTCGTTCGTGGCCGAAGTCTGCAAGAACATCGACCATGGCCTTGGCGATACCCTGGCCGCGGAAATCCTGATCCACGAAGATATGGTCAGCCATGCCGTAGCGCATGCCGGATACCGGCTCCGGCAGATCGGTGAAGATCATGAAGCCGATCAGCCTGTCGTCGATCCGGGCGCCTAGCACCTCCGCCGAGCGATCCTGCAGAAGCATTTCCGCATAATAGCTGTCTGGCCGCCGCGGCGCGCCGCGCGTCAGGGCCTGCGCATAGGCGGCAAGAAGCGGCGCTAGCTCCGAAGCATCGCGGAATTGCAGCGGCGCGATGTCGGTCGTCGGCATCTGGGTCATCGGTCTGTGATCCTCAAAGTGACCATGTGTGTCAATCGCGCCAGCAAGTCTCGCATCCGCGCGGGTGACTTTGGTTAAAAAACGGTTAACATACTTCCCGGGGTACTGCTTCGGCAGCTGGCGATCTGGGTTTTCGGCATGGCTTGTTCTCAGCAAATGGAGAAGCGCGCGACGCGTTCCGCGGGTTCGCGCGCGCCGCGTTCGTGGCAGTGCAGGGCTGGACAATGAACACGTTCGGTCTTCGCCGACAGGACATCTATCGCGCGCCGCTTCGCGAGCGCAGTCCGGTGCTGCGCTATCTTAGCCGGTTCGATGCTGGCGAGGCGGTTCGTTGGGCGCTGCGCGGCCTGCTTATCGGTGCGATCGTCGTGCTCGCAATGGACCTGCGCGATGTCGCTGCCCAGCGGGGCCTGATTTCGCCTGCCTTCTGGCCGCTCTTTGGCAAAAGCGATGTGGCTTTGCCTGATGTAAGGGATGCGGGTTCTGACAGCCGCAGCGATCCGCGCCGCGACGTCACCACCGATGAAGCCTTGCTTGATGGCGATATGCGGTTTGCGCTGGAAGATGGCGGGCGTTTGACCCTGACCGGCCGCATCGTCGAAGGCAGCGCGGAAGCGTTCGCCAACGAAGTGAAGGACCAAGGCGACGTCTTGAAGACAGTGGTGATCAACTCTCCAGGCGGCTCGCTGGAAGATGCGATGGCCATGGGGCGGCTGATCCGAAAGCATGGTTTTGTCACGCAAATCCCGGATGGCGCGCTTTGTGCCTCGTCCTGCCCTTTGATGTTTGCCGGTGGCGTTGAACGTTCGGCCGGTTCAAAGGCGGCGATCGGCCTGCATCAGTTCTATGCGGCGCCCGGCAGTTCCGATGATGCCGCCGCAGCACTTTCCAGTGCTCAGGCAACCACGGCGCGGATCAGCCGATATTTGACCGAGATGGGCGTGGATACGGCTTTGTGGCTGCATGCGCTCGATACGCCGCCGCAGGCCCTCTACTACCTCTCGCCGGAAGAGCGCAAAGACTACAAGCTCGTCAACGGCGCGCAAACGCTGGCTGCCGTTCAGAACTGAGCCGCCTATCCTGCCGACGGATCAACCGTGCTGTAAAAAATTCGTTTGATCCTGCTCGCCATCCACCACGGCCGGTGCGATGCGCACGCAATCGCGTCCCGCCGTTTTGGCGAGGTAAAGGGCGGTATCCGCCCGCGCCATCAGCGCGTGGACGGTTTCACCTTTCTGGAGTTCCGCCACACCGAAGCTCGCGGTGAAGGTGCGTCCGGGCGGCGCGCCGGGGATGCTGAGGGCGGCGAAGCTGCCGCGCAGGCCTTCCGCGTAGATGCGGGCCATCGGCAGATTGGCGCCGGGATAGAGAATGGCAAATTCCTCGCCGCCGACCCGCCCGACGATCTGGCCCGCATTGGATGCGAGCGTCAGTTGGCGCGCAAAGCCCGCGATCACCAGATCGCCGGTGGCGTGGCCGTAAGTATCGTTGACCGACTTGAAGTGGTCGAGGTCGCACAGGATCATGGCAAGCGGCACGCGCGAGCCCTGATAGACATGCAGANNAGAAGCGGTGCGGCGCGTTCCTCGAAGCCGCGCCGGTTGAGCACGCCGGACAGCGGATCGGTTTCGGACTTCACCATCATGACGCCAAGCGTGTTGCGCATCATGACCATGATGATCATCAAGCCCATTGCGAGAAAGAAGATGGCGCTCAGCGTCTGCGATACGATCGCATAAGAGGTGGAAATGTAAGCGCTCGGCGTTTCGCCGATATTGCCGATCCATAGAGCAATCAACGGCTTGGCGAGGAAGTGCGCTGCGGTAGCGGACACCACCGTGAGAAGGCCGTAATCGAGCGCTGTCTTTTGCGAACTGCGCAGCACGACGATCGCCGCCAGCCCCTGCAACAGCGCATAAGGCAGCTGGTACAAGACCATCGGCAGCATGGAGAGCCGCGGCGTGCCGTCATGGATCAGGATCGTTCCCAGCGCCACGAACAGCAGGCCGACGATCCAGAAAGAGGGAACAGGCTGGTGGTAGGTGCGGGCCAGACCCACCGTGAGGCAGGCGAGGCCGAAAGCAAGGCTCATATAGGTCGCGACAACCAAGAACTCGGCGTCCGGGATCAGATCGACCGCGAATTCCAGACCGACATAGCTGATCGCCAGAACGCAGCTGAGAACCAGCCAGCGCGGTGCTGTGGCCTTGTTGTCATAGGCGGCCATGAACAGGAAAGCCCCGGCCACAAGGACCGCAACTGACAGGTTGATAATAAGGATGAAGCCGCCGCCGCTCATCGCTGGGTTCCGTTTGGTCCTCTTTATCGTGCCGCGGAAAAGAGTTGGTTAATGGGAATACTGCCTCCTGCCATTCCGGAACCGCGACCGGAAGCCGTGCATTGTGGTGCGAGGCATGAATGTGCCACCTAAAAAACCAACGAAAACAAGGAGCGTAGGCATGGCCGATACGATCACTCTCACCGATCACGAAGCGATTCGAGACTGGGCGGCGGCGCGGATGGGGTCTCCAGCTGTTGTGGATATCTCGCCGGCCTCCGGCACGCAGCCGATGCTGCGCCTGGTGTTCGACCAGCAGGCCTATCTCGACACGGATCAGGCGGAGCGTCCTGTCAACGCTGGCGGCATCGAGTTGGTGGAGTGGGACGAGTGGTTCAAGCTGTTCGACGAAGCCGAGCTGGCGCTGGTAGTGTCGGAGGATGTGCCGGGCCAGCGCGACAGCTTCCATGAACTCATCAGGCGCGACGAAAGCACCAAGTAGCAGCACAGAACGAACAAAAAGAGCGCCACTTGGGCGCTCTTTTTACGATATGGCGGATGATCGACCTTAGTTGAAGGTGCGGATGTCCACGAAGTGACCGGCGATCGCGGCAGCCGCCGCCATGGCCGGCGACACCAGATGGGTGCGACCCTTGAAGCCCTGACGACCCTCGAAATTGCGGTTCGAGGTCGAGGCGCAACGCTCATAGGGGCTGAGGCGATCGTCGTTCATGGCGAGGCACATGGAGCAGCCCGGCTCGCGCCAATCAAAACCGGCTTCCACGAAGATCTTGTCGAGACCCTCGGCTTCCGCCTGTTCCTTTACGAGACCCGAGCCCGGAACGATCATGGCGCTCACCTTCGGGTTGACCTTACGGCCTTCGACGACCTTGGCGACTTCGCGCAGATCCTCGATGCGGCCATTGGTGCAGGAACCGATGAAAACGCGGTCGAGCGTGATGTCGGTGATCTTGGTGCCGGCGGTCAGGCCCATATATTGGAGCGCGCGCTCTTTGGAGGTCCGCTTGTTCTCATCGGCGATCTCGGCCGGGTTCGGCACGACGCCTTCAACCGACACGACGTCCTCAGGCGAAGAGCCCCAGGACACAATCGGCGGCAGGGCGGCGGCGTTAAGCACCACGACCTTGTCGAAATGCGCGCCTTCGTCCGATTGCAGGGTCGACCAGTATTCGACGGCCTTGTCCCAGTTCGCACCCTTCGGCGCACGGGGCTTGTCCTTCACGTAAGCGAAGGTTGTTTCGTCCGGCGCGATGAGGCCGGCGCGGGCGCCGCCTTCGATCGACATGTTGCAGATGGTCATGCGGCCTTCCATCGACAGCGCGCGGATCGCTTCGCCTGCATATTCGATGACGTAGCCGGTGCCGCCGGCCGTGCCGATCTCGCCGATAATAGCCAGGATGATATCCTTGGCGGTGACGCCTTCGGGCAGCTGCCCGTCGACGCGCACCAGCATGTTCTTGGCCTTCTTCTGGATCAGCGTCTGGGTGGCGAGCACATGCTCGACCTCAGAGGTGCCGATGCCATGCGCCAGAGCACCGAAGGCGCCATGCGTGGAGGTGTGGCTGTCGCCGCACACGATGGTCATGCCGGGCAGGGTGAAGCCTTGTTCCGGGCCGACGATGTGGACGATGCCCTGTCGGACATCGACGGCATCGTAATATTCCACGCCGAACTCGGCGGTGTTGCGGGCCAGCGCCTCGACCTGGATGCGGCTTTCCTCGTTCTTGATACCGAACTTGCGCTCGGGCGAGGTGGACACGTTGTGGTCGACGACGGCCAGCGTTCTTTCGGGATGGCGAACCTTGCGACCGGTCATGCGCAGGCCCTCGAAAGCCTGCGGGCTCGTCACTTCGTGGACGAGGTGACGGTCGATATAAAGCAGGCAGGTGCCATCGTCCTGGCGGTCGACGATGTGGTCGTCAAAGATCTTGTCGTACAGGGTGCGCGGTGCGCTCATGGTCGTGATCCGTGGAAAATCTGGAATGGCTGGATGCCCCGGAGGGCTCTGGCGACGGATGTCGACCTAGATAAGTCGGGCCGTGGAGGCGCCGCAGACATGCGCAAAGAAGCGGCCCGGCAGACGCTTGCGGTCCTGCAGGGTGAAACGGCGATAGGCGGGTTTGCCGAACAGCGCTTCCATGGACTGGCTCATAGCAAGCTTCGGGAGGCTCGGCAATCGCGAGCCTCCTTTGCGCTCTTTCACATTTTCGGCTTCGAGGCGTCCCGGGAAGGCGAGGGCTGATCATTTTGTGTGACGGCCTGCGGCTCATCCGTGTCACCGCCGCTGATCGTCTTGCTGAGCGAATTGATGACGCTGAGGATCACGATTGCGACGAAGGTGGCGAGCAGTGCGATCTGCCACAGACCGAGACCGCTGGACAAACCGATCGCGCCTGCGAGCCACATGCCGGCACCCGTCGTGAGGCCGTGCACCTTGCCGCGACCGGCCCAGATCAGTCCGGCTGCGAGAAAGGCGACGCCGGCCGTGACTGCTTCCACGGCGCGGATCGGATCAACCTGCACCGGCGCGTTGGCAAACACCGGAGACAGCGTGATCTCGACGGTGAGGATGCCGAACACCGCGGCGGCGACACAAACCATAATGTGGGTGCGCAAGCCCGCCGAATGGTTGCGCCATTCCCGCTCGAAGCCAATAACGGCGCCGAGGATCGCGGCCAGCAATATGCGGGCGGCCAAGACCGGGAACGGCACGACGGTCGGATGACCGATTTCTTCAAAGAGGGCTTCCATTCCAGCCAGCCAAGCCTTTCTGCCGGCATTTCCGTTGCTTCGTTAAAGACGAGACTGTCGTCTCTTTTCCACTGGGAACTATGCTCTGTCCAAAGCAGCTATGCGACTGCCTTCGCCACCATGTCCGGATGTTGGCCGATCACGCGCACATAGGCGATAGCGAAATCCGGCGCGGTTGTTCGCGCCTGCTCCCAATCGCGCAGCGTACCGACCGGAACCCGGAAGCGATTGGCGAACTCAGACTGTGACAGGCCAAGCCCCGTCCTTGTTGTGCGGATCAAGCGGGCACGCTGGCCTCGCTCCAACGCCTCGGCTGTTACGTCGAAATCTTCAGCGTCGGTCGGCTCAGCCTTAAGCGTTATAGGCTCTTTCTTCACCCTTGTTGCTCCTTCTCACCGAGATGAAGCGAGGAAGGTCTCCCCGCCAGACAAAGACGCCGGTGAACAGCTTCTCTCCGACAACTCCAATCACCTTGAAGCGCTCCTCGCCGTCGATCTCACGGACCGAAGGGATAAGCAGGTGGTCAACGTCTTCGAAAATCCTGTCGCCGAAAGCGAGCGGCAGGTTGTGCTTCTCACGATTACCCGCGTCCTTGATGGGATCGAACCTATCCGCCGCCATGACTCGATCTATACGGAATTTCCGCACTCAACGCAAACTTTGTTTCTTATGCTCGCCGCTGGTCCGGGCATTTCCGCGCATCAGCTTTTTACTGCGCCGAAGCCTCCTGCCGCAAATCCAACATCAGCAATTCTTCATCGAAACCTTGGCCGTCGATCACCATGGCGTCGCGTTCCACGCCGAAGGGCACGAAGCCGAGTGCATGGTAAAGCCGGCGGGCGGGGAGGTTGTGCATGGTGGCATTGCATTGCAGGATGACCTGCTGCTCGCGCGCATGGGCGATGATGCCTTCGACCAAGGCCCTGCCGAGGCCGCTCTTGCGCCAATCCGGCTTGAGATAAACGCTGACCATCTTGGCCTTGTGGCGCGTCTTCATACCCCCATTCGGGATGTAAGCGGCCATGCCGATCAGGGTTTCATTTTGGAAGGCGCCGAGCGTGAGGCCGGGCAGTGCAGGTGCGCAGCGTGCGGCCATGTCTTCGTCGCGCAGGGTCGATTCATCGACCGGACTGGCGCTGAAGGCTTCCGGGCTGTCATTGAGCGCTTCCAGGCGAAGCGCGCGGTAGGCGTCGACATCCGCCGCCGTTAGTGGGCGGATGGTGGTTTCAGGCTGTGCAACGATGGTCCCCTCCCAGCGTAGAAGCCGGGACGGCCGCGATGAACGGCCGTCCCGAAGATCTTACGCCGGCTGTGGTGCCGCATCCGTGTCCAGCGCGTCAATACCACCGGCATTGTCATATTGCGCCTGGTTGAGGATTCCGGCGCGCTTCGACACGATGGTGGGGATCAGCGCCTGGCCGGCGACGTTGACGGCGGTGCGGCCCATGTCGAGGATCGGATCGACCGCCAAAAGCAGGCCGACGCCGGCAAGCGGCAGGCCGAGCGTGGAGAGCGTCAGCGTCAGCATCACCACCGCACCGGTCAGGCCGGCGGTTGCGGCCGATCCGATCACCGACACGAAGACGATCAGGAAATAGTCCTGGATCGAAAGCGGCACGCCGTAGAACTGCGCAACGAAGATCGCGGCGATGGCCGGATAGATCGCGGCGCAGCCGTCCATCTTGGTGGTTGCGCCGAGCGGAACCGCGAAGGCCGAATATTCGCGCGGCACGCCCAGGCTCTTTTCTGTGACGGCTTCGGTAACCGGCAGGGTGCCGATCGAGGAGCGCGACACGAAAGCCAGCTGAATGGCGGGCCACGCACCGGCAAAGAAGCGGGCCGGCGACAGGCCGTGCAGGGTCAGGATCACCGGGTAAACCACGAACAGCACGATCGCGAGGCCGATATAAACGGCGCCCGAGAACCAGCCGAGCTGCGACAGGGTCTGCCAGCCATATTGCGCGACCGCATTGCCGAGCAGGCCGATCGTGCCGATCGGGGTCAGACGGATCACCCACCACAGGATCTTGCGGGTGAGCGCCAGCAGCGAGCGGTTGAAGGCCAGGAAGGGTTCGGCGGCATCGCCGACTTTCAGCGCCGCAACGCCGACGGCGATCGAGACGACCAGGATCTGCAACACGTTGAAGTTCAGCGACGTGGTGGCGCTGCCATCCGTGATCTTGGTGGAGGCCTGAAGGCCGAGGATGTTGGCGGGAACCAAGCCCTTGAGGAAGTCGATCCACGAACCGGTGGAAGACGGAGCCTTGGCGGCTTCAGCGGCGATCTGCGTGTTGAGGCCGGGCTGGATGATGAGGCCGAGCGCAATGCCGATCACCACGGCAATCAGCGCCGTGATGGCGAACCAGAGCAGTGTTTGCCAGACCAGCGCTGCCGCATTGGACAACTGGCGCAGATTGCTGATCGAGGCGACGATTGCCGTGAAGATCAACGGCGGGACGAGCGCGCGCAGCAGTTGCACGAAGATCGAGCCGATGGTCGACAGGGTCTGCGCCAGCCAGTTCGGATCGCCGGCCGGATTGTTGCCCATGTTGCGGGCAAGGAGGCCGAGCAGGATGCCGATCACCATGGCGGCGATGACCTGGAAGCCGAAGCTTGCATAGAACGGTTTGGCGACGACCGGGCGGGCCGCGCCTGAAGCGTGATGAGAAACGGGCATGTGAGGTAACTCCAGCAGTCCGCGCGCGGGCATTAAAAACGCAGGGCCAGGACGATTGCTCCCAGACCTACGCTTCATTTTGCCATCGCGACAGGCAAGATGTTCTCACATTCAGCAGTTTGCTGCAAAAAGAACCTCCGGACGCTCCATAAAACGAAAAGCCCCGGCAATGCCGGGGCTTCTCAAGATCGATGTTCGCTTCTGCTTAGTCGCGGTTGCCCATGAACTGCAGCAGGAACGTGAACATGTTGATGAAGTCGAGGTAGAGACGCAGCGCGCCCATGATCGCCTTGCGACCGGCAACCAGCGTGTCGTCGCCTTCCCAGTACATTTCCTTGATCTGCTGGGTGTCATAGGCGGTGAGGCCTGCAAAGATCAGGACGCCAGCCGCCGAAATGACGAACTGCAGCATACCCGAACCCAGGAAGATGTTGACGACCATCGCGATCATCAGGCCGATCAGGCCCATGAACAGGAACGAGCCCATGCCGCTGAGGTCACGCTTGGTGGTGTAGCCGAACAGCGACAGCGCGCCGAACGAGGCAGCCGTGATGAAAAAGGTCTGGACGATGCTGCCGGTCGTGTAGACCAGGAAGATCGAGGACAGAGAAACGCCGACCAGAGCCGCATAGCCCCAGAAGGTCGCCTGTGCCGCACCGGTCGACATCTTGTCGATGCGGAACGACAGGAAGAACACGACGGCAAGCGGTGCCAGCATCACGACCCAGCGCAGCGGCGAACCATAAACGGCGACGCCAAGCGAGGTCAGCATCTTGCCGTTCGGCAGGGTTGCCGCAGCCAGCGACGGATCATTGGTCGTGGTCAGCATCACCATCGCCAAAGCGGCGACGCCGGTGATGGCAAGACCCAGTGCCATGAGATTGTAAACGCGCAGCATGTAGCTGCGCAGACCCTGGTCGATACCGGCATCGGCCTGCGTACCGTAACCGGCAGGGCGGGTCTGATAATTACGCATATCAGCCATTGTTTCCTCTATTGCTTCTGTCTCGTCGGGGTCCGGTTGCGGATCAACCGAGGCGCCGCTGGCGAGACGTCCAGCATGCCTTTGCGGAATATGATGGTTTAGAAAGTCAAGAACAAGGCCTGTTTCACCCTGCAAAGGTCACGTGATTGTTAGAAGCCGCGACGCTGTGCGCCCTTTGCCGCAAGGGATTGCGGGGCGGCGCGGATCATCGCAGCATGGTTGCTCACTGAAAACACTTTCAGCTTGGGAGGAAAAAGCATGGTCAAGGCCGCACTCGTGACGGGATCGAATTCGGGAATAGGGCTGGCGATCGCGCGTCAGCTGGCAGCGGCCGGCTATGACATCGCGCTGAACTCCTTCACCGACCGCGCGGAGGATCATGCGCTGGCCGAGGAGATCGCACAGCAAGCGGGCGTGCGCGTGATCTATCTGGCTGCTGACATGTCGAAGCCCGCGGAGTGCCGGGCGCTGGTGGACCGCGCGCATCAGGCTTTCGGGCGGCTGGACGTGCTGGTGAACAATGCCGGGATCCAGTTCGTGGCGCCAGTCGAAGAGTTTCCGGAAGAGTGCTGGGATGCGATCATCGCGATCAACCTGTCGTCCGCCTTCCACACATCGGCTAAAGCCATTCCGCTGATGAAGGCGGCGGGCGAGGGGCGCATCGTCAACATCGCTTCGGCGCATGGGCTGCGTGCGTCGCCCTTCAAGTCGGCCTATGTGGCGGCCAAGCATGGCATTGTCGGCTTCACCAAAACGGTGGCGCTGGAGCTTGCCGGCAGCGGCATCACCTGCAACGCGATCTGCCCCGGCTTCGTGCGCACGCCGCTGGTCGAAAAGCAGATCGACGACTTGGCAGCGACCCATTCGCATCTTCGCAAGGAAGAGGTCGTGCGCGACATCGTTTTGCAGAAGCAGCCGAGCAAGCAGTTCGTGACCGTCGAACAGATCGGGGGCACGGCTGTGTTTCTGTGTTCGGATGCCGCTGCGCAGATTACCGGCACCACCATCTCCGTGGATGGCGGCTGGACCGCGCAGTAAGCGGATGGCGGAATGCAAGCATCGGGGGATTCATCATAAGCTCAGCCAATGATGAAGACTGCAATCATTCCGCCTTCTTTGCAGACCAGAACTCGGATATTGAGCGTCCGGCGC
>DCDI01000030.1 GCA_002316345.1 Phyllobacteriaceae bacterium UBA1059 | reverse complement strand
CGAGGATGACCTCGATGCCGGCTTCATGCAGGCGGCGAACCATGACCTTGAACTCATGAATGCCGGCGCCGGGCGAAATGTAGCGCGTGGCGGGCGCAAAGAAGCCGATCGTGTTGTAGCCCCAATAGTTCGTCAAACCACGGTCAACGAGATGGCCGTCGTTGAAGAAGGACTGCGTCGGCATCAGTTCGACGGCGGTGACCCCGAGCTTGACGAGATGGTCGACCACATCGGGATCGGCGAGACCGGCAAAGGTGCCGCGCAGCTGCGGCGGAAGCTCGGAGCGCAGGGCCGTCATGCCCTTCACATGCGCTTCATAGATCACCGTGTCCTGCCATGGCACGTTGGGGCGAATGTCGTTGCCCCAGGTGACGGCCGGATCGACCACGACGCATTTCGGCATGATCGACGCGGAATCGCGGCGGTCGAACGACAGATCGCCCCGCGCGCTGCCCATGCGATAGCCGAAAGCCGCATCGTGCCAGCGCATTTCGCCGCGCAGCTCGAGCGCGTAAGGGTCGATCAGCAGCTTGTTGGGATTGAAGCGGTGCCCGGCTTCCGGCGCGTAGGGGCCGTACACGCGGTAGCCATAGAGCTGGCCCGGACGCACATCCGGGAAATAGCCGTGGAACACTTCATGCGTGTATTCCGGCAGCGCGATACGGTCGATCTCGCGCCGGCCGTTGCTGTCGAACAGGCACAACTCGACCTTCATCGCATTGGCGGAGAACAGGGCGAAATTGGTGCCCAAACCATCCCATCGCGCACCGAGATGAGTGGGAGAACCTGGAAGTACGCGACGGCTGGCCTGCGGCATGAAAGCTCACTATTCGGGGGTCAGGAAGATGGTGGCGAGTGGCGGGATCGTCAGGCTGAGCGACNNTCTGCTTTGATGTTCCAACTGTTTACTACGTCCGACCCGCCAAAGCGTTCCGAGTCACTGTTCAAGATTTCGCGCCAGTTTCCGCCGACCGGCGCCCCGATGCGGTAACCCTCGCGCACCACTGGCGTCATGTTGGACACGACGATCACCGGCTTTGAACTGTCGGTGCCCTTGCGGATGAAGGAGAACACGCTGTTTTCGGCGTCGCCGCCTTCGATCCACTCGAAGCCGGCCGGATCGCAATCCAGCTCATGCAGAGCGGGATTGTCGCGATAGATGCCGTTCAGCTCGCGCACGAGATCCTGCACGCCCTTGTGCATGGGATCATCCAGCAGGTGCCAGTCGAGCGAATGATCGTGGTTCCATTCCCGCTCCTGCGCGATCTCGCCGCCCATGAAGAGCAGCTTCTTGCCGGGATGGCCCCACATGAAGGAGAGGTAGGCGCGCAGATTGGCGAACTTCTGCCAGCGATCACCCGGCATCTTGTTCAAGAGCGAGCCCTTGCCGTGCACGACTTCGTCATGGCTAAGCGGCAGCACGAAGTTCTCGGAATAGGCATAGACCATGCCGAAGGTCATCAGGTGGTGATGATACTTCCGGTTGATCGGATCCTCTTCCATGTAACGCAGGGTGTCGTTCATCCACCCCATGTTCCACTTGTAGGAGAAGCCCAACCCACCCTTGTCGACGGGGCGGCTGACATCCGGCCAGGCCGTGGATTCCTCGGCGATGGTGATGGCACCCGGGAAGCGTTCCTCGATGCGCTGGTTGGTTGATTTAAGGAAATCGACCGCATCAAGGTTTTCACGGCCGCCAAAGCGGTTGGGGATCCACTCGCCGGCGTCGCGGGAATAATCGAGGTAGAGCATCGAAGCCACAGCATCGACGCGCAGCGCGTCGACATGGAAGCGGTCGATCCAGTAAAGCGCGCTCGCCTGAAGGAAGTTCGACACTTCCAGCCGGCCGAAATTGTAGATCAGCGTGTTCCAGTCCTTGTGGAAGCCAAGTCGCGGATCTTCGTGCTCGTAGAGCGCGGTGCCGTCGAAGCGGGCGAGGCCGTGCTGGTCGGACGGGAAATGCGCCGGCACCCAATCGGTGATGACGCCGATGCCGGCCTGGTGCAGTTTATCGACGAGGCGCGCAAAGCCTTCCGGCGAACCGAAGCGGCTAGTGGGCGCAAACAGGCCGACGGGCTGGTAGCCCCATGAGCCCGAGAAGGGATGCTCGGTAACCGGCATGAACTCGACATGGGTGAAGCCCATTTCGGTGACATAAGGCACGAGCAGATCGGCGATCGTGTCATAGTCGAGCACTTCGTCATTACCGCCCTTGCGCCAGGAGGCCAGGTGCAGCTCGTAAACCGAAATGGGCTGTGATGTGGCCTGCGCCTGCGCGCGGGTCTGCATCCAGGTCTCGTCGCGCCACTGGTGCGCAAACGAACCGGCCACGACGGAAGCGGTTGCGGGCGGAAGCTCGGCGGAGAAACCGACCGGATCGGCCTTCTGCGGCAGAACTTCCCCGTGAACGCCGAGGATCTCGTACTTGTAGACGGCACCCTTGCTCACGCCGGGAACGAACAGCTCCCAAACGCCGACGCCCCAGCGCTTGCGCATCGGCAAACGGCGGCCGTCCCAGACGTTGAAGTCGCCGACGACGCTGACGCGGCGCGCATTGGGTGCCCAGACGGCGAAAACGGTGCCATCGACACCGTCGATCGTGGTGGGGTGTGCGCCCAAGCGATTATAGTATTCGAGATGCCGACCTTCGCCGAGCAGGTATTCGTCCAGCTCGCCCAGCACCGCCGGGAAGCGGTACGGGTCTTCCTGGATCCATTCGTGCTCGCCTGCCGTCATCTTCAGACGGTAGGGGAAGCGCTCGGTCTTTCCCTTGATGAAGCTCGAGAAGAAGCCTTCGCGATGGACATTGTCCAGTTCGGCGATGACTTCGTCCTTCGGTCCAATCACCGTGACGGTGGCGGCCTGCGGAGCAAAGACGTTGATTGCCACGGGCTCGCCATTGCCGCCTTGCAGACCCAGCACGGCAAAGACATTGCCGTGGCGGCCGCGAACGATCGCCTCGATATCCGAAGCGTAGGCTGCTTGTTTCTCGCTCATGCGGCGGTCTCCGTATCCAGCAGTTCAAGCAGCCCGTGCAGGGGAACGCCGAGCCATGCCGGGCGGTTGGCAAGCTCATAGCCGACTTCGTAAACGGCCTTCTGGATGACGAAGAGGTCGAGCAGGGCCTGCGCGAAATCTTCATCCTCGATCGCGGTTGGGCAGCCCTGAACGCCGCCGAAATAGGCCGCGAGGAATTCGGCGCTGACGGCATCGCGCCACCGCTTCGCATGGCTTACAACAGCATCCTGCGTTTCAGGCAGCCCATCCTGGGTCACGGTCGAAGCGGCATAGTCGAGCGAACGCAGCATGCCGGCAACATCGCGCAGCGGCGAGAACTTGCCGCGACGCTCGTCCACCGACCGGCGGGGCTCGCCTTCGAAGTCGATGATCATGACGTCGTTCTGCGCTACCAGAAGCTGGCCGAGATGATAATCGCCATGGATGCGCGAGCGTGCACCCGATGGCTTCATGTCGGCGGCCTTGGCGATGCGCTTCAAGAGCGCGTCTCGCTGGTCGAGCAGTGCCCGGGCAGCGGTCGCGGTTTCACCCGTCAACCCGCCTGCAGCACCAGCCAACCGGTCAAGCACCGTATTCGCCTCATCGCTTGCCTCGCTGATCCAGCCCTTCAGGTCGTCGGCCGTGATCGGCTCGACGGCGAAAGCCGGATCGTCGGTCTGCGTCGCCAGGGCACAATGCAGTTCGGCGGTGCGCTGTCCCAGCACTTCGCCGACCGAAAGCGGGAAGGCATAGGCAAGCGTGTGGCTTGCCGCATCATCCGACGCCGGCTCGGTGCCGCGCAACTCGTCCTCGATCCCGCGCTTCAGCGCGTCGGTGACCACCTTCCAGGCATCGCCCTGATTGCGGACATAGGCGAAGGCCGAAGCCAGCATCGTCGGCTCGCCATCAGCAGTCTGGTGCTCGATCGAACCGAGATAGGCCGGCGTGTTTTCAAAATGCGCGACATCGGTCAGGAAGCGCGCCACCTCGACATCCGGTTGCACGCCCGAACGCAGGCGACGATAAAGTTTGAGCACCACGGCGTCGCCAAAGGCGATCGACACATTGCTCTGTTCCACGCCAAGCGGCTTGATCTCGCCTTCGGTTTCGATGGCAGCCAGACCGCTGCTGCCGGTGAACACGACCTTGCCATTGTCCGCACCATCGATGACCTGATTGTCGCGCATGCCTTGCAGCAGCCGCGCAGCCAGATCCTCATCCACCGACCCGTCGATCAGCGCGCCGACCCGGTTGGTACGGCGCAGCTTGGCAATGGTGTAGGATAGCTTCGGCGCGCCATGGGTGATGTTTTCCTCACCCCAGCGCGAGGACATCGGCAGGAAATACTGCTGCGTGCCGCCATCGAGTTCGACATCGACGATCGACAGCGCGTGCTGTCCGTTGCCAAGTTCGCCAAGCACACGCACATCCGCGCTGCGGAGCTTCCGATCCTTGGCGCCGAACCAGCGCTGCAGCTTGAGGAACTGCGGCAGGATATCGGCATCGAATGTCCGCTTGTCGCGGGTCTTCAAGGCGGTGTCGACCCGGCCGTCACGCGTGGTCAACGTGATGAATTCGGGCAGGATTTCCGGCAGCGCCTGGTGCCAAGATGGCGCCTGCGCCTCATCGGCCAGAACAAACCAGTAGAAGCCATAAGCCGGCAAAGTGATGAGGTAGGGCAGGTCACCAACCGGCGGGAAGGCGGAGCGGCCCAGCAGTTCAATCGGCACCGCGCCCTTCCAGCGCGCAAGGTCGAGCTCGACCGCCTGGGCCGCGCGCGACAGGTTCGCCACGCACAGCGTCGAACGGCCTTCATGCTCGCGCACATAAGCAAGGATCTTGCGCTTGCCGGGATAAAGCAGGGTCATCTCGCCCCGCCCGAACTCCGGATGCTCCTTGCGCACCGCCACGATGCGACGCATCCAGTTCAGCAGCGAGGACGGATCACGATCCTGGCTTTCGACATTGATGGTCTGGTAGCCGTAGTTGGGATCGAGGATCGCCGGCAAATAAAGCTGCTGAGGATTGGCGCGCGAAAAGCCGCCATTGCGATCCTGCGACCACTGCATCGGCGTGCGCACGCCATCGCGATCGCCGAGATAGTAATTGTCGCCCNNTCTCGTCGCCGTAATACAGGATCGGCGTGCCGGGCATTGATAGGAGCAGCGAGTTCATCAGCTCGATCTTGCGCCGGTCGTTCTGCATCAGCGGTGCGAGGCGGCGGCGGATGCCGAGATTGATCCGGGCGCGGCTGTCTTCGGCATAAGTGCGCCAAAGATAATCGCGCTCCTGATCCGTCACCATTTCAAGCGTCAGCTCGTCATGGTTGCGCAGGAAGATGCCCCACTGGCAACCTTCCGGAATGTCCGGCGTCTGGCGGATGATGTCGGTGAGAGGATGCCGGTCTTCCTGGGCAACCGCCATATACATGCGCGGCATCAGCGGGAAGTGGAAGCCCATATGGCATTCGTCGCCCTCGCCGAAATAAGGGCGCGTATCTTCCGGCCACTGATTGGCTTCGGCGAGCAGCATGCGATCGGAATAGTTCTTGTCGAGCTCGGCCCGGATCGCCTTCAACACGTCATGCGTCTCGGGAAGGTTCTCGTTGTTGGTGCCCTCGCGCTCGATCAGATAGGGGATCGCGTCGAGGCGCAGACCGTCGACGCCCATGTCGAGCCAGTAGTTCATGACCTCGACGACTTCCTTCAACACGCGCGGATTGTCGAAGTTGAGGTCGGGCTGGTGGGAATAGAAGCGGTGCCAGAAGAAGGCGCCGGCAACCGGGTCCCAGGTCCAGTTGGACTTTTCCGTATCGGTGAAGATGATGCGGGTTTCAGGGAATTTGGTGTCCGTATCCGACCACACATACATGTCGCGCGCGGGCGAACCCGGAGGCGAATTGCGCGCTTCCTGAAACCAAGGATGCTGGTCGGACGTGTGGTTGATCACCAGCTCGGTGATGACGCGAAGCCCACGGCGGTGGGCTTCGTCGATGAAACCCTTGAAGTCCGGCATCGTGCCGTAGGACGGGTTGATCGACGTGTAATCCGCGATGTCATAGCCGTCGTCGCGTAGCGGCGAGGGGTAGAAGGGCAGGAGCCAGATGGCGGTGGCGCCAAGCTGCTGCACATGGTCGAGCCGCCGCATCAGGCCGGCGAAGTCGCCCATGCCGTCATCGTTGGAATCCTGAAACGCCTTGACGTGAAGCTGGTAGATGACGGCGTCGCGATACCAGTCGGTCTGGGTGCGATCGATGAGGCCATCGTTGTTATGCTGCTCGGTCGTGGTCTGTTCGGTCATATTCTGCTCAGTCATGCTTGGCTTCGTCACGGGCGGCCGATCGTTCAAGGGCGCGGAGCGCCCGGCGGATACAGACGCCAGATCGCATAGGGCCGGGTTTGCGGATCAAGCTCGAGCGAATGGCTCTTGCCGTGCCACGTGAAGCGGTTGCCGTGCAGCATGTCCTCGACCTCGATCGAGGCATCATCCGGCAGGTCGAACTCCCACAGCGGCAGCTCGAATTGGCAGGATTGCGCATTGTGCGGGTCGAGATTGACGTGGAACAGCAGGTAGTTCGACGTCGCCGGATCGAACTTGCCGTAGAACAGGATGTTGTCGTTGAAGGCCTTGAAGAACTTCAACGTGGTGAACTTCTGCAGCGCCGGGTTTTCGCGGCGCAGGCGATTCACCAGGCGAATGTCGTCCTGAATATTGCCAGGCTGATCCATGTCCCAGATGCGGATCTGGTACTTCTCGGAATCGAGATACTCTTCCTTGCCCGGCATGGGCGCGGCGTCGCAGATCTCGTAGCCGTTATACAGGCCGTAATTGCCGGCAAGCGTCGCGGCCAGCACCAGCCGCGTGCGGAAGCCGGGGCGACCGGAGGTCTGGAGATAGACCGGGTTAATATCCGGCGTGTTGGCGAAGAAGTTCGGCCGCATGTAATGGCGGCATTCTTCCGTCGTCAGCTCGGTGAGATACTCTTCAAGCTCCCACTTCTCGTTTCGCCAGGTGAAGTAGGAATAGGACTGCGAATAGCCGACCTTGCCGAGGCGCTTCATCACCTTGGGGCGTGTAAAGGCTTCGGCGAGGAAGATCACGTCCGGGTGCTTGTCATGCACTTCGGCGATCATCCATTCCCAGAACGGGAAGGGCTTGGTATGCGGATTGTCGACGCGGAAAATTTTCACGCCGTGCTCGACCCAGTACAGCACCACGTCGCGCAGCGCATACCAGAGGCCGGGAATGGCATCGCGGTAGAAATGGACATTGACGATGTCCTCATACTTCTTCGGCGGGTTTTCGGCGAATTTGATCGTGCCGTCCGGGCGCCAGTCGAACCATTCCGGATGCTCCTTGATCCAAGGATGATCCGGCGAGCACTGGATGGCGAAGTCGAGCGCGATCTCCAGACCGTGTTCGTGCGCGGCAGAAACCAGCGCATCGAAATCCTCGATCGTGCCGAGTTCGGGATGCACGGCATCATGCCCGCCATCGGCAGAGCCGATCGCATAGGGGCTGCCGACATCGTCCGGGCCGGGCGTCAGCGTGTTGTTGCGGCCCTTGCGGTTGGTCTTGCCGATCGGGTGGATCGGCGTGAAATACAGCACGTCGAAGCCGAGATCCTGCACATAAGGCAGGCGGTCGATGACATCGCGGAACGTGCCGTGACGGTTTTCGTCATCGGTCATGGAGCGCGGCATCAGCTCGTACCAGGCCGAGAATGCGGCTGCCTTGCGGTCAACCCAGACCGGCAGTTCCTTGTCGTAGCGGGTAAGGTTGGCGCGCTGCGCGGCTTGCTTCATCCATGCCGCCACGTCGTCCGACAGGAGCAGGTTGAGCAGCGCGTCTTCGTCCTTGGTGGAGGCCAGTTTGCTTGCGATGGAAAGAGCCGGCGCACCGTCGCGCGGGTTCTTCATCGCCGTTTCCACGAGGTTGCGGCCTTCCGTCAGTTCGAGCGTGACCTTCTGGCCGGCCGCGACCTTCTTGCGGATCTCATAGGCCCATTGCGCATAGAGATCGCGCCAGGCGATGACCGTAAAGGCTGCGGGGCCGTTTTGCTCGAAAAGGAGTTCGCCGCGCCAGCGATCGTTGATCACGAAGGTCAGCGGAGCTTCAGTCCAGGCGCCGTCCTTGCCCTCGCGGTACAGCAAAGCTGCGTCGAAGGTCTCATGACCGTCGCCGAAGATGTCCACTTCCACAACAAAGGTCTCGCCGACCACCGTCTTGGCCGGAAAACGGCCGCCATCGATTTCTGGATCGATGCCCTCGATAGCGATGCGGCTTGCGGCCAGACGATCCAGGCGCTCGCGCGAGGCTTTTTCACCGCTATCGATCGTGGCCGGTACAGACCGCAGGCCAGGCTTTGCCGCAGCACTCATTTCGCATCCCCCTGCGCATGACTGTTGGATGGTAGATGGAACGAGGAAGCGGAGTGGCAATGCCGCAGGAGGGCAATTTGCGTCTGATGCATCAGGCGACACCTCGGTCTATCAGGGCTGGGACTGTAGGCAAAACCGGTGGGCGGTGGGATGGTTCCTTATTTGCTAAATTTGCAATGAGCGAGGTTGGAGGGGCGGAGACAATGCGGCAAGTTCTGGCGAACAGTAGTGGCCGCAGGAGCATAGAGGACAGAATCCAAGCAGCCGGGGTGGACGCCAGATAAGGATAGCAAGATGTTCGAGACCGAGAACAACAACGCGGGCTGGATTGGCATCGAGTGGGGCATGCCGATCCAGGAAGCCCTGCTGATCAATGCCAGGGGTCTTCGCCGCGACGAGGTGTTCCGTAAAAAGTATGATGACTGTGAAGTTACGGTCGGCCGTCTGGAACAGCCGGATTACACGGCTACAGTGTTTTTCGCCTTCGTGCGGGAAGGACTGGTTTCGGTCATGATTGATGCCGACGATCCCCGCAGTGCGCTCAAAATTAGGGATCTCTTATGGATGCACTTCGGCTCACCGAGCATCGATGAAGTCAAAATCGAAGACAATGACTTTCAGGTCCGGCACGTATCATGGGAACGCACCGGGCGAAGTTGCAGTATCCGCGCAGAATTCGCAGGTTGGGGATCTACTGAGGAAATAACCAAGGTCTGGCTGAATCCTCAGTAGAAGTGCTTAGGCAGCGCGCTTTCTGGCGATGCGGGCGCGGATGCTTTCGACGGNNATCCGCGCGCGGCGTGGCTGCAAACAGCGTCTTGGTGTAATCGTGCTGCGGGTCGGAAAACACCGCGTCGCGGGTGCCGTATTCCACGGCCTCGCCGTAATACATCACCATCACCTCGTCGGCGATGTAGCGCACGACCGAGAGGTCGTGGCTGATAAAGACGTAAGTGAGCTGGAACTCGTCCTGCAGGTCGGCGAGGAGGTTCAGCACCTGCGCCTGCACCGACAGGTCGAGTGCTGAAACCGGCTCGTCCAGCACCAGTAGCCGCGGGTTAAGCATCAGTGCGCGGGCAATGGCGATGCGCT
>DCDI01000006.1 GCA_002316345.1 Phyllobacteriaceae bacterium UBA1059 | reverse complement strand
GCCGTCGTTCCGCCGCCTGGCAGCTCGACGAAGAGAGCCCCCGTGCCGCAGCCTTCGGCGCGCTTCTGCTGGAATGGGGCGAAACGGCAGACAGCCTCGACCGCACGCTCGACGGCGACCGCTTCGCGCCCGAGCCGCTGAGCGAAACGGAAAAATCCGCCATCGCGTCTCGGAAACTTATCGACGCTCCCGATGTCGTCCGTGCCGACATCCCCGACTGGTGCCAGCCGCATCTCGAACGCTCCTTTGGCGAGGATTGGGTCGCCGAGGCCGCAGCTCTTGCCGCGCGTCCGCCGCTTGATCTGCGCGTCAACCGGTTGCAGTCCAACCGCGATCGAGTGCTCGCTGATATCAGCGAAACAGGAGCAACGTCGTCTGCCATTTCGCCGAATGGCATCCGCATTCCACCGATCGAAGGCTCTGGACGCCACCCAAATGTGCAGGTCGAACCCGCCTTTCAGAAGGGCTGGTTCGAAATTCAGGACGAAGGCTCGCAGATCGCCGCCACTTTGGCTTCCGCGAAGCCCGGCATGCAGGTGCTTGATTTCTGCGCCGGTGCCGGCGGAAAAACCCTCGCGCTAGCAGCTGAGATGGAAAACCGCGGCCAGATTTTTGCCTATGATTCCGATAAATCCCGCCTGGCCCCCATCTTTGACCGCCTGAAACGCGCTGAAACCCGCAACGTCCAAGCTGTTACCTCTCTGAATAGCTTGGACAAACTGGAAGGCGAGCTCGACCTCGTTCTGATCGACGCACCTTGCACCGGTTCAGGCACCTGGCGCCGCCGCCCGGACGCCAAATGGCGCCTGAGCACCCGGCAGCTCGATGTCCGCATCGGCGAACAGGCCGCCATCCTCGACAACGCCGCCCGCTTCGTAAAACCCGGCGGCCGCCTGGCTTACGTGACGTGCTCAGTGTTCGCCGAAGAGAACACGGATCAGGTCGAAGCCTTCCTCCAGCGCCATCCAGACTTCGCCTGCGTCGATCAGGAAGCGCTTTGGAATGAACGTCTTGAGACCGGCAAAGCCCGCTTCTCTGCCTCCGGTATCGTCATGACTCCGCTGACCACCGGCACCGACGGCTTCTTCTTCGCCGCGCTCGAACGCCGCGCCTGATCCTATCTGGACGAGGGAAGGGGAGGCGCTACCTTCATCATCATCATGAAGCGCATCCTCTCTCTTGTCCTGTTCTTGCTGCTGGTTGTCGGCGGCGGCTTGTTGATCGGCGCCACCAACCGGCCCGGCGAATGGTATCAAGGGCTGGCCAAGCCACCCTTCAACCCGCCGGATTGGCTCTTCGCGCCGGCCTGGACTATCCTCTACCTCTTTATCGCCTTCGTCGGCTGGCGCGTCTGGCAGGCGCAACCCACCGGCCGCCGTATGCAGCTGTGGTGGGCGCAGCTGGTGCTGAACTTCCTTTGGATGCCGATGTTCTTCGGCTTGCAGCAGATGGCGCTGGCGCTTGTCGTTATCCTCGCGCTGCTGGCCACGATCCTCGCCTTCATTTCCTTGAGCTGGCGTGTTGATCGGCTTTCGGCCTGGCTCTTCGTGCCCTATGCGCTTTGGACCGCTTTCGCGACCTATCTCAACATCTCTCTTATGGTGTTGAATTAGCCGGACCAGTTCTTGGCGTTGCGTCACTGGCCGGCATTTGCCATAGCTGCCCGATGGGGAGCGTGAGGTTTGATGGCAGCTAGCAAGCTCGTTGCAGGGGCAGATTTCGAAGATCGCGTTCGCGAAAGCTTCGCCCGCCAGAAAGTCATGACCACTATCGGCGCCAAGCTGACGAGTGTCACGCCGGGCATTGTCGAGATCGAGATGGACTTTGCCGACCAGCTCACGCAGCAGCATGGCTTCCTGCATGCCGGCGTCATTTCCATCGCCATGGACTCGGCATGCGGTTACGCCGCCTACACGGTGATGCCATCCGATGCCGCTGTGCTGACAATCGAGTTCAAGGTGAACCTGCTCGCGCCGGGCAAAGGCGAACGTTTCCTGTTTCGCGGCGAGGTCACCAGGCCCGGCCGCACCATTATCGTGGCCGATGGTCAAGCCTATGCCTTCGGCGCCGATGGCGAAGCCAAGCTGATTGCTACCATGACAGGCACGATGATGACGGTTGTAGGCCGAGACGGCATTGCGGGCTGAACGCTTCAGGCGCATCGCCGGCCGTCGCGTGCTGTTCGTCATGGCGGCGCAGGCGGAATATGGACCCTTTCTCCAGGCCCGCTTCCAGCCTTTGATGACGGGCATCGGTCCGGTTGAAGCGGCCATTGTCTTGACCGCAACGCTGGCCGAACTGGACCATGACGGCCTGCTGCCCGACCTCATCGTCTCGCTTGGTTCCGCCGGCAGCCGTGTACTCGAGCAGACCAAGGTCTATCAGGCCACCAGCGTGTCCTACCGCGACATGGATGCCTCGCCGCTCGGCTTCCCGCCCGGCGTCACGCCGCTCCTTGATCTGCCGGCCGTTCTGCCGCTGCCCTTCCAAATTCCCAACGTTCCAACGGCCACTTTGTCGACCGGCGCGAACATCGTGTCGGGCGCAGCTTACGACCGGATCGATGCCGACATGGTCGACATGGAAACCTTTGCATTGCTGCGCGCCGCCACGCGCTACAAGATTCCGCTGATCGCCTTGCGCGGGATTTCGGATGGAGCCGCCGAGCTGACCCATGTCGGCGACTGGACAGCTTATCTGCACATCGTCGACGAGAACCTTGCCTACGCGGTGGATCGTCTGGAAGATGGCTTGAATAGTGGGATCATTGCGCTCTGATCTTGCGTAAAGCGCCGTATGTCTCTAGACGCTCGCCATGAGCGAAGAACTTGCCCCCGACACAGTCCTTATCGTTGATTTCGGCAGCCAGGTCACCCAGCTGATTGCGCGGCGCGTCCGCGAAGCCGGCGTGTATTCCGAGATCGTTCCTTTCCAATCCGCCGATGAAGCTTTCGACCGTATCGCGCCGAAGGCCGTGATCCTTTCCGGCGGCCCGGCCTCCACCACGGAGATCGGCAGCCCGCGCGCGCCGCAGAAGATCTTCGACGCCGGCATCCCGGTGCTCGGCATCTGTTACGGCGAGCAGACGATCTGCGCTCAGCTCGGCGGCGGCGTCGAAGCCGGCCATCACCGCGAATTTGGCCGTGCCTTCCTGGAAATCCAGGATGATTGCGCCTTGTTCGAGGGGCTGTGGGCCAAAGGCACCCGCCATCAGGTCTGGATGAGCCATGGCGACCGCGTTACCGCACTGCCGGAAGGCTTCCGCGTTGTCGGCACCTCCACAGGCGCACCCTATGCGGCAATCGCCGATGAAAAGCGCCGCTTCTATGCCGTTCAGTTCCATCCGGAAGTCGTTCATACGCCGGACGGCGCCAAGCTGCTCGGCAACTTCGTTCACCGCATCGCCGGCATCAAGAGCGACTGGACCATGCGCGCTTATCGCGAGCATGCCGTACAGGCCATCCGCGATCAGGTCGGTTCGGGACGGGTCATCTGCGCGCTGTCGGGCGGAGTGGACTCTTCCGTCGCGGCCCTTCTGATCCATGAAGCCGTCGGCGAGCAACTCACCTGCATCCTCGTTGACCACGGCCTGATGCGCAAGAACGAGGCGGCGGACGTCGTCGAGATGTTCCGCGAGCACTACAATCTCCACCTCATCCTGGTGGACGCTGCTGACCGCTTCATCGGCGCGCTGGAAGGCGAGTCTGATCCGGAAAAGAAGCGAAAGACCATCGGCCGGCTTTTCATCGAAGTGTTCGAGGAAGAAGCCGCAAAGCTCGGCGGCGCCGATTTTCTGGCGCAGGGAACGCTATATCCCGACGTGATCGAAAGCGTGTCCTTCACCGGTGGGCCGTCCGTCACCATCAAGTCGCACCATAATGTCGGCGGTCTGCCAGACCGCATGAACATGAAGCTGGTCGAGCCGCTGCGCGAACTCTTCAAGGATGAAGTCCGTGTGCTCGGCAAGGAGCTCGGCCTGCCCGACAGCTTCATCGGCCGCCACCCGTTCCCCGGTCCCGGCCTCGCGATCCGCTGCCCCGGCGGCATCACCCGCGAAAAGCTGGAAATCCTGCGCGAAGCCGACGCGATCTATCTCGACGAAATCCGCAAGGCCGGCCTTTACGACGCAATCTGGCAAGCCTTCGCCGTCCTTCTGCCGGTTCAAACCGTCGGCGTGATGGGCGACGGCCGCACCTACGAGTTCGTCTGCGCGCTCCGCGCCGTGACCTCGGTCGACGGCATGACCGCCGACTTCTACCACTACGACATGGAATTCCTCGGCCGCGCCGCCACCCGCATCATCAACGAAGTCCGCGGCATCAATCGCGTCGTTTATGACGTGACCTCGAAGCCGCCCGGCACGATCGAGTGGGAATGACAGGCGATCTTGATCGCTGACCTGTCCGCACTTTGCGGGGGCACAAAGAAATGGGCGGCCGGGAATGCGATAGCAGCCTGAGCCGCCCGAATTGTTTTCGCTTCGCGGCTGATGCAGGTGAGAACGAAGATGAGCTTCTTGCAGCAACAGGTCACTGAAGCGCTCCGCAGCGTCGACGACCCCGAACTCGGCGTCAACATCGTCGACCTTGGGCTGGTCCGGTCGATCACCATCGATGGCGACGCGGTGACGGTCATCATGATGGTGACGACGCCCACTTGTCCGCTGGGCACCTTCTTGTCGGACAGCGCGCGAACCGCTGTAGAAGGGCGGTTGGGCCCGACATTCGCGGTCACGATCATCCTCGACAAGAAGGCGGTCTGGAGCCCAGATCTCGCCGTTCCCGAGGTCCGTGCGCGCTTCCAGAAACAACCGTCCTTTGTGGCGAGCGCGCTCAAGAAGGGCGTGTCTCGCTTGCTTGCACGGGCATGACACCCGCCGCTTCTCTCCGCGTCGGGCTGATGGGCGGAGCGGTTCTGTCGCTCGTGCTCGGATTGTCCGGCGGCTTTGCGCGGTTCGGCCTTACTCCTGCGCCGGCAACGGCAATCGAGTTTCACGGCGCCCTGATGATCTGCGGCTTCTTCGGAACCTTGGTCAGCCTGGAGCGAGCGGTTGCGAGCGGGCGATCTGCGGCATTTGCCGTGCCCGCTGCGGCCATCCTTGGCGTCCTGTCTCTTCTAATGGATCAGCCCGCATTTGGCGCATCCGCCTTCTTCCTGGCAGGCATCGGCTTGACGACCCTGACGGCCATCGCTGCCTTTCAGCTGCCGACCTTGTTCACCACCATCATGACGCTGGGCGCGGCTTTGTGGGTGGTCGGAAGCGGCTTGTGGCTCGCCGGACAGAGCATCTCCGACATCACCTATATCTGGCTGTGCTTCCTTCTCCTGACCATCGCGTCTGAACGGATCGAGCTGTCACGCCTGATGGAAAGTTCGCCCGGTGCCCGCGTTCTGCTTGGCGGCATCGTTCTCGTGCTCCTCGCAGCACTCGCACTCGGCCAACCCTGGAACGGCAGCCTCCTGTTCAGCCTGGCGATCGCAGCACTCGCCGTCTGGCTGTTCGCGCATGATATCGGCCGGCGGACCATTCGAATCGCAGGTCTTCCACGCTTCTCAGCGGCGTGCCTGCTGTCAGGTTATGGCTGGTTGCTGGTCGCGGCTGCTGTTCTAGCACTATGGCCGCCCGACGTAAGTTCTGCCGGCCATGACGCGGCTGTTCATACCATTGCGCTCGGCTTCGTGCTGTCGATGGTCTTCGCGCATGCGCCGATCATTCTGCCGGCCGTCGCACGTGCGCCGATCCATTATACGCCCGCCCTCTACCTCCCGGCGGCGATGCTTCAACTGGCCGTCGTGTTGCGGGTCGTAGGCGATATCGCCGACAGGCCTGACGTGCTTCCCGTTTCGGCCTGGGTAACGGTCGCGAGCATCCTCATTTATGCGCTTCTCCTCATCAGCACGGCTTGGAAGAAACAACCGTCACGATGACGCTTCGGCTTCCCGGTCGATCAGCGCGCGCTTTCGCTCCAGACCCCAACGATAACCAGACAGGCTGCCGTC
>DCDI01000153.1 GCA_002316345.1 Phyllobacteriaceae bacterium UBA1059 | reverse complement strand
ACGGAGTGCCCACCCTACGGTTAATGTCGGCGGTCAAAAAAATGGCCGGGATGCGCGAGCACCCCGGCCATTCTCTTGCATCGATGCCGCTTACTTGCGCATTGCCGGCACAAACTCCTCCATCACCGCCTTGCGCAACAGGCTTGGCGGCACCAGCCCTTGGGCCAGCACGAAGTCGTTGAATTTCTGCCGGTCGAACTTGTTGCCCAGCGTTACCTCGGCGGCCTGGCGCGTTTCCATCAAACGCTGGTAGCCGTAGAAGTAAGACGTCGCCTGCCCCGGCGCGCGGAAGGTGTAGCGCTGCATTTCTTGCGTCGCCATACCCTCCGACAAACCGACATCCGACATCAGGAAGGCCTTCACGCCCTCGGGGGTAATCTCGCCCAGGTTCACCATCGGATCGAGGAAGGCTCGGGCGGCGCGCATGGCGCGGGCCTGCAGGGCGAACAACTGGCCGTCGAGCGGCTCGTAAGGCTGCATTTCCGCTTCCGCATACAGGGCCCAGCCCTCCACGTTGACGCTGTTGAAGGCGAACACCGCGCGCGCCGTCGAGACGCCGGTCTCGATCATCTTGGCAAATTGCAGTTCATGGCCCGGACGCGCTTCGTGCGCTGTGATCGACCAGGTGCCGGCCTCATGGGTGAAGTCGTCGAACACCATGGTCTTGCCGGACGCATCCGGCGGCATGCTCGTGGTCAGCACGAATTCGCCATATTCGCCGGTGTTGCCGATCAGGCGCGGCGGGCTCATGTGCGGAGCCGGCTGCTGGGCGTTCTCGGCGGCGGTGGCCAGGCGGATCACGGCCTTGCGCTGGGGCAGGGTCACGATCTGCTGCTCGCGTGCGGCTTTCTCGAGCGATGCCAGGCGCTGGGCGTAGATCGGCATCACTTTATCGAGCGGAATCTGGTCTTTCTTCAACTGCAGCATCACGGCGCGGTAGTCGGCATCCTTGAAGCCGCGTTCCTTGGCGATCAGGCCGGCCGTGATCTGCATCTGGTTGCGGATCTCGGCGAACGAGGTCAGCGACTTGGCGATGAGTTCCTGCGGGCTGATGTCGACGCCGAACTCGCGCAGGTTGTTGGCGTACACCTCGGCCGGCAGGCGATGGTCCGTACGGGCGCGTGGCAGCAGCTCGGCCTTCAGGCGCGCGTTGTAGGCGGTGAGCTGTTGTTCCAGCGTACCGAAGCTCTTTTCCCAGCCTTGCAGGCCGCTCTTGGCCAGCAGGTCGCGCATGCCCTTGATCAGGGTCGGGGCATCGTTCAGCGATTGCTCGATTTCGCCTTTATACGGACCGAGCAGATTCTTGTTGGCTTTCAGGCGCTCCTGCAGGCGCTCGTGCGCCAGGTCGGTGACCGGGCGGTAACCCTTGGCCAGGCCGGCGTACTTCTCCAGGCGCACCAGCAGGGTCTGCTGGCGTTCCTTCGGGATGCGCGGGTCGAGCGTGGCGCGCATCACGCCGAACATCATCCCGGTCAGGTCGATGAAGGGCATGAAGTATTTGCGGTCGAGGGCGGCGGTGCGGATCTGGTCGTTGGCCNNCCGATCAGGATTTCCAGGTCCTGCTTCACCTTCGGATCGGACTCGGCTTTCAGGCGCTTCTGGTATTCGGCAATCGCGGCGCGCAGGTCCTTGTTGGTGGCCTCGAACTGGTCGCGCGACATGTCGGTGATCTGTTCATCGTAGCCTTCCACGCCCAGGTTGCTGGCGCCTTCCGGCGAATACTTGGCCAGCACGTTCAACAAGACCTTGGCGTTGTCGTTGCTCTTGGTGACCCATGCCGGTTCGGCAGCGAAGGCGGCGGCAGGGAAGGCGAGGGCGGCAGCGACCAGGCTGCTCAGGACGGTACGGACCAGCGGACGGGTAGACAACGTTTACTCCTTTTGACGGTTGGACTCGAATGCATTGCACAGTGCACCAGGCGGCATGCGCATGCCATGCCCGCCAGTATGCCTGCATACACCATTTCATTGCTCATATGCATGTGCAAAAAAACGAAATGTTGTCTGTTGCACAAATACGTCGTGTACTCAATCGAACATAGCAAAAATGCACAACTCCGTATAATCGTCCTGATCACGGCCTGCCCCTGGCAGCCGCGTCCAACAGCTGGGGCCGCTAGTTTTCCTTGTTGAGCGGCAAGCCAGGCAAATAACAACATGCGGACACCGGGGTCAATACCGCCGTAAGAGATGGCACATAAACATTTAGGAAAGCAAATGACAAAGAATATCGCCATTGTCGGCGCAGGGTTCTCCGGAGCCGTCATCGCCAACCAGCTCGCTGCAGCCGGCCACAAAGTCACCATCTTCGAATCGCGTCCCCATATCGCGGGCAACTGCCACTCGGAACGCGATGCCGAAACCGGCGTCATGGTGCACGTGTACGGCCCCCACATCTTCCATACCGATAACGAACGCGCCTGGGAATTCGTGAACCGCTACGCCGAGTTCAAGCCCTACGTGAACCGCGTCAAGGCCATCACCAACAAGCAGGTGTTCACCCTGCCGATCAACCTGCTGACCATCAATCAGTTCTTCGGCAAGACCCTGCGTCCGAAGGAAGCCCAGGAATTCCTGGCCGAGCTGGGCGACAAGACCATCGAAGACCCGCAAACCTTCGAAGACCAGGCCCTGCGCTTCGTCGGGCGCGAGCTGTACGAAGCTTTCTTTAAGACCTATACCGTCAAGCAATGGGGCCTGCAGCCGTCGGAACTCCCGGCCAGTATCCTGAAGCGCCTGCCGGTGCGTTTCAACTACGACGACAACTACTTCAACCACAAGTACCAGGGCATGCCGGCCGAAGGCTACACTGCGCTGGTGGAAAACATCCTGAAGGTCGATAACGTTACCGTGCACCTGAACACCCGCTTCGACCCGGCCCAGAAATCGGAATACGACCACGTGTTCTACAGCGGCCCGATCGACGCCTGGTTCGGCCACGTGGAAGGCCGCCTGCCTTACCGCACCCTGGACTTCGAAATGTTCCGCGACACCGGCGATTACCAGGGCAATGCCGTCGTCAACTACTGCGACGACGAACAGCCTTACACCCGCATCACCGAGCACAAGCATTTCTCGCCGTGGGAGCAGCACGAAGGCACGGTCCTGTACAAGGAATTCAGCCGCCAGTGCGGCGAAAACGACATTCCTTACTATCCGATCCGCATGGCGCGCGACAAGGAACAGCTCGAACGCTACGTCAAGCTGGCGCAGAACGAGCCGAACGTCACCTTCGTCGGCCGCCTGGGCACCTACCGCTACCTCGACATGGACGTCACCATCAACGAAGCGCTGATCACGTCCGACAAGTTCCTGGAAACGGCGAACGGCAACGGCAAGATGCCGGCGTTCGTGATCGATCCGCTGGCCTGATCAGGGGAACAGCCGGCCTTGTTCGCCGGCTGGAAATGCATCGAGGGAGCCGCTGCCTGCATGGGCAGCGGCTTTTTCATGGGCGCCGGTCAAAAACGGGGGGCGGTCCCGCGTTTGATATTGCTTAGGCAATATTTATGTGTCAGCATGCGTATTCAACTTTTCGGAAAACCTTCCCATGCGTCACCTCACCCGTATCGCCCTGGGCATCTCGCTCGCCGGCGCCGCCGCGTTCGCCTCTGCCCAAACCTCCGAACCCGCCCAGGCTGAGCAGCCGGCTAGCACCTTCCCCTACACACCCGGCCTCGACGTGCGCTCGATGGACAAGAGCGCCGATCCCTGCGTCGACTTCTACCAGTACGCCTGCGGCGGCTGGATGAAGAACAATCCGGTCCCGNNCGACCAGGCGCGCTGGTCGGTGTACAGCAAGCTGGCGCAGGACAACCAGCGCTACCTGTGGGGCATCCTCGACGGCCTGGCGAAACAAAAGGAAGGCCGCAGCGCCACCCAGCAAAAGATAGGCGACTACTTCGGCGCCTGCATGGACGAAGCCGCGATCGCCAAGCGCGGCGCCGCGCCGCTGGCACCCTGGATGGAACGCATCGACGCCATGCAGTCGACACGCGACTTGCCGCAGGTGCTGGCCGCGCTGCACCTGGGCCTGTCGAGCGACGACTTCTTCTTCGGCTTCAGCTCGAACCAGGACTTCGGCGACTCGACCCGCGTGATCGCCTTTGCCGGCGCCGGCGGCCTGGGTCTGCCGGACCGCGACTACTACGTGAAGACCGACGCCCACTCCAAGACCCTGCGCAGCAAGTACGAAGCCCACGTCGCCACCATGTTCGGCCTGGCCG
>DCDI01000112.1 GCA_002316345.1 Phyllobacteriaceae bacterium UBA1059 | reverse complement strand
CGGCGATGAAGTTGAACATGATCGTCGTGATGACGATATGCGAGCCGCGCTTGGCTTGCAGATAGGCTGGGATCAGCGCCCACAGAGCCCCCGCCAATCCCGCACCGATCACCGCCAGCGGAAAGTTGACCCACCACGGGAACACACCATCGAGGTTCAGCGCCACCAGCACGACGCCAAGCCCGCCGACATAGGCCTGCCCCTCGCCGCCGATATTGAACAGCCCGCCATGGAAAGCGACCGCGACGGCAAGGCCGGTGAAGATGAAGCTCGTGGCATAAAACAGCGTATAAGCAATATTCTGCCCCCGCCCAAACGCGCCTTCCACCATGATGGCCGCAGCCCGAAACGGGCTTTCGCCGACGAGCAGCACCACGAGCCCGGCGACGGCGAAGGCGACGATGAGGTTGATGAGCGGGATCAGGCCATAGTCGACCCATCGCGGGAGTTTGGCGTAGGGGACGCTCATGGCAGTGCCTCTGCGGGGCGCTCGTAGCGCGTAAGCCGTTCGGACAACGTGCCCGTGTGCAGTTCGAACATGTGGTTGTCCAAGTCGTAGAAATACAGGGAACGTCCTTCGCCTTCCACCCGTGGGCGAGGCGGGCGGATGTCGAGGCCGAGTTGCTTTACGCGCTGCGCGTAGCGGTCGAAGTCGGCTTCGTCGATCTTGAAGGCGATGTGATTGTAGGTGCGGGTGGGAAGCGGCTCGCCTTCCATGATCGCGATCCAGAGATCGCCGATCAGGAAGAACTTTTCGCGCGAAACAGAGAAGGTGTCGTCGCCACTCGCATAGATTTCGCGCGCGTCCAAGACCTCGGTGAGGATGGTTGTCATCCGCTCGAGATCGCGGGTGACGAAGGTCATGTGCGACAGGCCCTGGATCACTCCGCCGCCTCCCGCCGTTCCACGCCGGCCATCAGCAAGCCGAGTTCCCCTTCGCCCGCTTCCCCATCGCGTTCCCCGACGATGCGACCGTCGAACATCACGAGGATGCGGTCGGACAGGGAGCGGATTTCGTCGAGTTCGACCGAAACGAGCAGCACCGCCTTGCCGGCGTCGCGCATGGCGATGAGGCGTTTGTGGATGAATTCGATGGCGCCGACATCGACGCCGCGAGTCGGCTGGCCGACGATGAGGACGCCGGGGTCTTTTTCGATCTCGCGGGCGAGCACGATCTTTTGCTGGTTGCCGCCGGAAAAATTCGCCGTTTTCAGGTGCGGATTTGCCGGTCGGATGTCGTAATTCCGGATTTTTTCCTCCGCATCCGCCCGAATTGCGGAGCGATTCAGGAAGAAACCGGTGAGATATTGCTTGTGGTCGTGGTAGCCGAGGATGGCGTTTTCCTGTTCCTCATAGGCAAGCACGAGGCCGACATGGTGACGGTCTTCCGGCACATGGGCGAGGCCGCGATCGCGCAACTCGCCGGGATCGGCAGTGCCGGTAACGTCGATCGGCTCCCCATCGAGGAGCACTGTGCCGGACAGGGCCTTGCGCAGGCCGGCGATGGTTTCGATCAGTTCGGACTGGCCGTTGCCGGCGACGCCCGCGATGCCGACGATCTCACCGGCGCGGACTTCGAAGGAGACGTCCTTCACCATCTCGACCTTGCGGGCATCGCGGACCGTCAGGTTCTTCACCGACAGCTTCACCGCGCCGGGATTGGCGGGGCCTTTTTCCACGCGCAGGAGGACGCGGCGGCCGACCATGAGTTCGGCCAGTTCCTCGACGGTGGTTTCCGCGGTCTTGCGCGTCGCCACCATCGTGCCCTGGCGCATCACCGAGACATTGTCGGTGATCGCCATGATCTCTCTGAGCTTGTGGGTGATCAGGATGACGGTTTTGCCCTCTTCCTTCAGCCGGGCGAGGATGCGGAAGAGGTGGTCGGCTTCGGCGGGCGTCAGCACGCCAGTGGGTTCGTCGAGGATCAGGATGTCGGCGCCGCGATAGAGTGCCTTGAGGATTTCGACGCGCTGCTGAAGGCCGACGGCGAGATCTTCGACCACGGCATCGGGATCGACTTCGAGGCCATATTCTCGCTCAAGCCGTTTCAACTCGGCGCGGGCCTTGCTGATGCTGGTGTTGAGCAGCGCATTGCCTTCCGCACCCAGGATGATGTTCTCCAAGACGGTGAAGTTGTCGACCAGCATGAAGTGCTGGTGCACCATGCCGATGCCTGCGGCGATCGCATCGTTGGGCGTCTTGATCGAGGCCTTGGTGCCGTTGACGAGGATGTCGCCGCGGTCGGCCTGGTAGAAGCCGTAGAGGATCGACATCAGCGTGGACTTGCCTGCGCCGTTTTCGCCGATGATGCCGTGAATGGTGCCGCGGGGGACGTCGAGATGGATGTCGCGATTGGCGTGGACGGGTCCGAAGCTCTTGTTGATGCCGATGAGCTGGATCGCGGCGTTCGCCATGCGTGGTTCCCGATTTCCGGATGGTTCTTGTTGTTATCAGGAATAACCGCCGGCGGCGACCGTTCCATCAGGCCCTGCCGGACGGGCTCGACGGTTCCACTCTCGACAAATGCGGAGCGGATTGTCAATTTCCCGATATGACAATTCAAAGCTTCCGCTTCCACACCGCCCCATCCCTTATCTTCGAACCCGGCAGCGCCGCGCGGCTAGGCGAAATCTCCGCACCGCGGCTCGGCGAGACGATCCTCTTCGTGACCGATTCCGGCCTGCGTAAGCTCGGCCTCTGCGATCCGGCGCTCGCGTCGCTGGAAGCGGCCGGCGTCGCGGTCACGATCTTCGATCAGGTGGAAGCCGATCCGTCGCGCAAAACGCTGGAAGCGGCCGTTGCGGCAGGGCGAAACGCGCATGTCAGCGGCGTGATCGGATTTGGCGGCGGGTCTTCGCTGGATGTTGCCAAGCTCGCGGCCTTGTTGCTGGGCTCGAATGAAGATCTCGATCAGGCCTGGGGCGTAGGGCAGGCCAAGGGACCACGCTTGCCGCTGATCCTCGTGCCAACCACGGCGGGAACGGGGTCGGAAGTGACGCCGGTTTCGATCATCACGGTGGGTGAGGAGGAAAAGCGTGGCGTGTCGTCGCCGCTGATCCAACCCAATATCGCCCTGCTCGATCCCGATCTGACGCTCGGCCTTCCGCCGGCGATCACGGCAGCAACCGGCATCGATGCCATGGTGCATGCGATCGAAGCCTATGCCTCCACCAGCGCCAACAACAATCCGCTGTCGAAGACGCTCGCTCGCGAGGCGTTGCGACTGCTCGGCGCCAACATTGAAAACGCGGTGACGAACGGGTCGGATACCGGAGCGCGCTCGGCCATGCTGCTCGGCTCCATGCTGGCCGGCCAAGCCTTTGCCAATTCGCCGGTGGCGGCCGTGCATGCGCTGGCCTATCCAATCGGCGGTACGTTCCATGTGCCGCATGGCTTAAGTAACGCGCTGGTTCTGCCGCATGTGCTGCGCTTCAACGCGCCGGATGCCGCGCATCTCTATGCCGAGATCGCCGGCGACGCTTTTCCGGAACTCGTGGATGAACCAAGCACGCAAGGGAAAACCGCCGGCTTCATCGACGCGCTGGCCGCACTGTCGAAGCGGCTTGGCCTGCCCCAGCGTTTGCGCGATGTCGGCATTACGGAAGCGGATCTGCCGAAGCTTGCATCCGACGCGATGAAGCAGGGCAGGCTGCTCGTCAACAATCCGCGTCCGGTCACCGAAAGCGCTGCTCTGGCGATCTACAAGGCGGCGTTCTGATGGCGGAAGGCAGTTTGCGCGGGGCCTACAAGACCTTCCGCACCATTCCCACCCGCTGGATGGACAACGACATTTACGGTCACATGAACAATGTCGTGCATTATTCGCTGTTCGACACGGCGGTGAATGGCTGGCTGATCGAGCAGGGCGTGCTTGATCTTAAAAGCGGCGACCAGATCGGGCTCGTGGTGGAAACGGGCTGCCGTTATTTCGGCGAGATCGCTTTTCCCGATGTGGTGCATGCGGGATTGCGGGTCGCCAAGCTCGGCACATCCTCCGTGCGCTATGAGGTCGGCCTGTTCCGCAATGATGAGCTGACTGCTGCGGCGGAAGGCTTCTTCGTGCATGTCTATGTCGACCGGGAAACGCGGCGGCCCAAGTTGCTAAACGACCGGCTGCGCACCACTTTGGAGACGATCGCCTCATGACCGCCAGCGACCAGGAGCGTATCGTCGATCTCGAACGCATCGCTGCCGAGCAGGATCACGTGATCCAGGAACTGTCCGGCGAGATTGCCGAGCAATGGAAGGTGATCGAGGGTCTGCGCAAGAAGCTTGACCTACTGACCGACCGCTTCCTCGAAGTGGAAGAACAGACCGCGCCGGAAATCGCTGTGACCAAGCCGCCACACTGGTGAATCTGAACATCTGTTCAGGAACCAGCGAGCGAGTCCGTCGTTAAACCGTCACATAGGTTAGGTTCGCAAGGCGGCTCCCATGATCGAAGATTGCAGACTGATCGATACGACACTGGCTCCTTCGGTTGATGTGCGGGTGCGTAACGCGCGCTTGGCAGCTGCCGCCGAACCGCTGGGGTCTTCCGCCGGTCAAGTCATTGCATTTTCTCGGAATGCACCCGTTTCTTCGCTCGACTGGGCTGACATCGATCAAACCGATGCTGTGATCGTCGACACGCAGTGGCGTCGTCGCACAGCCGGATTGAAGAAGCTGGGCCAAAAAAGCAGCCGCAGCCTGCGCGTGATGTGGCCGGCCAATGATCGTGGGCGCGGTCCGGTCGCCGAGATGAAGAGCACGCTTCCGCTTCATATTCTGACAGGTGCTGTCGTTGCCTTCGGGACGGGCCTAGTTATGGCAGGGGTTGGAAGTCTGGTGACGCATCCGGAATTGTTGCCGACGGTAACCGCCTGGTTTGGCTGAACAAGGCTTGTCGGGTCACTCCGATCCGACGGCACACATCCACCATGAAAAACGCCGCCGGATCGGGTGATCCGGCGGCGTTTTTGTTTTGGCTTTGATCGTACGATCAGTAAGGGCAGGCGTTGTCCGACATGTAGTCGTGAACCTGAATTGCGCCGGATACGATGTCGGCCTTGGCCTTCTCGACCGCAGCCTTCATCTCTTCGGTGACGAGCTTCTCGTTGTTCTCGTCCATGGCGTAATCCACGCCACCTTCCTTGATGCCGAGATTGTTGATGCCCGGCTTGAAGGTGCCGTTCTTGGCGTCGTTGAAGGCGTTGTAAACGGCAACGTCGACGCGCTTGACCATGGAGGTCAGGATCTTGCCGGGCTGCAGCATGTTCTGGTTGGAATCGACGCCGATGCCGAGCTTGCCGGCATCCGCCACCGCCTGCAGCACGCCGATGCCGGTGCCGCCGGCCGCATGATAGATCACGTCAGCGCCCTGGCCGATCTGCGACTTGGCGATTTCGCCGCCCTTGGTCGGATCGTTCCAGGCAGCCGGCGTGTCGCCGGTATAGTTCTGGATCACTTCGGTTGCGCCTGCAGCCTTGGCTCCGCCCACGAAGCCGCAATCGAATTTGCGGATCAGCGGGATGTCCATACCGCCGACGAAGCCGACCTTCTTGGACTGGGAGGCCTGCGCGGCCATGATGCCCACGAGATAGGAGCCTTCCTGTTCCTTGTAGACGATCGACTGCACGTTCGGCGCATCGACCACGGAATCGATGATGGCGAAATTGACCTCCGGGAACTCGGGCGCGATAGCCTCGAGGGTCGAGGTCCAGGCAAAGCCGATCGCCACGATCGGGTTGCGGCCATCTTCGGCGAAGCGGCGCACAGCCTGCTCGCGCTGTGCTTCGTTGGAGATCTCGAACTCGACATAGTTGATGCCAGTCTCGCCCTTGAACTTCTCGGCGCCATGATAGGACGCTTCGTTGAAGGACTTGTCGAACTTGCCGCCGAGATCAAACATCAGCGCCGGCGCAATCTCTTCCTGCGCAAGCGCAGGAACGCTCAGCGCGGTCGCGGTCAGCAGGCCTAGAAGGAAAGATTTCATCGTGTCCGCACCCCTGTCGGTTTTGCTTGGATGACTGCCACGAGCCTGCGCCAGACAGCGCTGAGGGCTCGCGGCAGATAACAGGGTCATGCCCCGCTTGGGGCCCAATGTTGCACGCGAAAGGGCGAATTTCACGTGCAATTTTGCCGCTCTACCGGGATGGTGAGCAGAACGTTCTACTCGGCAGCTTGCGCCATGCCGACGCATTCGACGCCGGTGCCACGCAAAGCGCAATAACCGCCGGGGTTCTTGGCGAGATATTGCTGGTGCTCTTCTTCGGCAAAATAGAACACCGGCGCCGGCTCGATTTCCGTGGTGATCTCGCCGAAGCGCGAAGCCGCCAAGCCCTGCTGATAGGCAGTGCGCGAAGCGATCGCGGCCTGAAGCTGCGCATCGGTGGTGGCATAGATCACCGAGCGATAGGTTGTGCCGACATCGTTGCCCTGGCGCATGCCTTGCGTCGGATCGTGATTTTCCCAGAAGATCTTGAGAAGTTCGGGGAAGGTGATCTTGGTGGGATCATACACCACCCGCACCACCTCGGCCTGTCCGGTAAAGCCGGTGCAGGTTTCGCGATAGGTCGGGTTGGGCGTAATGCCGCCGGCATAGCCGACCGAGGTCAGGTAAACGCCGGGCGTTTGCCAGAACAGGCGCTCGGCGCCCCAGAAGCAGCCCATGCCGAAATAAACGGTTTCCAGCCCTTCCGGCAGTTCGCCCTTGAGCGGGATATGCGACACGTAATGGTTATGCGCGGTGGGAATGGGCTGTTCACGGCCGGGCAGCGCATTGGCCGCCGTCGGCATCGTGGTCTTCTTGTTCAGGAGATCGCTGATGGAAAACATGGATATGCCTTTCCTCGGGTGATGCAGCCGCGAGCGGCCGGGTCATGGGTGATAAGTCTGTTTCAAACTGAGCCTTAGGCGCACAACGCGTCAGGCCGTTCCTGCGATCCGTCCCGGCCGAGGCTTTGGTTTGCGACCGAGCGCGTAAAACAAAAGCGCGATCACGCCGAAGACGAGAAAGCCGGGAAGGCCAAGCACCGGGACGAACGCCCAGTCCCAGGCGGGCGCGCCAAGATGCGTCTTAACCCAGCTTTCCGCCGCTTCCGCGCCCGCTGGTGCGGTTCGCAGCCAGCTTGTCATAAGCGGTGTGACTTGCAACGACGAGGCCGCGATCGTGCGCGCTGCATCGCCTACCGCCAAGATCACGGCCAGCGCGAGCGCCAAGGCCGAAAGCAGGCGAAAAACGAAGCGGATGGGGCGCAAACAAAGCTCCGATCGTGGGTTGCTGGTGTTGCCTAGAGATAAGCATGGCGGCAGCGTCGCGCAATGTCGGCCTGCTTCATGTTGCCATTGGAAGGGCTTGGCCAAGAAGGCTGAACAGAACGCATCGAACACCCTTGGCATTCGCCGGTTAATCGACTAGGAAGCGCGCGTCCTCGGATGTTGCGCCTCGCGCCGACAGTTCGAAGACCGTGGAGAGGTGGCCGAGTGGTTGAAGGCGCACGCCTGGAAAGTGTGTATACGGGAAACCGTATCGGGGGTTCGAATCCCCCTCTCTCCGCCAGCATTTCTGGCACGTGCTATTTGGCACGCACGGCTTTTTTGAAGCAGTCCTTTTCAAATTTCTAAGAACACATAACCGGTCTGGCCTGCCCGTCGAGGCGAGGCTCCTTTGCTCGTCTTGAAAGAAAATCATGCGTTCAACAAAGACGTTTACCACCCATATCCTGATCGCGATCATCACGCTTGCTTTGCTGCTGGTGATCCCCTTCCTGTTCCGCTCGCAGGAAATGCGCGAATTTTACATCAGCGAAGGCGGGCCGGTGCAGATCTTCTCGGCGGCCGGTTATGTCGTCGTGATCGTGCTTTTGATGCGCGAGATGACGTGGGCTGAACTCTCCGACAACTGGCCGCTGGTGGTCGTGCCGCTCGCAATGTGCCTGCGCGAAATGGATTTCCACGCCCATTTCACCACCTACAGCATCACCAAGACCACGCTGTACGTGTCGCCGGATGTGCCGATCATCGAGAAGCTGTTCGGTATCGTCGTGTTCGTTCTGCTCGGCATCACCGCCGTCGTGCTGGTGAAGAAGCATTTGCGGCTCTTCCTCGAAGGTCTGCGCCGCGCAAGCCCGGTGGCGATCGCAGTCGCGTTGGGCGCTTTTTGCGCCGTATTCTCCAAGGTGCTGGATGGCTTTTCGTCCAACCTGCAGGTGATCGGCGTGTATGTGCAGCCGACCTATCTGTCGGTTGTGGCCGAGGAGGTTCTGGAACTGGGCATTCCCGTGTTCTTTGCTATCGCCGCCTTTGCCGCTTTCCCCGCTCGCGGATCGCTGCGCCAGCTTTAAGGCACGGAGTTGCCAGCCGAGGGCAATCGACGCTAAGCCAATCGAAGCATGATCAGTCCCGATCCCTTGGCCAATTGCTGGGGATCGGAAGCTTCGAGGGTGAACACGGATGGCGACCGGGCAGCGGCTCCAAAACAAGCGCATCCTGCTGATCATAGGCGGCGGTATCGCTGCCTATAAGGCGCTCGACCTCATCCGCCGTTTGCGCGAGCGCGGCGCGAGTGTGCGGGCGGTGATGACATCCGCCGCACAGCACTTCGTAGCGCCACTGGCTGTCGGTGCGCTGACGGCCGATCATGTGTTCACCGACCTGTTCGACCGCCAGGACGAACAGGATGTCGGCCATATCCGGCTGGCGCGCGATTGCGATCTGATCGCCGTCGTGCCGGCGACAGCCGATCTGATGGCCAAGCTCGCCCATGGCCATGCCAATGATCTCGCATCAGCCGTGCTTCTGGCCACAACCAAGCCCGTTCTAATGGCGCCGGCGATGAACCCGGCGATGTGGAGCCACCCCGCTACCCGCCGTAACCGCGAAACGCTGGCGGGTGACGGCGTACACTTCATCGGCCCCAACAAGGGCGAGATGGCGGAAAAGAACGAGGCGGGCGAGGGACGCATGGCCGAGCCGCTGGAGATTGCCGCCGCCGTCGAAAGCCTGCTGGATGGAGGGCAAAAGCCGCTCACCGGCCGCCGCATCATCGTGACATCCGGTCCGACGCATGAGCCGATCGATCCGGTGCGCTATATCGCCAATCGCTCTTCGGGCAAGCAGGGTCACGCAATTGCAGGCGCCTTGGCGCGGCTTGGCGCCGATGTGCAACTCGTGTCCGGACCGGTGACAATCCCCGATCCTATTGGTGTCCACACCACCCACATCGAAACGGCGCGCCAGATGCAAAGCGCGGTGGAAGCGCTGCTGCCGGCCGATGCGGCTGTGATGGTGGCGGCGGTTGCCGACTGGCGCACGGACGCGGAATCCGATCAGAAGATCAAGAAGGGTGCCGGCGGGCCGCCGACGCTGGCCATGGTGGAAAACCCGGACATTCTCGCCGGCATCGGCAAGCATGCGCGACGCCCTTTCCTGGTTGTCGGCTTTGCGGCCGAAACGCAGGATGTCAGCCAGAACGCCACCGCCAAGCTCGATCGCAAAGGTGCCGACTTCATCGTCGCCAATGACGTGTCGGTTGCGAGCGGGATCAATGCCGGCGGTGTCATGGGCGGGGCGCGCAACCGCGTGAAGATCGTCAGCCGCTCGGGCGTCGAGGAATGGCCGGAAATGGACAAAGCGCAAGTCGCCGAGCGTCTGGCCGAGTTGATCGCGCGCAGGCTGGAAACGATCACCGTTTAGGGCGGTACCGCCTTCCCGCATGAAAAAAGCCGGACGCGTGAGCATCCGGCTTTCGGCCTTGGGAGGCGTGTTCGTGTTTAAGCGGCGGGCTGCTTGGTTTTTCTGAGGTAAGGCAGCACGCGCTCGAAGCCGCCGAACTTCTCGTTGGCTTCATCGTCAGAAACGGCGGCGGTGATGATCACGTCGTCGCCATTCTTCCAGTTGGCGGGCGTCGCAACCTTGTGCTTGGCCGTGAGCTGAATGGAATCCAGCGCGCGCAAGATCTCGTCGAAGTTGCGGCCGGTGGTCATCGGGTAGGTCAGGATCAGCTTGATCTTCTTGTCCGGGCCGATGACGTAAACCGAGCGCACAGTCGCATTGTCGGCGGGAGTGCGGCCTTCCGAGGATGAGCCGGCATCCGACGGCAGCATGTCATAGAGCTTGGCGACTTCGAGGTTCTTGTCGCCGATCAGCGGGTATTCCACTGAGAAGCCGGTTGCGGTCTTGATGTCTTCCTTCCATTTGCCGTGGCTTTCGACAGGATCCACGGAAATGCCGATGATCTTGACGTTGCGCTCGGCGAACTTGTCCTGAAGGCCAGCCATCGTGCCGAGTTCGGTGGTGCAAACCGGCGTGAAGTTCTTTGGATGCGAGAACAGAATGCCCCAGCCATCGCCGATCCAATCATGGAAGTGGATCACGCCCTGCGTTGTTTCGGCGGTGAAATCCGGGGCGGTGTCGTTGATGCGAAGGCTCATCGGGCTCTCCTAGGCAATTTGGCGTGGCGGACAGGTTATCGACTGATCATAGGGCGAGCAGCGGAAAGGGCGAGGCAGAATGCTGCGTGACTGGGCATCGCTAGGTAGAACTTCCCTGTTTTTATGGGTGCTTGAAGAAAATCATTCCAACTGCGCCATGCGAGGTTTCGTCCTCTTGCCTCCCGGCTGGAGGCACGGCAACTCTACGCGCGCAGGTATCGCTGGAGTGGATGATGTCGGGAAATGTGGAACGGTCTGTTTTCGGCACGTTGAGCACTGGCCTAACGGTTGAGTGCGTCTCGCTGGCCTGGCCGGGCGGATTGGAAGTGCGCATCATCACGCTGGGCGCTGCGGTCCAGGCCTTGTTCGTGCCGGATGCGGCGGGGTAACGCGCCGATGTCGTGCTCGGCCATGACGATCCCGAGGACTACATGGCCGATCGCCAGTTCTTTGGCGCAACCATCGGCCGCTTCTCCAACCGCATCGCAGGTGCCCGCTTCCAGCTTGACGGAGAGGCGGTGCAACTCTTGGCCAACGAGGGCGCGAATGTGCTGCATGGCGGGCAGGAAGGCTTCGATCACAAACTTTGGACGATCGAGGATCTTGTCGCGGAGCCGGAGCCCTTCGTGCGCCTCAGCCTGGTCAGTCCGGACGGCGATCAAGGCTTTCCTGGTGCACTCAAGGCATCCGTCACCTACCGGCTCACGGCGCCAACCGAGCTGTCGATGACGTTCGAGGCCACCGCGGACCGCCCGACCGTGGTCGGCATGACCCATCACGGCTATTTCAACCTCGGCGGCGTCGAGCATCCGCACAGCGTGCTCGATCATCACCTTCATATCCCCGCCGAGCGTTTCCTGGCGGTCAAGGCGGGCCTTATTCCCGATGGCGAACCCCGCTTTGTTGACGGCACGCCGTTCGATTTCCGCCAGTCGAAGCCGATCGGCCGCGATTTGCGGCACGTGGACGAGCAGGTGCTGATCGCGCATGGCATCGACCACTGCTTCTGTTTGTCAGACCAAGCGAGCGAAGAACCGCGCTTGATCGCACGGCTGGAAGATCCGCATAGCGGCCGAGTGCTGGAGCTTCTGTCGGATCAACCCGGGCTGCAGTTCTATACCGGCAACATGCTGGATGGCAGTTGGGCCGGCAAGTACGGACAGATCGCGCGTCAAGGCGATGCGCTGTGCCTGGAGCCTCAGGCATGGCCGGACGCCCCTAACCGGCTGGATTTCCCGAGCGCTCGGCTCGATCCCGGTGAAACCTATCGACACCGGTCGATCTACCGCTTTTCCGCTGAAACAACCGGTGCGCGCTGAGCGCGTGGCGCATAATGCCGCAAGGGTAGGTGCGGCTGTCAGCGCATCATGCCACGTGCTAAGAACAGGCTGATGATCGAAGGTAGCATCAAACGGCGAAACGGCACGGCGCTTGTTCTGGCGTTGGTTCTGTCATGCGCAGTGCTGCTGCAATTCACGCTCGGCGCTTTTGCGGCCGGTGCTCTGGCGTCCGGGCCGCAGCGCGACATCTTCGGCAACCTGCTTTGCTTGAGCGAAGGCGGGCATCACAACCGAACTGCCGATCATGGCTCCGTGCCGGCTTGCTGCGGCGTCGGCTGTTTGTCCGCAGCTGTTGCCTCGGCACCCCCGCCGCAACATGGCTGGACGCTTCCGGTCAGGATCGCGTCCAGACTTGACCATGGCTTCGCCAAAGCGCCCGTGCTGCGGGTGAGTGCCGGGCACGCGCATCAACCGCGTGGCCCTCCGATCCTGGCCTGAGACAAACCGCTTCTCAGACCAATCAGCGCCGTCGGCGCTCCAGTCGGATACCCATCATGCATCTGTTTTTATCCTCGCCGCTGCGTGCGGCAGGCCTTGGCTTAGCTCTTCTACTGGCTGCCAGCCCCTTCGCCTCCGCCCACGAATACAAGGCCGGAACGTTGGACATCGGTCACCCTTGGTCGCGCGCGACGCCTCCCGGCGCCAAGGTGGCGGCCGGCTATCTCTCGATCAAGAACACCGGTGACACGGCCGATCGCCTCGTTTCCGTGTCGTCCGCCATTTCGGAGAAGGGCGAGATCCACCAGATATCGGTGGATTCCAGCACCGGCGTCATGACCATGCGCCCGGTTGAACGGGGGGTGGAAATTCCGGCCGGCGAAACGGTGATGCTTGAGCCCGGCAACTATCACCTGATGTTTGTCGGCCTCAAGCAGCAGGCCAAGCAGGGCGAGCGCTTCAAGGGCACGCTGGTCTTCGAGAAGGCCGGCTCGGTCGAGGTCGACTATGCCGTGGAAACCATCGGCGGAACGCCTGGCGGCAAGCCGGCGGCCGAGGGCGCCATGGATCATGGCAGCGTGGACCATGGTTCCATGGATCATGGTTCAATGGACGGGATGGACCACGGAGCGATAGAAGACGGCGTGGCCGACCATAGCGGCCACGCCAAGTAGCAGGTTCTATTCCGCGACGACCCCGGGCAGGGCGCCGGGGTCGAGCACCGCCAGTGCGCCGGGCAAGCTAGACGGCCCGTTGCGCGACGGCAGGAAAGCGTCGATCAGCTGCGCCACCTGTCCATCGCGCTGCTTGGAACTGTCGGCACCCATCACCACCACCACCAGCCGGCGGCCGCCGCGTGTGACCGACGTCGCGACATTGTAGCCGGACGCGCGGATATAGCCGGTCTTGATGCCGTCCACACCCTCGACGCCGCCGACCAAGCGGTTGTGCCCGCGGATGGTCTTGCCGCGGAATGAGAACTCGGTGACCGAGAAATAGCTGTAATATTGCGGGAACTGGCGGCGCAGCATGATGGCCAGCGTCGCCATGTCCTTCGGCGTCGTTACCTGCAGGGGGTCGGGCAGGCCGGATGCGTTCTGGAAGCGGGTGTCGCGCATGCCGATGGAACGCGCTCTGTCCGTCATCATCAGCGCGAACTGCTGTTCCGAGCCGCCGCCGAGGAACTCGCCGACCGCGGTCGCGACATCGTTGGCCGAGCGTGTCACCAGCGCCTTGATGGCCGAATCCACGTCGATGCCTTCGCCGGGCTTGAAGCCGATCTTCGTTGGCGGACGCGCGGCGGCGTAAGGGGACACGGGAATGATCGTGGTCTTGTTGATGCGCCCGCTCTGCATCTGCTCGAACAGCATATAGAGCGTCATCATCTTGGTCATGGATGCCGGGAAGCGCTGGCTGCCGTCTTCATAGCCGTAAAGCTTGCGCCCGCTCGTGGCATCCACGACGATCGCCGCATAGCGCTCTGACGCCAAAGGCGGCACAGCGGCGGCGTTCGGGGTGATCGCGGATGTGGTGCCGCCACTCGTAGTGCTGCAGGCGCCAAGCGCCAAAGCAAGCGGCAACACAAGGGCGGACAGGAAGAAGCGGCGAGTGGCTGAGTGCGGCAAGGGGGTCCTCCGGCGCGGCTGCGCCAGGCTTTGAAAAAGGAAGGCTGCGGCGATTTTCCCGCTTCGTGCCATGTCAGGCTTGCGCAGACAATGCGTTACCGGCCGTTGCCAAAGGATGAATGGCGCTGAAGCGCGGCCGCGGCCACAAACCTTCACTTCGTTGTCTACTTTAGAATAATTCTAAACTATTGATCCAATTGGACTTTTTGTCGCTGGCCGTTGACAGGAACGGTTCTCGCTGCAAAGATTACAACCAATCGCGTCATCCCGGCGCGCCTTTGATGTCTGGGCCTTGAACCCGGTTGATTGGAGGACTGATGTTTTTGAATGCCGCGCTTTTGCGTGCGGAAGGCCAGGCAGTGCGCTCCGGTGGAGGCGCGCGCTGATGCTGTCACGCCTCGCCGATCTCAACGGGCACAACGATCCCTATTTCGACCGCGCGCCGGAAAAGCTGGTGCTCGAAGGCTATCGCCGCATGATCGCCGGTTTCGAAACCGGCTCGATCGCGCCGTGGGAGCTGAGCTGGTCCTTGTATGAAGCGCTGCTCGGCGAGGTCGAAGCGCCGCGTGCCATCACCGACATGACGCGCTTCGTGCGGGCTTTGCGTAAGTGCGCATCCTGCCCGCTGCGTGCATTTCCATTCGGCGCCCATCATGTGTCGCGCGAGGAATGCCTGGCGCTCGGCCTCGTGGCTGGCCTGCAGCATGACGACAAGGACACGGCATCACTATGCGCCGGCGCCATGAGCTGCCCGCTGCGCTGCGGTGAGTTGGCTCGCGCGGCTGCACCGCTTGCCGAAACGCTGGCGCGGCTCGATCACACGCTTTTGCCGATCCCGCGCCGCGCGATCGAAGACATCATTGCGCGGTCGCAGCGGCCCGCAACCGTTCATTGAGGGGGAAGATATGACGCCGAAAACGGCCAGGCTGGCAGCCATCGCAGCAACAACCGTGCTGACGGCAGCGGTCTTTCTTCTCCCGGCCAATGCGGCGACGGACGAGAAGGCGGTTCTGACGACCTATGCGAATATCGCGCATGCCGTTTACGAGGACTCGCTGACCACCGCCAAGACGCTGGACGACAAGATCCACGCCTTCCTCGACAAGCCGTCCGACGCCACGCTGGACGCAGCCAAGCAAGCCTGGCTTGCCGCCCGCGCGCCCTACCAGCAGTCGGAAGCGTTCCGCTTCGGCAACCCGATCGTGGATGATTGGGAAGGCCGTGTGAATGCCTGGCCGCTGGACGAGGGCCTGATCGACTATGTCGATGCCAATTACGGCACCGAGTCTGACGAAAACTCGCTTTATACCGCCAATGTCATCGCCAACCCCTCGATCAAGATCAACGGCGAAACGGTGGATGCCTCCAAGCTGACGCCGGAATTCCTGTCCGGCACGCTGCAGGAAGCCGGCGACATCGAGGCCAATGTGGCCACCGGCTATCATGCCATCGAGTTCCTGCTGTGGGGGCAGGACCTGCATGGCACGGAGGCCGGTTCGGGCGAGCGTCCTTATACCGACTACGACAAGGCCAACTGCACCAACAACAATTGTGAGCGCCGCGCCGAATATCTCGCTTCCGCAGCCGACCTCCTGGTGACCGATCTCGAGGAGATGGTGGCAAATTGGGCCGATGACGGCGAAGCGCGCAAGGCCGTGCTCGATGCCGATCCGAAAGCTGGTCTCTCGGTCATCCTCACCGGCCTCGGCTCGCTGTCTTATGGCGAACTCGCCGGCGAGCGCATGAAGCTTGGCCTCATGCTGCATGATCCGGAAGAAGAGCACGACTGCTTTTCCGATAACACCTACAATTCGCATCTGAACGACGCGCTCGGCATCCAGAATGTCTATCTCGGCCACTACAAGCGCCTGGATGGCAAGACGGTGGAAGGCTCCTCGCTGTCGTCGCTGGTGGCTGCGGCTGATCCTGCGGTCGACACCGAACTCAAGGCCAAGCTCGACACGACCAACGCCAAGATGAAGGCGATGGCTGATCGTGCAAAGGGAGGCGAGGCCTATGACCAGCAGATCGGCGAAGGCAACGCGGACGGCAATGCCACCGTGCAGGCCGCGATCGATGCGCTGGTGGATCAAACGAAATCGCTGGAACGCGCCGTCGCGGCGCTGAAGCTCGATGCCATTGCCTTTGAGGGCTCCGACAGTCTGGATGCTCCCGACAAGGTGTTTCAGTAAGCGCCTATGAGGGCGTGAGTTACCGTTTGCGGTTCAATGCTCCCGAACCGCAAACGGCGTACCGAGGGTGGCGCGTTCCGCGACGCGCCACGTCAGGGAATGGTGACGTGACATGCTTGTTTGCCATTGCAACATCATAACCGAGAAGGAGATCGAGACGGCGATCACCGAGCTTCTGGACATTGACGCCTGGCAGCTCATCGTCCCTGCGAAAGTTTACCACAGGCTCGCCAAGCGTGGCCGCTGTTGCGGCTGCTTCCCAAATGTGGTGGAAACGATCATTCGGGTTACCGAAAATTACCACGCGCGCACTGCAGGCGACGCGGGTGATGTCGTTTCACATCTGGATCGCGTGCGCGGATTGCGCGATCAATTCGGGAGCAATCGCAATGAAGGGCGAACCACAAGTCATCGAGCGGCTTAATGAGGCACTGTTCCTCGAGCTCGGCGCGGTCAACCAATACTGGTTGCATTACCGCCTTCTCGATGATTGGGGCTTCAAGAAGCTCGCCAAGAAGGAGCGTGCGGAAAGCATCGAAGAGATGCAGCACGCCGACAAGATCATCGAACGTATCATCTTCCTGGAAGGTCATCCCAATCTCCAGAAGGTCGGTCCTCTGCGCATCGGCCAGAACGTCAAGGAAGTGCTGGAAGCCGATCTCGCCGGCGAATATGACGCCCGCACCTCCTACAAGCGCTCGCGCGAAATCTGCTCGGAACTGGGCGATTACGTCACGAAGCAGCTGTTCGACGATCTGCTCAAGGACGAGGAAGGTCATATTGACTTCCTTGAAACCCAGCTCGACCTGTTCAACCGGATCGGCGAAGAGCGTTACGGCTTGCTCAACGCGGCTTCGGCCGACGAGTCCGAGTAACAATCGACATCGAGGCGGCGCTGAAACGCGCTGCCTCGGGTTTCGCGCGACCACAGTCAGCGCGGCCTTGCCGGCCATGGTGGGTTGAACGCCATCATGCGCCGATCGATTTTTCTTGTTCTTGCAGCCACGATGATGGCTGCCACGTCGGGTCTTGCCGGCTCTGCCGAGACGATCCCCGCTGTTCGGGATGATCTCACGCCCAAGGACCTCAAGCGCGTCCAGGCCGTCACCCGGCCAGCAACCGACTTCTCCAAGCCCGAAGACTTCGAGACGATGCAAGGCGGCGCCGGCACGTCCAAGAAACTGCCGAACCAGGATGCGTTTTCGCAACCGGCGGCCAACATAACCTTCGAGGAACAAGGCACCTTCAAGCTCGGCAACGGCATGTTCCGCAAGGTCTGGGTCACCGCGCCGACCTCGACGCAGGCGTCGGACGGTCTCGGGCCGCTTTTCAATGCGCGCGCCTGCCAGAGTTGCCACCTGAAGGATGGTCGCGGCCATCCACCGGAAGGTGCGGCGGACGCGACGTCCATGTTCCTGCGGCTCGCACGCGACGCCTCGACGGAAGAAGAGCGGAAATCGCTAGCCGATGGCGTGCTTCTCAATCTCCCCGACCCGATCTACGGCACGCAGTTGCAGGATCTCGCCGTTCCTGGCCTTGATGCCGAGGGCAAGATGCGGATCACCTATGAGGAGATGCCGGTCATGCTGGAAGGCGGCGAAACGGTTTCCTTGCGCAAGCCGACCTATGCGATCGACGACCTCGCTTACGGCCCGCTGCATCCCGACACCACGCTCTCGCCGCGCGTGACGCCGCAGATGATCGGGCTTGGGCTGGTGGAGGACATCCATCCGGCCGACCTGCTGGCCCATGCCGATCCCGACGATGCGAATAGCGACGGCATTTCCGGTAAGGCGCAGATCTTGCGCGATCCGCTGTCGGGCGAAACACGCGTCGGCCGCTTCGGCTGGAAGGCGCAGGAAGTCTTCATCCGCCGTCAGTCTGCGGACGCCTTTGCCGGGGATATCGGCATTTCCTCGCCCGATGCGCCGCGCCCCTTTGGCGATTGCACGGAGTCTCAGACCAAATGCCGCGCGCTGCCGAATGGCATTCAGGAGCGTCTCGGCAAGGATGAAGCGCCGGATCCGATCATGGATCTCGTCACCTTCTATTCGCAAAACCTGGCCGTGCCCGCGCGCCGCGATGTCGGCGACGCCCAGGTGCTGCGCGGCAAGCAGGTCTTCTACGAGACCGGATGCGCGTCCTGCCATATGCCGAAATTCGTCACCCGCCGCGATGCCCCGAACAAGGCGCATCGGTTCCAGCTGATCTGGCCCTATTCGGATTTCCTGCTGCATGACATGGGCGAGGGCCTGGCTGACGGGCAGAAGGTCGGTGCTGCCACCGGCATGGAATGGCGGACGCCGCCGCTTTGGGGCATCGGCCTGACGAAGACGGTTGTCGGCCACACCTTCTTTCTGCACGATGGCCGCGCCCGCAACCTGACTGAAGCCATTCTGTGGCATGGCGGCGAAGCGCAAACGGCCCGCGACAGCTATGCCGGCCTGCTGAAGGAGGATCGCGATGCGCTGGTGCGCTTCCTGGAATCGCTTTGAGCCTTTGCGCACGATCCTGATTGCTCTGATCGCAATCTTCGCTTTCGCGATGCCGGCGCGCGCTGCAATCGACGAAGCGAAAGCACGCAGCATCATCACCGCCGCGATAAGCGACTTCGTTCGGCCTGTTTATGCCGACTTCGCCCAGTCGACGCAGGCGCTGACCGAAGGCGTGAAGGCGCTTTGCGCGACGCCGTCCCAAGCCTCGCTCGATGACGCCCGCAAGGGCTTTACCGACACGGTCGCGGCCTGGTCACACGCTGAAATCATCCGCTTCGGCCCAATCACCGCCGAAAACCGGCAAGACCGCATTCTGTTCTGGCCGGATCGGCGTAGCATCGGCTTGAAACAGGTGCAGGCGATCCTTGTCGGCAAGGATGAAACAGCAACAGACGCTTCCACCTTGGCCGGCAAAAGCGTCGCGTCGCAAGGTCTCGGCGCATTGGAATTCGTGCTGTTCGGTACGAATGCTGAAACACTGACTTCCGCTGACGGTGCTTTTCGTTGCCGNNGCGATTGCCGCCAACCTCGATGGCATGGCCGATGATCTTAGTGCCGCCTGGCAGGACACCGACGATATTTCGTGGCTCTGGTCGCGCTTTGGCCCCGACAACGACCGCTACCGCAATGCCGAGGAAGCACTGGGCGAGCTGGTGGATGTCGTCGTGCACGGTCTGGAACAGGTGCGTGATGTCCGCATGAACGGCTTTCTCGGCGCCAGGCCTGACGGCGACAAGCCGAAGTCGGCGATCTACTGGCGTTCCGGTCAGACAGTGACGTCTTTGGCTGCCAATCTCGCTGCCATGCACAAGCTGATGCAGCTGTCGGGTGTCGGCGCGCTTGTCTCGGGCGACGGCGAATGGATCCCCGATGCCATCGACTATGAATTCTCCAACGCGGAAGCCATCACCGCCCCGGAGCGTGACGAGCCGATCGACCGTCTGCTGAGCGACCCGGCCCATCGGGCAAGCCTCGAATTTCTCCGCATCGCCACCAGCAGCCTGTCCGGCCTCGTCGGCCAGCGGCTGACCGGCGACATCGGCCTGACGGTAGGCTTTTCGTCGCTGGATGGAGACTAGGGGCCCATGACGCCGCTAATCGACCGCCGTTGCTTTCTCGCCGCCGCCGGCTCGCTGTTTGCCGCTTCGCTCGGCTCTCGCCAGGCCTTCGCGCTGGAACGCGCAGACGCCGTGTTCGCCACGGCTTACCAACGAAGAAGCGGCCAGTACGGCGTAGCTGTGCTGACCGAAGCCGGAGAGCTCGTGCATGCGCTCGACCTGCCCGATCGTGGCCACGACGTGACGTTCGATCCCGTATCGCGGCGTTCAGTTGTGTTTGCCCGCCAGCCCGGCACCTTCATGACCGTGTTCGACCATGGCGGAAAGCAGCCGCCGATCACGATCGCCAGCGTGGAAGGCCGGCACTTCTATGGCCACGGCTGCTTTTCGCCGGACGGCGCGCTGCTTTATGCGACCGAGAACGATTTCGACGCTGCCGAAGGCATGATCGGCATTTATGATGCGCGCGACGACTTCCGCCGCGTCGGCGAGTTCAAGACCCATGGCGTCGGCCCGCATGAAATGCTGCTGATGGGTGATGGCCGCACCTTTGCTGTCGCCAATGGTGGCATTGAAACCCATCCCGATTTCGGCCGCGCCAAGCTCAACATCGCGACGATGGAGCCGCCGCTGGTCTTTATCGATCGAGTGAGCGGCACGCTGCTGTCGCATCACACGCTGCCCGCCGCCCTGCATCAGCTCTCGATCCGCCACATGGCGGCGGACGATCAGGGCCGGCTGTGGTTCGGCTGCCAATATGAGGGTGCGGAACGGGACCGGCCGCAGCTTGTGGGGTATGCCACGAGGGACGATGGCCTGACCCTGCTCGACATGCCGGATGACGTGCTCGGCGGCTTCCGCAACTATATCGGCTCGGTCGCCAGCAACCCGGAAGCCGGGCTCGTGGCCGTATCCTCGCCCCAAGGCAACAGTCTAGCGCTGATCGACACAGTGACGCGCACGGTGTGGGAGATGCGCAGTTTGACGGAGGTCTGCGGTCTGGCGCCCGACCGTGGCGGCTTCCTGTCCAGCACCGGCACCGGCCGCTGGCTGGCGCCGCAAACACCGGAAGCCGTTCTGCCGGACTTTGTTTGGGACAATCACATCCTGCGGATCTAAGCTGCTGAGCCGCCTGCATTGCCACGCCCCGCCTGCCGCTGATATCGGCAGAACATGATCGACCTGCCCGCCCTTCCGGTAACCGCCGTCCTGCCGGACCTTTTGACGACGCTGGCCCAACACAAGTCGGCCGTGCTCGTGGCACCGCCGGGCGCCGGCAAGACGACGTTGGTGCCACTGGCGTTGCTCAACGCACCATGGCGCGGCGAGAACATCATCCTCCTGCTCGAGCCCCGCCGTCTTGCGGCCCGCGC